>JAZUFG010000075.1:0-16192 GCA_045640565.1 Oscillospiraceae bacterium | reverse complement strand
GACGGCGCGGTCACGGGACTGCACCTTGAATGCTTCACGAAAAACCATATTAACCCTCCTGTTTCTTGAGAACGTCCGCGGCCCGGCGGGTGGCGGCGATCATTTCGTCGATCATGGCGATGGGATCGGCCGCGTTCATGATGCCGGAGGCGGCGCCTGCCGCTTCGCTGCCGGCCATGATGAAGTCATAGACCTCCTGCCCGCAGGTGATACCGGCGGCCTGCTCGACCATGATGTTGGGATCGATTTCCTTGATGACCTTGATGGAATCCTTCACATAGGCCATGGGGGTAGAGCCCTTGCCGCCGCCGATGATCTCGGAGGGTTCGGGGTTGACAATGTCGGGGTGCAGCTGAGCGATGGCCTTGGCCTCATCCAGGGTATCGGCGCAGGCGAATACCAGCATGTCCAGCTCGCGGGCGCGGTTGATGGTGGCCTTCATCTGGGGCAGGGACATGGGCTTCTCGCAGTGGTTGATCATGACGCCGCAAGCACCGGCATCCTTCACGCCTTCGGGGAGAATATCCGCACAGCCGCGGCCCGGACGGAGGGTATCCATATAGGTTGCCATGACGAAGAGGTTCTTGGTGTTCTCGGCAACTCTGCGGACTTCCAAAGCGGGGCAGATGAAAAGAACGTCGATATCATACTTTTCTGCAGCCTTGTCAGCAGCCTTGGCGTATTCCAGAAGCTTATCGCCCCAGACATAGTTTTTGGTGCCAATTTCAAAATAAGGGACTCTGATCTTGGGTTTCATAGGAAAATCTCCTTTATAAAATATTTCTCAGGTAATTACGCGAAAAGGGAAATGAGCAGCTCCCGCATGATCTGCAGGCGGGGCTCCACAGAAGCGGTTTTCAGATATTCATCCCGGGTGTGCAGGCCTGCCCCCGCAGGACCGCAGCCATCCAGTGTTGCCACGCCGTGGTGGGCCACCCAGTTGCCATCGCTCATGCCGCCGGTGGAAACCCAGGCGGTGGGACAGCCGGTCTTTCTGCCGGCAGCCTCCAAGCAAGCAAAGAGCTTCTCGGATCTCTCCGTCATATACATGGGGGGACGGCGGGTCCCCACCTCCTGCACTTCCATTCTGCAGCGGGGATCAAAGGACTCCTTCTGCATTCGCTCCATGAGGGCATCCATTTTGTCGATGGCCTTGGGGTCCAGGAAGAGGAGACGGGCGGTCAGCTCCGCATAGTCGGGAACCTGGCCGTTGTTCAGGCCGCCTTCAAATTTGGCAATATTCAGGGTCGTGCCGCTTTCCTCATCGATCATTCGGGTCAGCTCGGGGACCCATTTGGCCAGCTCCACAATGGCATTGGCGCCCTTGAAGAAATCCGCGCCGGAATGGGCACCCACGCCGTGGGCAATGACGCGATACTTGGCGCCGCCCTTGCGGACGCCCACAAATTCATCTCCTGCTCTGCCGGGCTCAAAGACCAGGCAGTAATCCGTCCGCTCCGCCAGGTCCTCAAAGAAGAGGCGGGAGTAGTTGGAGCCGGGCTCCTCATCGGAGTTCATGGCCACCACAAATTTGAAGTTCAGCTCTCCTGCTGCCTGCATTTCCCGGAGGAGGTAGTATTCCAGGAGAGAGCCGCCCTTGCAGTCAATCACGCCGGGACCCCGGCAAATCCCCTGCTCATCCACGGTAACAGGCCAGCTTTTGACAGTCTCGCTGTCAAAAACCGTGTCCAGATGGGAGATAAAGAGGACGTCAAACTTTTCCTTGGGATCGCAGTTGGAAACGAAAAGCACCGGGCACTCGCTGTGGCCATCCTGGCACTTTACCTCCGTGCGGAAGCCCAGGGCCTCATAGCGGGGCTTGAACCAGGCGATGATCTCCTCCACACCGGCCTGATTGTAGCGGCCGGTATCCATGGCGCAGATCTCGGTCAGATCTCTCAGATATTCTTGTAAATCAAACATAGGCTCAAAGATTCCTCAGGAAGGCGCGGATCTCGGTCATGCCGTCCAAAACGCCCAGTTCCAAACGGTTTTCAATGGAGGAGTATGCGGGCAGAACTGCGATCTTGCCCTCTTCGATGGCCTTTTTCCTGTCCAAACCGCAGGTGTTGCAGGGCTCCAGGGCAAGAACATAGTCATGGGACTTCATGTTCTTCCATTCCAGCATATGGGGCAGGTTTTTGGTATCCCATGCCAGATAAGCACCGATCTCCAAGCGCTCGTTATAGATGACGCCGCAGGCCTTTTCGCCCAGATCCTTGCGGAAATAGAGCTCTTCGCCTCTGCCGTCTACAGGAGCCATCATGTGTACGGAATCATTGGACATGTCATTCATGGGGGACTTGCTGGCCTTAGAGGTCTCCACGCAGGAATCCTCCTGGAGGAGAGGATAGCCGAAATTGAAGTGATAGAGCATCATGAAGGGCTCATCTTCTGCTTCAAAATTCGTGACGATATCATGGATCTTCAGGGACTTCTCCATGAGGCCGGTTTCAATGCTCCGGCGGATGGAGAGATGGCGGCTGTACATCTTGGTCATGTGGACCTCACCCTGGCAGCGAAGGACATAGTTGTCTCCGTCCCAATAGGTCTCCGTGCCGAAATTCTTGGCAGGAACGTGGGAAATTCTTCCGTGGGTGGGGAAAATGCCGCCGCCCTCGCAATGGCCTCCCACATTGTCCAGGCCGCAGGTGACCAGCATGCCGCCGGGCCACTGCTCGGCAAACTCGCCGTTGGCCGGAGTATAAGCCTGGGGAGAGGTAAGGCCGTTCTTGCTCTGGAAGCTCAGGTTCATGCCCTTGTAGCTCAGCTCGGCCAGGTCCATGCAGCGGTCGGGAACCACAGTGAAGCGAAGGCCTGCTGCGTTATAGACTTCGGCGATCTGGATCCCTTCGCCGCGGCCCCGCAGAAGGCTGGCTTCCCGAATACCGGCGATCTGCTCGATATTGCCCAGCTGTTTCAAAAGTTCAATGTTCATAGTTCCTCCGAATGCGGCCCATGCCGCAGAAGTCGGGTCCGAGGGCAGCCCCGGACCCGCTGTATTTTACTTGATTTCAATGACCTCAAAGCCCAGCATTTCGCCGAAAGCCTTGATCTCTTCGATATTGCCGTCATAGACCATGGCGCTGTGGTGGGTGCCGCCGGCCATGGAGAACTCCTTCAGGAAGGAACGGAGGGGCTTGCAGGGCTTCATCCAGCCCTGGGTAGCCTTGGCATAGGCACCCCGCTCCAGGCCTTCGTCCACCAGCTCCACTTCGGAGACGATCAGGTGGAAATGGTCTGCCATGGGAGCCAGGTTGACATAGACTGCCTTACCGGGACGGTAGCAGTTGTGCATGGCAACGGTATTGCCGCAGGAGTTGTAGCTGAAGGGCTTATTGTCGATGCAGGGCTTCCACTGAGCCAGGTTGGGGTTGGATTCACCCATGTGGCTGAGGAGGAGAATATCTCTTTCCCAGTCGGGGCAGAACATCTCGGTGAAAGTGGTGTTGGGGTAAACGCTCATGAGGGCGCCCACCAGACCGGCAGTCAGGACATCGCCTTCACCGGCGTAGCCCTGGCCTCTGCCCAGGATCTTGCAGCACTCTACGAAGGGCATCTTGGGCAGGCCGCAGATATCCAGGGTGAGGAAGTTCACGGTTGCGCAGTTCAGGCCCTCTTCCTGCATCCACTTGCGGACAGCCAGGCCGGAACGGGTCGCTTCCCGGTATTCCTTTTCCCAAGTGGCGCGGATATTATAGTTTGCCTTATCGAAAGCGATCTCCGCATCGATCTCTTCCTCGGTGACCATGGGAACATACTTGGCAGTGACTTCGGGGGTCATATACTTGACCTCGGCGCCGATATCCTTCTTATAGCGCTCGTCGGAAATCAGGAAGTCGCCCATGCCGGTGAAGGAGCCGCCCACAGAACCGATCTTTGCGGTCTGATAGAAACGGGCAGCTGCCGCGGCGCGGCACATGCCGGCCACTTCGGCGATGACTTCGCTGTGGAGAGCATGGCCGACGCAGAGATAATAGGGCTTATTGTTGCGCTTCAGGAGGTTGCACATATCCTGAACGCCATGGATGCCATGGTTGGGGCCGATGCGGCCTTCATAACCGGCAACCTTGATGAGCTCATAGTTGGGGGTGGAGTCCAGAACAATGATGGGAGCCTTCAGGCTCAGCAGAGCATCAATGGATTCCAGGGAGGGAGAATATGCCAGATGCAGGGTGATGACAGCTTCCACATTCGCATCGTTGAACTTCTTGGCAGCAGCCTCAAATTCGGGCTTGATCCGGCAAACCTGGTCTGCCTCAACGACTTCAATACCCTGGCTTTCCAGCATCTTGATGCAGGTAGCCATGTATTTTTCCATAGGAGCGCGGTAGCCGGGACCGTTGGCATCGTCATAAAGCTTGATGTAGAGGGGAAGGAAACCGACTTTAATCTTTTTCTTTTCCATGATATTTCTCCTTATTATAATGCCGGACAAAAGCCGGGCATAAATTACTGCTTAATCCTGATAGAGAGGGGCCAAGGCATTGACCTTGTCCTTATATTCCTGATAGAGCTTCGCAAACTTTGCCGCTTCCTCGCTCTGGGGCTGCACCAGGGTCTCCTCAATGGCCATGCGGGCATAGCCCTCTTTCGCATCCTTGAAGATCCCGGCACCTACACCGGCCAGAATCGCTGCGCCCACGCAGGCCATATCTGCCACAGCGGGGATTCGAACGGGAAGATTGGCAATATTGGCAACCAGCTGTGCCCAGAAGGCGGACTTGGAGGCGCCGCCGGTAAGCTTCAGGCCATCCTTGCCGGGCTTTGTCTTGAAGCCTTCCATCATCCAGATCACCTGGAAGGCAATTCCCTCCATGGCAGCCCGCATCATGTGGAAACGGTCATGGCTCAGGTCCAGACCCAGGAAGCTTGCCTTGCCCAGCTTAGAGAAGGGAACAAAGAAGAGCCCTTCTTCGGCTGCCTTCCGCTTGGCGACCTCCGCATTGATGGTGTCATAATCAATTCTCGTGCCGTCATCATAGGGGCAGACACGCTTGCGCATCCAGTCCAGGCACACGCCGCCGGAGCTGAGAGAGAGGAGGGAGCCCCATTTCCCGGGAACAGCAGCTACAGACTGGCTGAGACCGCGGCTGAAATCCGGCTCATCTCCAATGGCAGTGACGACCCAGCAGGTGCCGGAACCGATGAGGATATCACCGGCCTGGTTTGCACCGGCTCCCAGAGCCACAGCATACTGGTCATGTGCGCCGGCCACAAGGACACAATCCGTAGTCAGCCCCAGCTCCTCTGCGGCTTTCTCCGTCAGATGGCCGATGACCTCTCCGGAGCGCATCAGCTTGGGAAGCTGCTTTTCCGTGATACCGGCAAAGGCAAGAAGCTTCTCATCATACTTTTCAGCCCGAATATCAGCCGTCTCGTTAATGCCGGCATCCGACATATCAATGGCAGGAATGCCCGTCATCTTCACGGCAACATAATCCGGAACAGAAAGGAACATGGCAGTCCTTGCAAAGTTCTCGGGCTCGTTGTTTTTCATCCAGCGAATATCCAGAGGCAGCAGGCACTTGCCCAGCTTCCAGCCGGTCTTCTCATACATATAACTGGGATTGCCAACTTCTTCCACGAACTGCTTATGCTCTTCCGTGCAGCGGCTGTCATTCCAGACGATGGCAGGACGGACCTGCTTGAAATCTTTATCCACGGGAATCATGGTGCCGCCCTGAAGGGAGAGGGAGATTGCCACGGTATTTTTGCGGATCTCCTCCGTATTGCAGACCTCACGAATGGTAACACAGATGGCATTCCACCAATCCTCCCCATTCTGTTCATTCCAGCCGTTATGGGGCGTTGCGGTCTCATAGCCCTGATAGGCCCGACCCAAGAATTCTCCCTTCTCATTGAAAAGGAGGGTCTTTGTGCCGGTCGTCCCGACATCGATACCAAGCAAATATTTCATGAAAGCAACCCTTCTATACGCAAAATGCGCACAGCCTTCCACAGTATTTTCTAGCATATAAGGATACACCAGAAGGCCAAAAAAGTCAATGCTTTCCTGCCCCTCCCCTGTGCATTTCCGGGAAGGAAAAAGAGGCAAAATCCGAAAGAAAAAAAGAAAATGCAGCCCACGGAAGCAGGCTGCAGAAGGGCAGAAAAAGAGTGGGGCGTGGCAGACCGCCCCACTCTCGTTATTTACTTAGAACTTTCTTCCGAAAAATCGCAGAAGCTATAAATTAGTCAGCGATCTTGGGGAACTTAGCCCAGTAGCCGGAGATGTTATCGCAAGCGGTCTTGGCGTCCAGGTTGCCGGACCAGAGGGTCTTGAGGTCAGCGTGGATGTCGGTGTTAGCTTCGGTGATAACATTGTTGAAGTTCATGGAGAAGGGGATTGCGCTGCCGGTAGCAGCAACGAAAGCCTTCTGCTCTTCGCCCAGCTCAACATACTCAGAGGGGAAGTTATCAAAGACAGGCAGAGTGCCGCGAGCATGCTGGATGTACTGGAAGTTTTCGGGAGTGAAGATCCAGTCGAAGAAGATGTCGCGAGCTTCAGCGATAGCTGCGTCTTCAACAGCTGCCTTACCGAAGGAAGATTCGGGGGTAGCAGAGACCCAGGTGGGCTTGCCGCTCTCATTGAAGCGGATCAGATCCATAACAGCCTCAGCGCCGGAATCCTTGATGGCGTTGATGATGTTATTGGAAGTCCAGTTACCGGCAATAGCAACAGCGCAGTTGCCTTCGCCCATGGTAGCAGTGACGTCATCCTCGGTGGAGGAAGCGGTACCGGCCAGGACATAAGGAACCAGAGCAGCCATACGCTCAGCGATAACGGGGTAGTCGTTCAGAACGAGAGTGCCATGACGGACAGCGTCTTCGTAGCCGCCTTCGCCCAGCTCTTCGCCGATGGCGTTAACGATGATAGCTTCGAAGGGCATCCAGTTGCAGGTGTTCTTGTCACCGGCAAAGGTCAGGACGTCGTAACCGGCAGCCTTGACATCTTCGCACATCTGAATGAACTCATCCCAGCAAGTAGGAACAGCGTCCCAACCGGCTTCCTTCAGGATAGCCATGTTGTAGAATGCACAGCCGTAAGCAGCGCCCTGGGTGATACCGAAGAGCTTGCCGTCGGGAGTGGTGTAAGAGGACTTGTAGGAAGCGGGAACATGCTTTGCAACTTCGGTGTCGCTCAGGTCAAGAACCAGGCCTTCGTCAACCATTGCCATGTAAGTGGCGTTGGCATCGGTCTGCATGACAGGGGGCAGGTCATTAGAAGCAGCATGCTGCTGATGGTAATCAGCCTTGTTGGTATCCATACCAACAGCTTCCAGGGTGATCCAAGGATACTCTTCCTCGAACTTGGGCTTGATGGTGTCTTCCCACATATCCAGGAAGTCAGTCTCAACGATAGAAACCTGCAGGGTTACAGGAGCGTGCTCCTCTTTCTTAGCTTCTTCCTTGGGCTCTTCTTTCTTTTCTTCCTTCTTTTCCTCAGCGGGAGCAGCCTCTTCCTTCTTTTCTTCGTCCTTAGGAGCAGCTTTTTCTGCACCGCAGGCGACGAGGCCGATTACCATAACGAGGACCAGGAGAAGGGCAATCAGTTTCTTCATTAGTTTTTCCTCCATTATTATTTTGGAACCGGGGCATTGGACCCCAAATTGCGAAAAGCCTCCTGAGGCACCGCTTTCTGCCTGCGGGCCTACGAGACAATTTCACATCTTCAAATTGACCAAACGCATATCCACTACGCATCCAGTCCCGATAAGTATAGCGCATTCTGCGCAAGAAAGTTGCCTGTTATTTTTTTATCTTGCCTGTTTTTCACTTTTTCAGCAGCTTTTTGTAGATTTCTCCGAAATTACCGGAGAAAAATCCCTCCGCAGACCCATTCTTTTATACAAAATTTACCTGCGAAAGATCGTCCTTTTCCAAAGGCCGGACGGTATCTTCCTCCTGCAGACCGGAAATATCCAATCTGAGGCCGCCGGAGACCCGGAAGCCTGTCCCTACCGGGCCTGCTTCCAAGCCGGCAATCCGGATGTCTCCGGATGTATTCTGCAGATCCAGCAGGCAGCCTCCGAACTTTTCCCGCTCTACCGTCTCCCCGTTGGGATAGGTTGGCTGGTTAAAGGAATAGTAAAGGTGGGCAAAGCGGAGATTCTTTACCCGCAGGCCGTCAGTTTCCGCGTCAATGAGATAGCGGCAGGAATCAAAGGCATGGATATTATAGAAGAGGGTATCATCGCAGACTCTGCAGATCCGCATGCAGGCATAGGCACGGGTGTAGAGGTTCCGGACAAGGATATCCCGGCTGTCTCCGGGTTCTGCGGGGAATTCCTTGTAATAGAAGGGAGACCCCACATTGACCCCGATCCCCGGCTGATAGGAATTCCTGTCCGAAGAATCCATAAGGGTGTCCAGCTCAAAGGCATACTCCTTATGGCCGTCATGATTCAGGAAACGGACCAGGTCATTCCGATGGGAGGCAGCCTTGAGATTGCGGATCTTTACATGGTGGATATCCCCATCCATGCCGGCAGGGACCTTCCTGCCATCCCCCGAAAGGGCTGTAAAGGCTATGACATCATCCCCGGTTTTGCCCGTAATATTCTCAAAGGAGAAATCGTGGCAGCCTGTCCGCAGATCAATGCCGTCCATGTTGGGCACATGGGGGATCGCCTCCAGATGGATGTTTTTATAGACCGCATGGGATACCGCAAGATGTACCACGGCCCAGTAGCGCTGATCCTTGAGATGGAGATTCCGGACCTCCAGCCCCTCCACATTCCAGAATCTCAGGAGGCAGTTGAGCTGCATAGTGGAAGGCAGGCCGTAGTGCTTCACCGTTTTCTCCAGAAGGTGGTTGTGGACACCGCCGCAGAGCACTGCATGGCCTTCCCCGATGATTTTGATATTTCTGACCCTGTGATCCGGGTCCATGAGGTAATCCCCGTCATAGATATGCTCGTTGGCGATCAGGTTTTCATAGGAACCCAGCGCCTGCTCCAGATAACAGTTATCCAGAAGAAGGGTAAAATCGTGGGGCAGGGTGATGGCATGCGTCAAAGACCAGACTGTCCCCCCTGTCCTTCCGTTATAGCGGGGAATCTTCACCCGGCGGCAGCCATCCCGGCAAGCCAGGTCAATTGCCGCCATGACGCTCTCCCAATCCCCTTCCCGAAGGGTATCGTTTACATTAATATAGCGTTCCATGGGCTGCCTCATTCCCCGAAGAAGCAGTGCTTTACTTCGTTGCGGAGGAGCTTTTCTTCCCTTGTGCCCTCAAAATCCGTGGCCGTCAGGTTGAAGTAGCGCTTTTTATCCAGACTTTCTCCTTCGTGCCCGATCACAACGCCGATCCCTGAGCTTTTGGTGTGGTCATACTGCACATTGAAGACTCCGCTCTCCTCGCTGGCGCCGATAAAGAGAGCTGCTTCCCCTTCCAGCGTGTTTTCCCGGATGATCAGCTCGTGGATCTCTGCATCCTTTCCCATTACATAGGGTCCTTTCTCCAGGGATGCATCCGCAAGAACAGCCGACCTTTTGGCAGAGATGCGGTTATACTGCATAATGTAGTTGTTGCAGCCCCGGAGAAGGGTGACTGCGCTGTCCTGTCCGGAGGCGATCTCACAGCGTTCCATCCGAACCTCCCGACAGAATTCAAAGGTCACGGAACCTTTGATCTTCAGGTCCTCAAAGACCAGATTCCCCGCGTGGAAGAAGGCAAGATTTCCCTGAATCTCGGAATCCCTCTCTCCCAGAAGATAAATCCATTTATCCTCAAAGGACCAGCTGGCCTTTTCCGGCTCCAGGGACACCCCGTTTACAAACAGGGGATCCGCAGAGCCCCGGACCCTGGCTCCTGCCAGGAGCTTGAGCTCCATGCCTGCGGGAATTGCCACTGTTCCGTCCAGATTTAATTCTCCGCCTATCAGGACCTTGCCTATGTCCTCCTTGGCAGCCAAAGAAAGCGCAGCCTGTAGCTTTTCCCGGTCCGACCCCTCAAAATCTTCGGGGGTCAGATAGCCTCTCCGTTTATATTCCAGTAATTTCTTCTCATCCATGGTCCTCTTCCTCCTGCAAGAACAGTTTTTCCACGCTGTAATCTCCCTTCACCCGCTCCAATTCTACCGGGCGGGCCCCCTTGGCATAACGGGAAATGAAGGAGCCTGCATTATTGGGCTCGCTGCCGGCGCCCCAATAGAGCCTGCGGAAACGAAGATCCCGGACCTCCGCCCCGGCATTGCTCTTTACGATGTTGATATTGTCCCCAAAGGTCCAGATCCTTTCAAAACGGCAGTGATCTGCCGGGCCGTCCAGAGCCACGGTAAAATAGGCGGCAGAATAGGCGTTCACCAGGGAGATTCCGGAAATCTCTCCCAGCCTTGCAGGTCTTAATTCCGCCATGCAGGTCCCGATTTCGCAGTTGGAGCGAATCCGCTTCTTTTCAAAGAAATCCGAAGAGTCCACCAGCGTATCCATGGAAACTTTGGAAACCTTATGGCCTCCGTTGGTCCGGATATGGACCAGAGAGCCCCGGTTGGAATCCATGGAAAGGTTGCGGATCCGAATCTCTGAAATATCTCCGTCCTCCGGATATCGGGAATCATCTCCGAAAATCAGCACGCAATCATCTCCGGTCCTTCCCGTCAGATTTTCCATGGCGATCCTTTGGCAGCCGCAGCCCAGGAAGACGCCATAGAGCTCCTGAACATGGGGGATCATGTCAAAAAAGAGGTTTTTGAGTTCCGCTCCGGCCGTGTCCTCCAGGAGAAGAGACGCCCAGCGGGCCATTTCAAAACGGAGGCCTTGGATCCTCAGCCCCTTGACGCCCGTAAATCGGAAAAGGGCATTGACACGCACATCCGGAAGGCCGTATTTTCCGGCCATCTTTCCGGAAAGATAATTCCATTCTCCGCCGCTAATAAGAGCATTTCCTTCCCCCACTACGGCGATGTTTTCCGTTCCCTTCTGCGCAGAAAGCATATTGCAATAGGTTCCCGTTTCAAGGATCAGCGCGGCATTATCCAGAAGAAGGGTGACCCCGGAGGGAATCATCAGCGTCTCTGAAATCCGCCATTCCGCTTTCCCCCGATTTCCGTTGAAGCGGGGAATCCGGACCGTATCTCCGAATCCTGCCGCAGAAAGTGCCGCCCGGATGACAGCAGAATCCGAGCGCCCCGGACAAACAAAATCTTTTGCGTTGATTTCTCGCATAATCGTCTCCTTCAAAGCAGAGTTCTTTCCCCCGCTTTTCTTTGCTCACATTCTACCCCATTTCGCCCCTTTCTGTTGCCTGTTTTTTTAAAAATCTGCCTGTTTTAGTCTTTCTGCTTGATTTCTCATTCCCGGCTTGTTAGAATAGCTTCCATATAATATGTGCTTGGTGTCTGCATTTCCTTCGCAGCCCCGGCCAGTCTAGAAAATTGGAGGGATCTAATTGAATAAGCCCAAGCTGTCTGCTATGGATCGAGACCGCCGCAGAACCGGTTATCTGCTCCTGCTTCCCAGCGCAGTTTTGATCGCAGTCTTTGTGCTCTATCCGCTTTTCCGAGTTGTTTTTCTCAGCTTTACGGATTGGAACGGTATCAGGACCCACGTGAAATTCGTCGGTTTGAAGAACTACAAGTTCCTGGTTGAGATGAACCGTATCGGCGTCATGGTTTTGGCCACTCTTTTCTATGTGGCATGTGACACCATTTTCAAGAATGTTCTTTCTTTCATTTTGGCCATGTCTTTGGATAAAAAGGGCAAGGGCAGAATGAACCGGAATCTCTTCCGTACTGCCTGGTATCTGCCCGCCCTGCTCTCCGGCGCTTCTGCCGGTGTCGGCTGGCACATCATGCTGATCTACCGCGGCGGTGTTATCAACTCCATTTTGGGCTGGTTCGGAATTGCGCCTGTAAACTGGCTGGAAACCTTCGGTCTCGTCAACATCGGTATTGTTATGGCGGCCGTTTGGATGGGCATCGGTTCCACCACCATCATCTACCTGGCAGGCCTGCAGGGCATCTCCCAGGATCTCTACGAAGCCGCCTATCTGGACGGCGCAAGCCCCCGGCAGATTACCCGTCATATCACCCTCCCCATGATGGCACCCGCAATCACCATCAACGTTGTCACCACTTCCATTGCCGCTTTCAAGGCCTACGAAATGCCTGAAATCATCGGTACCGGTCCGAATGATTGCGCCAAGCTGATAACCTCCAAGATTATGAGCTTCACCGCCGGCCTGGATTATTATGCCTCCTCCTGCGCCCTGTCCGTCCTTTTGATTTTGGTTATTGTGCTGCTTTCCCTGGTGCAGCTCTATTTCCTGCAGAGAAACGAGGAGAAAAATGGATAATAAATTTACAGTAAAAAAATTATTCGGTGAGCTGGTTCTCCTGTTTTTCACCGTTGTGGAAATGATTCCTCTTTATTATTTCTTCATTTCCGCATTCAAGACCCGTAAAGATATCATAACAAAGCCTCTGTTGATTTCCGCCGAGAATTTCGTTCTTACCAACTTCCCCTATGTCATCAAGAGAATGAAGTTCTTCGCCGCTCTGAAGAACACCGGCATTATGACCCTGGTTTCCATGGTTATCGTTGTTATCATTGCTTCTCTGGCCGGTTTCGTCGTTGCAAGAATCAAGTGCCGTGCCTTCTCCAATTACTATAAGCTCATGCTGGCCTGTATGGTCATCCCCTTCATCGGCTGCTTGATTCCCCTGATTCAGATGACTTCCCAAATCGGTCTCTATTCCACCCTTTGGGGCGTTATCCTCATTGAAGCTGCCTGGAACCTTCCCTTCTCCACCTTCCTCTATACCGGCTTTATGGGCGGTATTCCGAAGGAATTGGAGGAAGCCGCTTATCTGGACGGATGTACCACCTTGGGAACCTACTTCCGGATCTTCCTCCCCCTGCTGGCTCCTGTTACCGCAACCTGCTGCATCCGTAACGGTGTCGGCATCTGGAACGACTTCCTGGTTTCCAACGCTCTTTTGAATGCTGTTCAAAAACCCACCTTGATGGTTGGTATTCGTTCCTTCTTCGGCAAGTATGTTTCCGAGTATGGCTATGCCTACGCCGGTGTGCTTCTTGCCTCTCTCCCCATGGTCATCCTTTTCGTCTTCCTGCAGAGGTATTTCGTCAAGGGCATCACCCTGGGCTCCGTCAAGGGTTAAGTTCTATTCACAGTCTGAAGCGAGACATCCCCGATGTCTCGCTTCAGACTGTCAAGAAAGTCCGCAACCGTCAAAATCAGCTTTGTTTTATATAACTTTCCATAGAATAATTCAAATCTCAGACAGACCGGCATTCTTAATAAATCGGCGCAGTCATGATGAATATTTTAATGATTTTGACTTACTGCAGAACTTTTCCCCTAGCGTACCCCATGTACGCCGACGGGAAAAAGTTCTTTGTCTTCCGGACTTCCTTGGCGTCTGTCTCAGCGTGTCAAAGAGTTCTTTGACACGCTGAAGCGAGACATCCCCGATGTCTCGCTTTTCTATATCCGGCATGAAAGGATCCTCCTTTTTATGAAAAATCTCTTCAATACCGATTCCAAGGTCTATCAGTGGCTTTTGAAATTCGCCAATGTTTTCCTCATCGGCATCTGCTGTTTTCTCCTCTGCCTCCCCATCATTACTGCAGGGGCAGCGGTTACGGCCATGTATCGGATGATGCTGAACATACGCCAGCAAAAGCCGGCTACAGTCGCTCTCTTTTTCCCGGCCTTTGGCCAGGATTTCGGTAAATCCACCCTCCTTTGGCTCTGTGATCTGGGTTCTTTTGGTCTTCTTTTTGCCATCTTCTGGATCCTCCTTCATTCTGCTCTCAGTGATATAGGCCTTTTGCTATGCGGCATTCCCCTCATTTTCCTTTTCCTGGCCTGGGCCTATACCTTCCTTTATGTATTTCCTCTCCATGCTTCCTTCCGAAACAGTGTGGGCAAAACACTGATGAGCGCCCTCTCCTTGGCGGTTAACAACAGAAAGCAGACTGTCATTTGTTTGGGATTCGCCCTGCTGCCCGTTTTTCTCTATTTGCTTCTGGAGGAATATTTCTTTGTCTATTTCCCATTTTGGGTTTTGATCCTGATTCCCCTGATTTTCTACTGGCAAAGCAAGTTCTTTCAGCAGGTTTTGGAACCTTACCTTCCGGAGGAAGACACAGAATCCCCCCTTTCGGAGAGAGAAAAGGCTTGACTTTTCTCTCCGCAGGGAGTATGATGCAGAAAACATTGAAAGGAGCGGCCATGAACATGAAGAAGCACGGTTTCTATTACTATTATATCGTTCAAGACCGCTGCGTTTCATAAACGGAGTTTCGTTTTCGCGCGGTCTTAACTTTTTTGTTAAGACCGATTTTTTTATTTTGGAGGTACCCTTATGGCTATCAAAATCATTCTCCTGCTGGCATTCTTCTCCGTAATGGTAGCTGTCGGCCTGATTTGCCGCCGCCGTGCTACGGATGTCCACAGCTTCGTGCTGGGCGGACGGGCTGTCGGTCCCTGGCTGACCGCCTTTGCCTATGGCACCAGCTATTTTTCTGCTGTTATTTTTGTGGGCTACGCCGGACAGTTCGGCTGGAAATTCGGAATTGCCTCCACATGGATAGGCCTGGGAAATGCTCTTATCGGCAGCCTAATGGCCTGGGTTCTTCTGGGGCGCCGTACCAGAGTTATGACCCAGCATCTGGAATCCCAGACTATGCCGGACTTCTTTGCCAAGCGCTATAATGATAAGTCCCTTCGCCTCCTCTCCAGCCTGATTATTTTCATCTTTCTAATTCCCTATACCGCATCCCTTTATAACGGTCTTTCCCGTCTCTTCGGCATGGCCTTTGATATTGACTACACCGTCTGTATTCTGATCATGGCAGTTTTGACCGGAGTTTATGTCATTGCCGGCGGCTATTTTGCCACTGCCATCAACGATTTCATTCAGGGCGTCATCATGCTCTTCGGCATCGTTGCCATCATTGCCAGCGTGCTCAGGATCAACGGAGGTTTTAACGGTTCTCTAGCTGCTCTGGCCCGTGTCAGCGATGAAAGTCTCTCCGATGTTCCCGGCGTTTTTTCCTCCTTCTTCGGTCCGGATCCCATCGGCCTCTTCGGCGTTATCCTTCTGACCTCCCTGGGCACCTGGGGATTACCTCAGATGGTGCAGAAATTCTATGCCATTAAGAGCGAGAATGACATCCATAAAGGAACGATCATCTCCACCCTTTTTGCAGTTGTGGTTGCCGGAGGCTGCTATTTTCTGGGAGGCTTTGCCCGCCTCTTCCCTGTGGATATCGCGTCTGAAGGCTATGATGCCATCATTCCGGATATGCTGAGCCACCTCTCTCCCCTGATGATCGGTATTGCTCTCGTCCTGGTTCTCTCCGCTTCTATGAGCACCCTGAGTTCCCTGGTGCTGACATCTTCCTCCACTTTGACATTGGATTTCCTGGAGCCTATCATCTTCCGCGGAAAGCGCAATGACAAACGGAATCTTCTGATGATTCGAGTCTTCATTGCCATCTTTATTCTGATTTCCGCTGTCATCGCCATTGTGCAGTACAAGCTGAACCTCACCTTTATCGCTCAGCTGATGGGCCTTTCCTGGGGTGCCTTAGCCGGCAGCTTCCTGGCTCCCTTCCTTTACAGCCTCTACTGGAAGCGCACCACGAAAACCGCCTGCACGGTCTCTTTTATCTGGGGCAGTGTGCTGATGCTCTGCAATATGTTTTTCCGTTCCGCCTTCCCTGTGTTCCTGCAAAGCCCCATCAACTGCGGCGCCTTTGCCATGGTCGGAGGGTTGATTCTGGTTCCTCTGGTCAGCCTAATCACTCCGAAGCCCGAAAAAGCACTGATCGATATGGCCTTCTCCTGCTATGAAGCAACTGTGACTGTCCCCATCACCGAAGCGCTGAACATAGAGCCGAAAAAGCAGGGCAAATAATCAAATAAAGATACTGAAGGAAGTCTGCATTCTGCAGACTTCCTTCTTTCGTCGCTCCCACCAGCCGGGTTTCTCCCCTTTTTATGCCAAGATATACAGTAGAACTCATCCTCTTCAAGCAGCAAAAAAGCACTCACCGTTTCCGGTAAGTGCTTTTCTGTGTTGGCGTTATCTATTTTCCCAGTCAGTCACCCGACAAGTATCGTCGACGATCTTGAGCTTAACTTCTGTGTTCGGGATGGGAACAGGTGGACCCTCAAGCCAATCAACACCAACTTATTAAGATGTACCCTGAAAAC
>JAZUFG010000074.1:0-7563 GCA_045640565.1 Oscillospiraceae bacterium | reverse complement strand
GTTTCCTATGTGTACGACTGTGGCGCGGGGATTAGTCTAAATATCACAGTCATTCCGCAATACCATACCGGCCCCGGGTGGTTTATGGGTCAAAAAGCGGAAACAGATGACGAGGGGAATCTCATTGTCAATTCTGCCAATTTCCCAGACAGAAATTTCTTGAAATGGATTCAGGACAATCTTTCGGAAGCGTCTGACGGCGTAATAACAGAGTCAGAAGTGAATGATATTCGCTCAATTGATTGTTCTTATCAAAACATTACCGATTTATCCGGTATTGAGTTTTTTCGCGATTTAAGGCAGTTGAATTGCAGTGGCGATAAACTGCAGGAAATCGGCTTGTCAAATCTGTACTGTTTGGAGGAATTGAATTGTTATGATAGTCAGCTGCGCACATTGGATTTACAAAGTCAATGTAAGCTAGAAAACCTATATTGCGCTTACAACAATATCGCAGAACTAAGCTTAAAGAATAATTCTAATCTTCATTATCTTGACTGCAGAAGCAATAACTTGGAAGAGTTGGATATAAGTAATAATACTAATCTTGGCTATGTAAACTGCGGGTACAACAGAATTTCTTCCTTGTCGTTGCCCGATAATAGCGAGATTAGTTCGCTGTACTGTTCTTCAAATAAACTGAAAGAAGCAGATTTCAGTTCCGTTCCCAAATTATTTAGTCTCGATATTTCGGACAACCAGTTCACAAAGGTCGATTTAGAGACTTGCACTGAGTTAAGCAATTTCCACTATAAGAATAATAATATCTATCAGATTATTCTTCCAAATGATATCGACATAGGAAGTTACTACGGCGATGAATCTGCCATAGTTTTCCATCCCGTAAAAGATGGGGAAAGCGGGCTTTGTTATTTGGATTTATCCGAACTTGTAGGGGAGGATAATCTTTCTCAAATCTCGTCTGTGACCGGCGGATATTACGATTCCTCAGCTGGTGCGGTCATTCTTGGGAGTGATGTAAAATCGGTTTCCTATGTGTATGATTGTGGCGCGGGGATTAGTCTGAATATCGCAGTCATTCCGCAATACCATATGGGCCCTGGCTGGTTTATGGACCAAAAAGCGGAAACAGATGACGAGGGGAATCTCCTTGTCAATTCTGCCAATTTCCCGGATAGTAATTTCTTGAAATGGATTCAGGACAATCTTTCGGAAGCGTCTGACGGCGTAATAACAGAGTCAGAGATGAGCAGTATTCGCTCCATTGCTTGTTCCTGTCAAAATATTGCTGATTTATCCGGTATTGAGTTTTTTCGCGATTTAAAGTTTTTGAATTGTTCTGGCAATAAACTTCGGGAACTTGATTTGTTGAATCTATACTGTTTGAAGGAATTGGACTGTTCAAACAATAAGTTGCGTACCCTGGATTTACAGAATCAAAGTAAGCTAGAGACACTCTATTGCTATTACAATAGTATCGCAGAATTGGACTTAAAGAATAATGTTAATCTTGACTATGTAAGCTGCTATGACAATCAGATTTCATTGCTAAACCTTCCGGATGATGGCCCGTTACGCTATCTTAATTGTTCATCAAACTGCATTTCAACGCTGAATTTATTTGATTATAAAGATTTAGATGTAGATTGCGTTAGCGTGGATAATAACCCCCTAACGGTTCTCATCCTTCCTCAGAATGGAACTAAGTCATATGAATTTTCCGCAGAGACAGCAGCAATCTACCATGTTAATCAAAAAAGTGGATTATATGTGGTAGATTTTACGGAACTGGTTGGAGAAGATAACTTGTCCAGAGTTACAATTGAATCGCCAACTGATTGCTATTATTCTGAGGGCAAAGTTCTCTTTGCAAATGCGGACTGTAAAGAATTGGTATATTCATTTGATACCGGGGTAGATAACTACAAACTTCAGGTCCATCTTCTTTTGTATTACACCAAAGACGACAATCATTTTTTAAATTTGCCTGCTGATGTGGACGGAGAAGGAAATCTGTTAATTAATCAGAAAAATTTCCCCGATGATCTTTTTAGAGCTGAAATCTCAAGAACTGTTGATGGGAATGAGGATGGTAAACTCTCTGAGCAGGAAGTGCTGAAAACAACATATATGTGGTTATATCCGGAACCCTCGGTTACGAATGGATATGTGCAAAGTTTTCAGAATTCATTAGATGGAATCGAGTTTTTAGTAAACCTGACTAGTTTGAATATCTATGGAGAATTTTCAGCTAAGGTTGACTTTACGAATAATCCCCGTCTTAGAGAACTGAGAATATCAGGCTACGGAAATCAAAAAAACAAAATGGAAAGCTTGGATAATATAGACGGGCTAGAGCAGATAGAGCGGCTTGAGTTAAGTAATGTTGCACTCACAAACCTTGATATATCTGATTTTTCCAGTCTTAAGGTTTTATCCGTAAATGGGGGAGATTTTTCCGCCCTGGATTTTTCTGAATGTACGCAATTGGAGATATGTACGATACACTATTCCGCTCTTCAGTCAATCAATTTGTCAAAATGTGAAGGACTGCAAGGCGTGGAGTTCTATGATACAAAATTGGAGTCCTTAAATCTTAAAAACAATAGTTCGCTTATCAGCTTGTCATGTGGAAAGTGCCCCTTGAGGGAAATTACCTTCCCGACTGAGAACAAGATAGAGATGCTTTCCTTAGGCGAAACAAATATTGTATCTCTTGATTGTTCTCAAATGAATCATTTACTATCTCTTTCTGCTGGTTTATTTGGGCTCAAATTGGCAGATAATTCTCAGGTATCCATTTCAGTAAACAATGTTTCAGCCATGGCCAAAGAGACAGAAGGAAAATATACGCTGAACCTGGCAAATTATGTAGGAGAAGAGAATACAGGAAAAATATCAAGTTGTGTCGTGCCTGGTGCGGAGAGTAGTTATGATTTTGCTACGGGTATTTTGACATTTGACAAAAAGGTAGAATCTGCCTCATACATCTATGATACCGGAAATAGCGCAAAACCGCTTGAGGTTCATCTTCAGTTGGAATATCCGGGAATAACTGGCGAATTTAACGGCGTTTTGGCGGAAACGGACGAATACGGCTATCTGTTGATGAACGAAAGGAATTTCCCAGATGAAGCTTTCCGAGATTTCATAGCAGGAAAATGCGATAAAAACTATGATGGAAGACTTTCAATAGAGGAGTCAAAGAGTCTGTATATGCTGCAAGGAACCACGGGGCCTTGGGTTGAAGTTGGTTCGCTGGAGGGAATAGAGTATTTTCCCAATGTTGAATATATTATGGCGGATATAGACAATCAGAAAGCTCTTGATCTAACAAATAACAGTAATCTTTGGTCCCTGTCAATTTATTCTGACACTATTAAGACGATAAAAGTGAATAATGCAAAGAATTCACTTCAATATCTAATGATTAATTGTGAGAATCTGGAGTCAATTGATTTTGGCGATAGCCCCCTAACATCACTCTGTAATTTAATAACAGAGGACGAAGTACTTGCGGAGTACGTGATTGATAGGGCAAAGAATATTGATTCTCTGCAGCTTCATGGCTTTACTATTTCTGATGAATTGAAGCGAAAAATTGAATCACTGGATAAGCTCAATTATTTGGAGATTGATGGTTCCTACATGGATACCATTGATTTTGAGGGGACGGGAAGAACAGAGCTTTACTTATACGGCTATGCAAATTCAACTCGAACTGCGGCAGTTGAGGAAAGTGCAGGGGAATACAAGGTTGATCTTTCTGCGATCGTTGGAAAGGAAAATATAGGAAGAATTACCAAAGTTTTCACGGCAGATGAGGCAGCGGACCATGATTGGAATTATCGTTATAGCAATCATGTCTATGCAGAGTATGATCCAGCGACCGGTGTGGCATCATTTGATGAGCAGCCGGAATTTTTGGTTTACTATTACCGGGCCATTACTGGCGGAATATACGATTTAATGGTTCGCGTCCAAATTCAAAGCGCGGATTCAGAGGCCCTATCCGATTTTACCGTTGCCCGCCCAACGACTGCAAACATAACAGCACCGGAGGGCGGCTGGGTGATTGGCGAGAACACATTCTCCGTTGCGGCGGAGCGCCCCTGCGTACTCGCTGTCAGTTATGACGGCGGTGCGACCTATACCCGCCTAAAAGCGAGCGCAAATGGCGACGGTTCTTACAGCTTTGACGTGAACATAGCCGACGAGGACACAGTTGTGGCTTGCAGTATCTTCGGCGACTCCAACGGCGACGGTGACCTGAGCTCGGGCGATGTATCACGGCTCAACGCCGGAATACTTCATAAGGTTGATTTGCCTCCGTTGAGCACTCTTGCCTGCGATGTGAACGGTGACGGTGACCTGAGCTCGGGTGACATCTCCAGGCTCAACGCCGCGATTCTCAAAAAGGTGAACCTCTCCTGGTAATATGACAGATAAATCGATTCCAAGAATCCAAAGAGAAGACAAGGAGAATGTTTTTGAAAAATAAAATGCGAAAAGGGTTGTGCATCGCGGGACTGACGGTTCTTTCAATCATGATTGCATTTGGCCTTTACGCTCTGCTGTCCCAGGCTGAGTGGAAAAGTCAATATCAAATCACGGTAGTTGAGCCAACTTGTACCGAAAATGGCTACAGTCTTTATAAGCATCGCATTCGCCAAACTACAGAGGTAAAGGATATTATTCCCGCTGTGGGGCACATTTTCGGCGAGAAGGAGCTCATTCGGGAAAAAACCGATGTTGAGTGTGGCCTGTCCAGGCAGATATGTGAGGTTTGCGGGTATGAAGAAACGGTGACAGATTACCCAGAAGCGCAGATTGCCCGCCTGCGACTGTACGGCAGCATGGAGGGCATCGGAAAAACCGAAACTGTGTCAATGACCGGCTTTGTAACGGTAGACGGATTTGTTGGCGAGCCTTGCTATGTTACATTGAAACAGCAGGGCCATAGCTCCCTAAACTATCCTAAAACAAATTATACCTTGAAGTTTTACACGGATGAGACTCACAGTGATTATCGCAACGAAAGCCTTTTCGGGTGGAATAAGGAGCATAAATATATCCTCAAAGCCAACTATCTTGACCTCTCCCAGTGTCGAAATCTGGTATGTGCCGATATTTGGGCAGATATGGTCGCTGTCCGCGAGAATGTTCCGGAACGCCTTAGAGAAACATCAAACAGTGGTGCGGTGGACGGTGTTCCCATAGCTGTTTATCTCAATGATGACTTCTTCGGACTTTTTAATTTTAATCTTCATAAAGATGATGATCTCTATGAAATGAAGGATGACCGGCGTGATGCCGTGGTGATTTGTAACGACTCTGAGCATCCTGAGGCTTTTTTCGCGGCAGAGCCGACATTTGAAGATAGCTGGGAACTGGAGTTTACAGGTTGTGAAGAAGAGGAGTGGGCACAGGAAAAATTCTGCGAATTCTCTGAAGCGGTTCGTGCCAACGATTTTTCCGACAGCATTGGGGATTACATGGATACTGATGCCGCAGTGGATTACCTCATTGCCATGTACACTTTGGGTCTTACCACCTCAGGGGCAAAAGATCTCACATTTATCTGCTATGACGACGGACTTTGGACGCCAACGCTTTACGACATGGAAAATGCGTTTGGCTTTGATGAGAAAAACGGAAAATTTATAAGTCCGGAAGACTTCCTCCCCGAATGGACGGGGGATGGGTGGAATTCCGGTACGGGGAGTGTCCTTTGGGATAAAATGCTCAATTCCTTCGGGGTGGAAATTTCTGCGCGTTACGAGGAACTTAGAAAATCGGTACTTTCGGAAGAAAACATTGAAAAACGGGTAAAAGAAATCACATATTCTGTTCCGAGTGTCTATTATGGAGCAGATGAAAGCCTGTATCCGCGAAGGGCAGGCTCGTCACAGGAAAGCATAGAGCAGATATTATCCTATATTCAACAAAGGTTTCAGTATCTTGATAATGCAATGATTAAGCTGAAAGAGGAGGCAATACCATGACAGGAACAAAAAAAGCGTTCAGTGCGGTTATATATTGCATTGTTGTGACAGCGCTGGCTTTGGCCATATTGCTCGGCGGAAATGTTCAGGCAGCGTGGAATGGTGAGGTGGCGCAAGGCTTTTCGTCCGGCAGCGGCACGAGCGCAAGTCCCTATGTCATCAAAACGGAGCAGCAGTTCGCCTTTTTTGTGACGCAGGTAGAAGGAGGAACCTCCTATAATGGCCTCTATATCCGTCTTGATGCCGATCTCGATATGACGGGACATAAATGGACAACAGCAGAAGGCACCTTCTCGGGTGTTTTTAACGGAAACTTCCACACCGTCAAAACTGACAGCAGGCTCTTTTATGAGATCGGCAGCGGTGCCGTGCTCAGAAATCTGAAGCTTATTGCAGGCAGCGGATTTTCGGAAAACGGTATGGCCTGCGTGGATAATAGCGGCACCATTGAATCTTGTATGTTCAATGCCACACAGGCAGGAGGATTCTATCATCTGATTATTGGCCACAGCAATTCCGGCACTGTTGTTAACTGTTCTGCCGTGGATACTTCATCCAATTATTACCGTGGCCTGTTTGAAACGAATTCTGGCACTGTGCAGAATGTATACTGCGCAGCGAAGTTTGAAAGTAAAGAATCCGGTAGATATGGGACGGAATATCACACTCCTGTATCCGAAGGTTCTTTTTCCGCACAGAATATATCTTGCATGTACAAAAATGCAGATTTGTTCGCAACCGTTAGATCGTTTGCGACAGACTGTACGACCGATTATTTGAAGAGTGCGGATTTTTGCGAGGTGTTTACCTATAATACGGATCTACCCGTAAAATGGATTACAGACTCGGAAAATGAGAATGACGGTTATCCCGTTATTTGTAAAGACGAGAACAAGTATTCCGCTTCTGTTACGATTAGCGGCACCGCGGATTCAACGGTTCTTTATTCAAGCAGCAGTTTGTCTGTTACTCTTACAAGCTCCACCGGCAGCAGCATCTATTACACGCTTGACGGCAGTGATCCGCATTCCTCCGCTTCTCGGTCTAGCCTTACCTCCGGCAGGTCTGTGACTGTCAGTGGAGATGTGACCCTCCGTGCCTGTGCCTACAGCGGTTTGAAGCTGGGACGCACGGCCGAAAGAAATTACCGTTATATAGAAGGGTATGGAACGGAAGAATTCCCATATCTCATTAAGACAAAAGCAGATCTTGATAAAATGCGATATGCTCAGGACGCGGTGTTCCGTCTTGATGCAGATCTAAGCTTTTCTGACAGCGATTTTAGCGACAATGGCCTATACCCGCGTGGTTGGATTTCCATTCCGTCCTTCTCCGGCGTCCTTCACGGTAACGGAAAAACAATCAGCGGTCTTAGGGGTAGCACAGGCGGTCTTTTTAACCGATTGACCGGCAGTGTGGATTATCTTCTTCTCAAAAACCACAAGCTTTATAATGTGCAGGGCTCTGAAAGTGGTGGCCTTGCCAATAGCGGCGGCACAGCTACCTATTGCTATGTTTCATCGGCATTTACGAAAGAAACACTGCCGGGATGTGTTGTTCCCAGTATTGGGAGTATCTATTTCGGTGGTATTTTCGG
>JAZUFG010000073.1:0-18793 GCA_045640565.1 Oscillospiraceae bacterium | reverse complement strand
CCCACATACGACCAAGATCGCTGTGTTCAGCGATGAGACCTGCACCGTGTTCCGTGACAGCAAGGAGTTCGGCAGCTCGGTGTTCAAGCAGTTTGAAGATACCGTCAATTATCTGGCGCTTTGCAACAAAACCAGCTCAGTGATCAAGGGCGTTGTCAGAACCGTCAGACAGGATTATCCCGAAGGGGCTATCCGTGAAGCGCTTTTGAACGCACTTGTTCACCGCGATTACAGTTTCAGCGGCAGCATTATCATCAATGTCAATGATAAAAAAATAGAGTTCATCTCCATCGGAGGACTGCTCTCCGGTCTTTCCACGGAGGATATCCGCATCGGCATTTCTCAGCCGAGAAATAAGAATCTTGCCGAAGTATTCCACCGCCTGCGGCTGATTGAAAGCTACGGCACCGGCATCCGCACAATTTATAAACTGTATGAAAACTGTGACGTGCAGCCTACTATTGAGGCAACATCAAATGCTTTCAAAATCGTGCTGCCTAACATGAACGAAGCCTCCCCACTTGCACCGGACGAAAGCAAAGTCACCTATCAGATGCGCAAGGTGCTTGATTATATAGCCGATAACGGTCAGGCAACTGATACAGAGCTTGAAGAAATCCTTCAGGTAAAGCATACACGCGTATATAACCTGACACGCGAAATGAAAGAACTGGGCCTGCTTCGTATCGAAGGCAGAGGTAAGGATAAAAAGTATTTGCTGAAATGACTTTCGTATTACCAATGAATTCGGAAAATCACGATACTGTGCTGTTTTTTGTACTTTAGGTGTGATATGATTTATCCGTATTGGAGGATGAGTTATATGAAACAAATTGATTTTTCCAACGGAATAGAAGTTCAAGAGTATACTCAATAAAAAGTCAATCTGAAAAGCAACGACTGAGAGAAACTTTTCCAAATTTCTCTCAGATTTTTGCAGATTTTTTGCTACCATACGAAAAAGAACCGCCGCGAAGTGAACGTTTGATAGGAGGACTTACACATGAAAGAAGCAAAGGCTCCGGAGACCGCGGAGCAGCTGAAGCTCCGAAAGGAAAAGGAAAGCCGGGAATTGGCCCGCAGGCTGAAAAACAATAAGCCGCAGGCAGGCCTCTATTTTGTTCTGCTGATGATCACGCTGGTCATCGTCTACTGCATCGACGAGATCACCACGAACGTCGCGGGAGTCATTCAGTCGCCCGCGCTCTTCGACCTGCTGGACATCGCGTCCAAAGACGTCCACGATCCGCTTTATGCCAAGGGGATCGATCTGCTGGCTGCCATCGGCACCGCCGGCTCCGCGATCATGGTGATCGCGCCATTCTATAAATCCCTCGCGGACCGTTTCGGCAGACGGCCTTTCCTGATCCTGAACACCGCTTTCTTTGCGGTAAGCCTGCTGATCCTCGCCACCGCGCCGAACATCTACGTTTTCGCGCTGGGCTATGCGTTCTCCCTGCTCTTTACTCCGAATGACGTTCAGGTAATGTATATTCTGGAGACCGCCCCGAAGCAGCACCGCGCGAAGCTGGCAACCGTTTCCAAGGCAGTTGCCATCCTCTCCATCTCCCTGATGGGCCTTCTGAGGACGGCCTTCTACGATCCGGCGGACGCCGGCTGGTGGAGGATGGTCATCCTCATTCCTACGGCACTGGCCCTTTTTGCCACGCTCGTCGCCTTCCTTTTTGTGCGGGAGACCCCCGCTTTTACGGAACAGCGGATCGAGTATCTGAAAATGACAGACGAGGAACGGCGCGAAAAAGCTGCTGCCGAAAAGGAACGTGAGTCCGCAGAAAAGGGCGGCGTCATCAACGCCATCCGCTTCATTTTCTCCCACAAGCAGACGCGTGCGATCGTCATCGTCGCGCTCCTCTTCTCGATTTCCACCGTTTATGCTACCTATTACGAGAGCATCATGGCGGGCGGCCTGACAACGGAAGACGTCAGTCTCGCCATTACGGTCTACCCGCTGGCCTATGCGCCGATCACCCTTCTCTCCGGCTTCGTCGCAGACCGCTGGGGACGGAAGACCTCTTCCGTCAGCCTGGGAGTCACGACCGTTGTAATGCTTGCGCTCTTCATTCTTGCCATCAAGTTCGGCTGGGGCGCGATCCCCGCGGGCATCTTCTACGGCGCTTCCCTCGGCGGTCTCTGGTCTGCTTATGACACCATTTTCTTCACCATCACCGCGGAATCGGTCCCGACGCACATCCGCTCCTCTGTCATGGGAACGATGAACCTGCTGCTCGTCATCGGGACCGTTCTGGGCATGGCCATCGTCGTTGTTGCCCAGAACTTCGTGGACCTCGGCTGGATCTGCTTCGCGGTCTGCGTCCCTTTCATGACGATCTCCATGATCCTGCTGATCACGAGGATCCACGAAACCAAAAATGTGGACATCGATACCGTGACCGGCTCGGAATGGGACTGAGGAGGAATTGACATGAGTGAACTGAAGATCGGCTGGGCAAAGCGAAACATTACGCCTCCCTGGCCTTTTTCCCTCTGCGGACAGCTCTACCGCCGCTACCCGAAGCAGGAGATCGACACGCCTCTTTTCGCGACTGCCCTCGTATTCGAGAAGGACGGCGAACAGGCAATCTTCGTCTCCCACGATCTCACGATGACGAGCTCGGACTATTATGCCGCGCTCCACGCGGAGCTTGAAAAGCGCAATATCCCCGGCCTCGACGTCCGGAAGGTCATGACCAACGCGACCCATACCCATTCCGCGCCATACTGCGCCGCGAACTATGATGACATCGACTACGATGCCTACGGCCCCTTCCTGCCGAAGGGCGCATCGTTCGACGTTCCCAAGGCTCCGGAAGGCACGAAGGGCGGCCCCGACAACATGGCCTACGTTGCCCAAATGGCGGCGGACGCGGTCGAGGAAGCCTGGCAGAAGCGCGCGCCCGGATACTTCGGAAACGTGCTTGGCCGCATTCCGATTGCCTATAACCGCCGCGTCGTCTACAAGGATGGCCACGGACTCATGTACGGTCCGACCGACGTCGCCGATTTCGACCATATCGAGGGCGATACCGAGACGGGCTTCGAGCTCATCTACACCTTCGACCGCGAGAAAAAACTGACCGGCATCATCGCAAATACGCCCTGCCCCTCTCAGCTGATGGAGCACTCCGAATTTATTTCCGCCGACTATTGGGGAAGAGTCCGCGAGCTGATGGCAGTGGAATATGGCGAGGACGTTTTTGTCCTCCCGCTGCTCTCCTCCGCGGGCGATCTGGCCACGCGCGATCTGATCCGCGTCGAGGGCGTCCGGAAGCGGATCGAGGACCCCACGGCGATTCACTCCCAAAGCGGCGTGAAGCGTCTTTCGGACGTTTACACCTATGCCGATGACCGCGAGGCCGCGGTGGCAGCCACCAGACGCATCGCCCGAAGGATCGTCAACGAGTTCAAATTCTGCGAGCCGGATGCCCGCGCTAGGATGCAGGAGGACGCGTTGCTCGTTCACAGCGTAAAGGAGCATAAGCTGCCTCTGCGGAGGGCCGGCTTCTTCCTCGTGCTTTCCAGCGGCGTGAAATTCCTGAAGATCCGCAATTCCTGGAAGGGAAAGACGCTCACAACGGATAACGTGGCGCAGGTATATCCCCTGGCAGGCAATCTGATGCGCTTCCTCGAGCAGCACAAGCGCAAGACCGTGGACGACTGCTACCACGTGGTCCGTTTGGGCGATATCGCTTTCGCGACGAACCCCTACGAGCTCTTCCTCGCCTACGGGGCAAGGATCAAGGCTCGCAGCCGCGCCTCCCAAACGATCCTGATCGAGCTCAGCTGCGGTTGGCGGGGCTATCTGCCCACGAAGACAGCCGTCAAAAACGGACATTATTCCGGCTACATCGCCTGCGGTCAGGCGGGGCCCGAAGGCGGCGACATGCTCGTTGAGGAGACCCTGAAGACCATTGAGGAATGCTTCCGCTCATGAATCGAACAGAAAAGAGGAAGACGCCCGCAAAGGCGTCTTCCTCTTCAGACTGTCAAAGAACCCTTGTTTTTATTGTGCAAAAACAGGGGTTCTTTGGCCTGTTCTTTTTCTTTTCCAAAGGTTTTACACTGTTTTCCCCTCCCCTCCGTCTGCGAAAAAGAAGAGCTGACAGACTGAATCTGCCGGCTCTTCTTTCGCTGAAACACCTGATATTCTTTTTTCTTTGCTTTTCCGAATCGTGTCGCATCTGATTTGCAGATGGATAACTCCACTCTTCACTCTCCACTCTTTTATTTTTCTTCGTCGGTATTATCAGCACCGTCTGCAACTGCGGGCTTTTTCTTTTTTCCGAGCAAGAAGCCGCCGCCGAGGCCAACGGCAAGACATCCTGCACCGGCTATAACGGCAATATTTCCATCACCTGATGCGGTTCCCGCTGCATTATTTCCCGCGGGTATTATTTCCTCGGAAAGCTTTTCTCCGCAATAGGCACATTCTTTTATGAGGCGGACGGAATCATGCGTCCCGGTGAATTCGCATTTGAGCACCTGGCATTTTTTGCATATGCCGTTCTCGTCCCAATCATGCTCATCGCCAGGGGTACATTTGTGTATTCCGCATACCTCGCATTGGTCGTCAGCATTCCAGGTGTGCTTGCCGGCGACATCACAAGACAACTTTCCGCAGATACCGCAGTATCCGTCATTTCCGAATTCATGCTCCACACACTTGTAATAAACCCTCAACATATCAAAATAGACATGGCTGGTGCCGCCTTCAAAGGCGAATTTGTCGCTGTTGATATTGTCGATATGTACTATGCTGTTGTTCGGAACTTTTTCCTCCTCACGCTTCTCGCCGGCAGTCACTTCGACTCCGCCATAAGAGTTCCCGTAGGCGCTTACATTCGCCTCAACGCGGGTGATGATAAGGTTATTTCCGGTTTTCGGGTATAGCCTCAGATAACGGTTGTCTCCACCGGTACATTCATTGAAGGAGATAAAGTTTGTTTCGTATCCGAAAAGCTCGCCTTCACCGCTCCTTTTGATAGCGCCTATATCGCCGAAATCAAAGGTAATGGTTTCAAAGACCTCGCCGGTTTCGGGATCGGTCTCATACGCGAACGCGGGAACGCAAAGGGATATAAGCATAATGAACGCAAAAAGTATGCCGATCAGTTTTTTCATTCTTCGATTACCTCCGTTTTTTATCTCTTTTCTTTAAGCCTTTGTCGATTAGGAGTTACCAAAGCTTCTTATTACTTACAGCTATAGTGAGATAGGCCAATTCCGTTCTCGTGGGCACAAAAAGACACAATAATTATAGAATGAAGCCCCACAATTTTCAAGAGGTGAGCGTATTTTTATCGTTACGTTTGCAAAATTCTGCGCGATTTTTTGCTTGATAAATAGTTCAAATCCCCCCGCGCAGTCGGCTGCCGACTTCTTTGCAGAGCAAAGAAACGTAAAAAGATGCGTGCTGTATTAAATAACGATAATCCCGCAAATACCGTTTCAAACAATAGATAAGGAACAAAAAGATAACGCGTTACTCGGCACAAACCAAGTATTGCGTTATCTTTCTGCCTGACATTCTATCCTTCCGAAAGATTCTCCGGTTCAATGACGGCGATCACATGCTCCTTCACACTTTCCGGGATATCCTCGGGGCAATCGGGAAATTCTTCCGATGCGTCAAACCAGGAATCCCCGGAAAGAACAACTGCCGCATTGAATTCCTCACGCGGCATATCCGGCAGCAGGTTTGACCAGATGGAAGTCAGGCGTGTTTCCGTACTCATGCCGAATTCGCTGACCATTCCCCAGCAGGAATCAAAATGGTACCACACTCCGCCAACCTCGACCAAAGTCCATGCGTGCCCCAACTCGGTAGTGAAACCGGTCTCAATGCAGACCATGGCATCAAATCCCGCATTGCGCGCAAGCAAGGCAAAATAATCGGCATAATCGGCGCAAACACCCATGTGACCGGTAACATGCTCATACATTGTCCCGAAATCCGTGCGATAGTCCATGGATGTGTGGGCATAACGGAAGAGTCGGGCAAGCCGCATCCAATCATCGTCATCGGATCTGATCAAGGCAAGCCCCCCGTTGATCACATCGGCAAAGGCGTTATATGCCCTGTCGTGGCTTGCTTTATCGCTATGCTTGAAGTGAAATGTAACGGTATCCCCCTCGAACACATACGGGGTTTCGTTGTCAGAAAAGCTCTGAATCAGCAGGGCCGAGGACGGATAGAACGCTATCCAAAGCACCTGCCAAACTTTTTCAAAATCTTCAAAGCTTGCAAAGCCAGACACCGAAGGCTCATACGCCACAATCGCATCCACACATTTCTGATAGAGGGGAAGAAGATCACCCAGGTATGCTTCCCCTTTTTTGTCCATGATTTTCGGATCATAGGCAAATCCCAAAAGCGAGGGCTCATTTGCCGCGATCGTATCCACGAAGCCCTGATCCTGAGGCAGGAGATTGCTTGAGTTTGCTTCCTCGTTTTTGTCCGAAATCTTCGGATCATAGTCCGGAGGGGCCTTATTGTCATCGGCTGTATCATCCGCAGAGCTTATCCCGGGATCGCCCGGATAGAGGTCGGGAAGCGCCCGACTACAGGAGCACAGCGAAACAAGCATTCCAACGGCAATTATTATTGAAACAATTTTCGGTGTCCTCATTAATGATACGCCTTTGCACCTTTCAAGAGTTATTTCATATGATACATCTACAGATTCATAACTTGTTCTTCACCGTATTTATAGACGAAATCAGCATAACGCGGATGTTTGCGCAGGCAGAATCAAGCTCTTTATACTCTGCTTCTGATATGTAGTCAGTTTTATACAAAAGCTCTAACCAATATCCCGTTTCATTTGCTTCTTTGAGGGCGATCTGCAGTTTTGCTGTAAAATCTGCCGTACCGTGAGCGTACTGCGCTTCGCGAATGTTTGCGCCAATCGAGGTACCGCTTCTGCCGATTTGATTCGCGATTATGGTTTCATGTTTTGCCTTGAGTGAATTAACGAGGTTGATGATGGAAACGGCAAAATCAAGGGACAGCGTTCTGAGTTTGCTTTCTGACATATAAACACCACGCTTTCGCGTATAGTATGCCATAAATACAAAGACTTGTAAAGTGAAGTTTGCCCTATCGGGCAAGTGAAGCGGCTTGCGCCGTGAAGCATTGCGGCTGCGCCGCAATGTGAAGTTAAGTGTTCCGCTTCCTATCGTGCGAAGCACACTTCACGCCGCTTGCGGCACTTCACTTGCGAAGCAAACTTAACGTTCCGCGCAATCGGAACACTTAGTTAACAAAAAGCACTTGCGTTTTCGCAAGTGCTTTTTGTTGGTGGAGGCGGCGGGAATCGAACCCGCGTCCGAAAACAATTCAGAGTGACTTTCTACGAGCGTAGCTTGTTATTTACATTCCCTTTCTCAAGCGTGAACAAACACACTCATGAGATCAGTAGCTTCATGATGCGTGGCACGGGCAAAGCTTACCGTACTCACGTGCTCCACTCATTTCACACCCGAGCGCGGCTCGTGGACCTTCCGCGGCGGATGGGCGCCTAATCAGGCAACCAGTGCGTAGTTAGTGTTGTCAGTTAATTAGACAATTTGCCCGGTTTATAGAGGAATGGCACCTCTGCTCGCTTATCAAACCTCACTGCCCCCGTCGAAACCAGGACGCCCCCCTATTTGATTACAGCTTCTTCGGTTCCGGATAATCCACGCCGAAGGTGTCAACTGTGACCTTTTTCATGACCTGCGGAAGCAAGGGACGGTCGGAATAGTCCGTATCCACCGCCGCGATCTTATCGACCACTTCCATGCCCGTCAGGATCTTTCCGAAAGCAGCATACTGACCGTCCAGATGCTTTGCATCCTGGTGCATGATAAAAAACTGGCTGCCGGCAGAATTGGGGCGCTGGGAACGGGCCATGGAAAGAACTCCCCGCTTATGCTTCAGCTTATTATCCACGCCGTTAAAAAGGAATTCGCCCTTAATGCAATAGCCGGGGCCGCCCATACCGGTTCCCTCCGGGTCTCCGCCCTGGATCATGAAGCCGGAAATGACGCGGTGAAAAATCAGGCCGTCATAAAAGCCCTTTTGGATCAGGGAAATGAAATTCCGAACGGATTCGGGGGCTGTTTCGGGATAAAGCTCCGCCGTCATGACGGAACCGTCTTCCATTTCAAAAGTAACAAGTGGATTCTTATTCATATCTGCGATTCCTTTCTTTTAATTCACGCTCAATGGTTTTCTTTGCTGCGCGTTCTGCATCAGCATCCCGCTTATCATAAAGTTTTTTACCTCTGCAGAGGGCCAGGGAAACCTTCACCCGAGAGTCCTTCAAGTAAACCTCAAGGGGCACAAGAGCATATCCGGCACGCTGGACCTGCCCGGCAAGGTAATTGATCTCCCGTTTATGCAGAAGCAATCTCTTGGGGCGAAGGGGGTCTTTATTAAAAATATTTCCTTGCTCATAGGGGGAAATATTCATCTGCTTTACAAAAATTTCCCCGTCTTTACACTGACACCAGGCTTCTTTAATGCTGATCGTCCCGGCGCGAACGGACTTTACTTCCGTTCCGAAGAGCTCGATCCCGGCCTCAAAGACCTCATCAATAAAGTATTCATGATAAGCCCGCTTATTGTTTGCAATGATTTTTTTGCCGGACTGCCTCATAATTCTACCTCAGAAATCTTAGAAGAAAGATAATACTGCTTCACTTTCAGCTCGGACTCCAGGCGCTTCGCTGTCCTTTCTTCCCCGTTTTTCTCTTCCATAAGCCCGGAGATACGGCGAAAAAGCAGGCGAAGCTGCCGATCCTCAGACACATCGCATATCTCCGCATGATCAGAAAGATAGTGCCCGCAAAGCCGGTAAAGAAAATTCATTCGTTTATCCAGCTTTTTTATCCGGGAATATTGGGCTTTTATCCGGCTTTTCAGCTCTTTTTCTTTGCTCTTCTTTTTCATAATTCATCAGAGACGGAAATCCTCATCCGAACAGGAGGAAAGCATCGGACTCTTCGGAGGAGGAACCCGCTTTGTGGGGTCATAGCGAAAGCGCAAACACTTGGAATCCGCATTCCGGATCCCCCGGAATCTGCAGCAAACAGATTCCTCATCCAGAGATTCCCCATTCGCGCAGAAGGAACAAAATTTGTGATCCTTTTTTGTAAACAGCATAGTTTTCGCCTCACGCAAGATATTATATTCCGAAGGAATAACAAAGTCAATTCCGCAGGCATGCCGCAAAGCATTGCCTATCAATGATTGCGGACGCGCATCTTGTTTGCAAAATCTTCCAGGAAACGGGAATCCGGGAACACGGAAAGGGCGCGGATGGCCTCCTCCGTTTCTCTGTCGATCATCTCCTGGCATTTCTCGATTCCGTAAAGCTTGACGAAAGTATTCTTTTTTTCATCCGTCCGGACACTCTTGCCCATGGATTCTTCCGTTCCGATGACATCCAGAATGTCGTCACGAAGCTGGAACGCAAGGCCGATCCCCTTTGCATAGGTCTTGGCGGCAAGTCTCTGAGCCTCGTTTCCGTCCGCAGCAAGGACGCCCAATTCGCAGGCAGCGGAAATCAGGGCTCTTGTCTTCAAATCGTGGATCAGCGTAATCTCTTCGGCAGAGAGGGTTTTCGTTTCCGCGGCTAAATCCAGCTCCTGGCCGCCTGCCATCCCATAAGGCCCTGCCAATTCGGAAAGGAGGGCAACAGATTGGGGAAGATTCGGCAAACCGGACTCTGCAAGAACACGGAAAGCATCCGTGAGCAAGCCATCCCCGGCGAGCAGGGCCGTGGCATAACCGAAAACCTTGTGATTCGTCGCCTTCCCTCTCCGGAGGTCATCATCATCCATGCAGGGAAGATCATCGTGAATCAGGCTATAGGTATGGATCATTTCCAGGGAGACTGCTGCAGGAAGCGCTTTTTTCCAGTCGCCGCCGCATACCCTGCAAAACTCCAGAAGAAGAATGGGCCGGATCCGTTTTCCCCCGGCCAAAAGGCTGTAACGCATAGCATCAAAAAGATGCTTCTGGGGCAAATCATTCTGATAGAGATTCTCCAAGTATTTCTCTATCTCCAAAAGATATTCTTCCCTGAGATTCATAATTCATCCTCGCTAACATCCCGGATAGTCGCTTCCCCGTTTTCGTCAATCTTCAATTCCTTGATTTTCAGCTCGGCAGCCTTCAAAAGATCCGAACATTTTTTACTGCAGGCAATTCCCTCTTCAAAAAGAGAAATGGAATCCTCCAAAGGCAAGTCTCCCTTTTCCATCCTGGATACGATCTCTTCCAGGCGGCGCAGGGTATTTTCAAAATTTTCAGACTGATTCATGAGAAACCTCCGAAATATCTTTAATCTCAGCCCTTGCAGAACCGTCCTCAAAGCGGATTCGGATCTTCTGCCCGGGCGCTAAAGCGCGAACCGATGAAATGATTTTCTGATCCTCTCCCGTGGCGTAGGAATAACCCCGCGAAAGCACTTTCAGCGGACTCATGGAATCCAAACGGGCCGCGGAAAGCTCCAGGATACGCTCTTTCTGCTCAAAATACCGGGATAGAGCCTGCGAAAATTTCTGCTGGCAGCTGTCAAGCCGAAGGGAATAATCCTCCAATATCCGCATGGGATCCTTCAAATAGGGAGATGCCGAAAGCCTTTCCAGACGAAGCTTGGAAAGCCGGAGGACAGATGACATTTCCTGCAGCAGGCTGCTCCGGAAATTCGCAATCTTTTTTTGAAGAAGATCGGAATCCGGAACCGCAAGCTCGGCGCCGTGGGTGGGTGTGGCAGCCCGCAGATCCGCAACAAAATCGCAAATCGTATAATCCGGCTCATGCCCCACTGCGGAAATGACCGGGATCTCCGAGGCAAATATGGCATCTGCAAGCTTTTCCGAATTGAAGCACCAAAGATCTTCCATGGAACCGCCGCCCCGGCCGACAATCAAAAGATTGCCCAGCTTCAGAGCATTGGCAAGAGCTATCGCCCCCGCTATTTCGGAAGAAGCCTCCTCCCCCTGCACCCGGACGGGAATCAGGGTGACCTCTGCCAAAGGATATCTCTTCCGCAGGATCCGCAAAATATCATGAATGACCGCGCCGGCGGGCGATGTGATCACGCAGATCTCCTTTGGGTACTCCGGAAGCGGCTTTTTGCGGGCAGGATCAAAATAGCCCTTTTTCCCCAGCCGATCCTTGATCTCCTCAAATTGAGCCATCAAATCTCCGGAACCGTCCGGCATAAGAGCCTCGCAGTAGAGCTGATAGCAGCCGTCTCTCGGATAAACCGTCACTCTTCCGAGAGCATAGACCATCATGCCATCCTTCGGCTGAAAGCGCAGCCTGACCGCAGAATTGCGAAACATCACACATTTCAGGGAGGATTCTTTATCTTTCAGGGTAAAATAATGATGGCCGGAGGGATAAATTTTATAATTGCTGAGCTCCCCCACGATGCATATCTCCGATAAACCCTCCTGGGAGTCCAGGAGCTGCTTCAGGGAAGCATTCAGTTGGGAAACCGTGACCGCGTTTATTTTGACATTCATATCAATCCATCATCCATTTACTTAAGACGGCGATCCCGCCGGCATTGTCCGTGGAATACTTTGCTTCCCCGAAAACAGCGGGATATTCGGCCATTTCCTTCCGCAGCAAGGAGTTGGAGGAAACACCGCCGGAAAAGATCACATAAGACCCGGGATAGTCCTTCAGGGCCTGCGCGGTAACGCGCTGAATCAGATCCGTGAGAGAATGAAGAACATAACGGGCAGTATCCTCCGGTCCGGAAGCGCTTTCGGAAAAATCAAGCATCTTGTTTTCCAGGCCCGAAACGGAAAAATAACAGCCGTCATTTTTGATTTTAAAGAACTTTCTGCAGTCCGAAGCTGCAGCGAGGGAATCGATGGCCTTTCCGGAGGGAAAAGGCAGCATTAAATGCTTTCCCGTCCTGTCAATGACCTGGCCGGCGGAAATATCCGTCGTTCCGCCGATCTTCCTGCAGGAAAAATGCTTTCCTTCCGGGCAGACATGCAAAAGCTCTGTGGTTCCCCCGGATAAGTGCCAGGCCAGGAAGGGTGAGTCCCTCAAATCCGTTCTGCCGGATGAAAAGAGGACTGCGGCTATGTGTCCTTCCTGATGAGAAAACTCAAAAAGGGGGACATCCAAAGCCTCCGCAAGCACAGCTGCAGAGGAAACGCCGGCAAGAAAGCACGGCATATAGGAGCCTTCCAGATTTCTGGGCCGCGTGCTCACACCCACGCAGTCGATGGACGGCAGTTTTTTCCCGAAGAGCTCCTTGGCTATTTCCGGAAGATTTTTGATGTGAGAAAAAAGTGCGTCCGACTGACGAAGTCCAAGTTCGCCCGGACGCACATCTAAAAGTCTGGATACATTATGCAGGCAATGGCCGTCATAGGAAGCCATGGAGCTTGTATAATTGCTCGTGTCAAAAGCGACAGTCGTCATTTCTCTTCCCCGCTGCGAAGATAGGAGCCCAGAATCCCGTTCACAAAGGACGCAGTCTCCTCCGAATCATACTTTTTCGTCAGATTGACAGCCTCATTTACGGCAACGGATGCAGGGACATCCTCCACGGACTGGATCTCATACAAGGCCAGCTTTAAAATGATCCTGGAAATCCGGGACATTCTCTCCGGTTTCCAGCCGATGGCATATTTCTGAATCAATTCGGTTAAGGAATCGCTCTTTTCCCGAACGCCGGAAACAACTTCACGGATATAAGCAAGCTGCGCATCCTCCGGGCGCTCCGAATAAAGCTCGCTGTCTTCCTTCAAGCTGGCATAGTAGTCCTCGGAAAGACGGGTCTCCAGCACGGCGGAAAGCTCGTCCTGCGTATAGTCGATATCCAAAAGAAGATGAAGTGCAAGCTCTCTGGCAGAAGAACGGTTCATAATTATTCCCCCAATTTGTTTTTTACTTCTCCATGGAAACGCCGCTGACGGACACATCAACGCGCTCGACCCGGAAACCTGTCATGGAAACAATGGCATTGGTGACACTTTCCTGAACGGCTTTCGCAACCTCAACCAAATCGTAACCGAAATTCAAAACCAGACAGCATTCCAGAGAGACAGAATTCTCCGAAACCGTAAGACGGATCCCTTTGGAAAGATTCTTTCTGTTGATTTTTTCTCCCAAATCTTTGCCCGTATTGGAAGCAAGGCTATTCACGCCTTCCACCTCCATGGCAGCCACTGCAGCAATAGAGCTGATCACATCCTCAGAAATAAAAACACTTCCGTTATCCTCGGAAAGCATCAGAAATTCTTTATTATCAGCCATAAATTACCTCGTTCTATGCATGGATTGAACCAAGCGGATAATGCGCTCCACAGCGGATGAAAGGACAAGATTCACAAAGAACTCAAAAAGGAAATTAAAGCCCGTCATGAAAAGAATGATTTTCAGAACAGCGGAGCTTCCGCTCCAGCTTTCCAAAACGGGACGGTAACACAGGAACATTCCAAGAAGAAAAAATCCGGTGTTCAGAATCGGGCAAACCGCAGCAGCAGCCGGAACGGCAAAGCTCTGCTTTCTCTCAGAAAAAAGCCGATAAACTGCAACGGTGCCTGCACCTGCAAGCAAACTGCGGACCCAAATCACAAGCAGACTGGAGAAAAAGGAGAGGGACATGAGATAAACCGCAGTGGGATCGATCAGATAAATCGCCAGGCTGAAGGTCGTCCCGATCACCGCCGCGCCCAAATATCCGTAAAGACAGCAGGCTATCACAAAGGGCACCAAAGAGAGAGTCACCGAGAAGGGGCCGAATTTGATCAGCGTGGAAAGATAGGTCAAAAGAAAGACAATGGCGCAAAGCACTGCCAAACCTGTCATGCGGGAAATGCTGTGACGGTTCTCCGAATTCGTTTTCATAGGCTATTCCTTTCAGCTATTGCTCCTTGGCGGATACAACGCAAGTAGAATTTACCATAAAATCATGAAAAAGTAAAGAAATTCCTAGTCCGGAATCGATATTTCCACGCCATTCACCGTGACGGAATCTCCATCCTGAACCCGAACGCAGATATATTTGTTCTCGCCGATGGTCCTCGTATCCACAAGATGCTGCATTTCCGCACTGATCTGGATCAAAGCATCTGCCGTCTTGATCTCGATTCTCTTGGGATTCATGAGATTCGGTGCGGAAACCTCCGAATCGCTTCCGAAGGCCTCGTCAAAACGGACATTAAAGGCAGCGACCTTCTCCTCCGGAATATTCCGCTCCTCCAAAAGCTCCGAGATCTCTTTTCTGTTCAGAGTCGGCAGGTCCGGAAGATGGGCTTCCTTCACCATCTGGATCCTCTCGCCAACAAAGTTCTGGACGGCTTTCACCGTATCCAGGGTGCAGTCCTCCTCCAGGGAGCCGGAAAGAGATTCCATAAAATCCTCTTTTTGCTGCTGGGCAGGAACAGGCGCAGGCAGGCAGAAGATCCCGGAAACAAAATCTTCCGAGGAATCCTTGGCACTCTTTGTATAATAGAGGCTTCCGTAAAGGTTCGTGCTGCGGTCGTCAAAGGCCGGGAAGAGGAACGCAATATCCGGATTATCCAGAATGGCATCGGTTCCCCTGTTATGGAATTCTTTTTCATCCGGGATGTAAGTCAGCTCGCACTTGCTCAGCTTCACGGGGCACACTGCAAAGAGGATGTAACGGAATACGGAATCTCCATCCGAATCAAAGCTGCCGTCCTTATTCATCTTGGGAACATCATAGGCGTCATAGGCGGAAACAATGGCAAAATTGCTGTCATAGTGAACGGAAGAAATGATTTTTTCGTAAATCTCCGTCAGCTTATCCTCGTCTCTCAGTTTGGAGTCCCGCAAGCCCGTCAGCAAGCTGTGCTCTTCACTGCCGGCAACCTGCGAAGTCCGGAAGGAGAGATTATGCAGTTGGCGGTTTAAGGAACCGGAAAGACATTTTTGAAAGAGCTTCAGATACTTCTCCTGCTCATCTGCTGCAGCCAGAGTCAAGGACTGCCGAAAACGGGAAATGATTTCCCCGGAAGAGCTGACATAGCAGACATTCACATCCTGGATATTGCTGTGCTCCTGACGAAAACGCTTTTTCAGCTCTCGAATTTCTTTATTGTTCATACACAAAAACTCTCGCGATATAAAAGCAGCTACCATACTCAGTAGCTGCTTTTAATCATTAACCTTCTAAATCTTCAATATCAAACTCAAGGGATTCTCCGCAGGAAGGGCACTCTATGCTCCCCTGCTCCAGCATCTCCTCGTCCAGATTGATGATCTCATTGCATGTGGGGCACTTGACTTCATAAATCGGGCCGTCGCCGAAATCGTAGTCTTCCTCATCATCATAGTCATCGGCGTCATCTTCGGGAAAATCTTCATCATCCAGACTGTCTTCAAAGTCTTCGTCAAGAACTTCCTCGATAGAATCCAATTCATCGCCAATGGCATCAAGCTCTTCCGTGATGCCGGAAGCCATATCATCCAAATCCGTAATGGACTCAGCCATATCCGAAAGGAGATCGATCACAGAGGAGAGAAGCTTGCCTTCATCACTTTCCTGAGAGAGCTTCATTCCGTCCCGAAGGCCCTTGAGATATGCAGCTTTTTCAATCAGGTTCATGAATTCACCTCAAAATCAGCCCTTCGCACGGCCAAGATACTCGCCGGTTCTGGTGTCGATCTGGATCTTGTCGCCTTCGTTGATGAAGAGCGGAACCTTGACCTCAGCACCGGTTTCCAGAGTAGCGGGCTTCAGGGTGTTGGTAGCGGTATTGCCTGCGATGCCGGGCTCCGTCTGAGCAACAACAAGCTCCATGAAGTTGGGGCACTCAAGGCCGAAAACATTGCCCTTGTAGGAAAGGATCTTGCAGGTGGTGTTCTCGGTAACGAACTTGAAAGCGTCGCCCAGAATATCCTTGGAAATGGGGATCATATCAAAGGTTTCCTGGTCCATGAAATAATAAAGGTCGCCATCGTTGTAGCTGTAGTCCATGTCCTTACGCTCAATGAAAGCTTCCTCAAACTTTGCGGTGGGGTTAAAAGAAGTTTCGGTCACGGCACCGGTAACGACATTCTTCATCTTGGTTCTGACAAAAGCAGCACCCTTGCCGGGCTTAACATGCTGGAACTCGACGACCTGCATGATCTTGCCATCCATCTCAAAAGTCTTACCGTTTCTGAAATCACCGGCTGTAATAGTTGCCATAATAGTATCCTCCAAAAGCTTTGAGAATAATCCCAAGTATTTTACTTCACAAAAAGCGGCTTTATTTTACAATATCTAAAGAAATTTCGCAAGTATTTTTCTCTTTTTTATACGAAAAAACTCTTCTCTTACAGGATAACTTGCGAAAAGAGAGCAAATTCTCTGCTTCCTGCAAAAAGAAAAAGGAAACGGGCTCCCAAAATGGGAACCCGTCGCAATACAAGAAAAGCGGAGGATCAATAATATCTCTTTTTATTCTTGCGTGCCGCCTCGGACTTCTGCTTACGCTTCAGGCTGGGGCTGACATAATGCTCTCTCTTCTTAACTTCAGCGATAACGCCTGCCTTCTGGCAGCTGCGCTTAAAGCGCTTCAGAGCACTGTCTAAGGATTCATTCTCCTTAACATACACTTCAGACATTGGTTTCCCTCCCTCCGACGCTTCCGGCTAAATCCGGGAAGCTTCAAGAACCGCCAAGCGGTCCTGCCTATTATATTGTGAGCTTTCAAAAATGTCAAGCCATTTTTCCCAAGAATTCCCCTGCTGCCCGCAAAAAATGATTTTCATTTCCGCATTCTCATGCTATAATCATAAAAACTGAAATTTGAGGTAAGATTATGGACTATAAAAAGAAAATATCCGAGCTTCAGGTCGGCGACATTATTGAAGGCTATTATCTCCTGAAGGAGGCCGAGCTGCGCGTTACAAACTCCGGCAAACCCTTTCTGAATGCCCTTCTTTCGGATGTAAGCGGGTCCGTTGATGCAAAGGTCTGGGACTATTCCGGCCCCATGTCCGAAGCAGACACCGGAAAACCCGTGAAAATCCGCGGAGAGGTCAAGGACTACCGGGGGGCTCTTCAGCTGAATATTGCCAAGATCCGTTTAGCAAACGAGAGCGACGATTTCCTCCTCTCTTCCCTGATCCCCTCTGCGCCGATCGATGAAGAAGAAACAGAGAACTACCTCTCCTCTCTGGTGGAAAGCATTGCAGACGACGATTACAGAAGCATAGCAAAAGAAATGCTTCTCCGGCACGCTGCCGATTTTTATGAAATTCCGGCCGGAAAAAGCGTTCACCACAGTTTCCGTTCCGGCCTCCTCATGCACACATCCAATATGCTCCGCGTTGCAGAGAAGATCTGCGAGCTTTACGGAGATATTATTGACCGGAGCCTGCTCCTCACAGGCACTCTGCTTCATGACTTTTCCAAAAACAAGGAATTTACCCTGGCAGAAACAGGACTTGTGACCGACTATTCCCGCCTCGGGCACCTTCTCGGTCATCTTTTCATGGGGGCAGAGGAAATCGGCGCCGTGGCACGGGAACTGGGTGTTCCGGAAGAGAAAACCGTTCTCCTGCAGCACATGATCCTCTCCCACCATGGGGAACCGGAGTTTGGGGCTGCGGTAAAACCGCAGATCATTGAAAGTGAGATCCTTTACCAGATCGATTCCATTGACAGCCGTATTGAGATCTACCGGGAAAGCTATGAGCAGCTGAAGCCCGGAGAATTCTCCCAGAGGATCTTTGCTCTGGACAGAAAAATACTGAAGCACGAGTAGTAGATAAGCCGCAAGCAGTTAGGAGTTAGGAATTAGGAATTAGGAGTTGAGCTGCAAGCTGCAAGGTGCAAGCTACAAGCTGCAAGGTGCAAGCTGCAAGGCGCTAGGAGTTAGGAATTAGGAGCAATTTGCCTCAAAAAGAGGCCCGAAAAAGCCGAAAATGGTTACGGAAATAAACGTTTTATTAAATTTTTAGAAAAATGCAAAAAAACGAAAAAAGAGGATCACGAAGATCCTCTTTGATTGTATGAAGGTTTACTCTTTATCAGCAGCAAGTCCGGCTTCTTTGTGGGGCTTATAGCGGATGATATAGCTTGCAGCGATGATAAGCCAGACAGCCACGCAGCTGACGCAAGCTCCCAAATTTAAGAAATTCAGCGGCTTGATGTTACAAGCCAAGAAGCCGCTTACGATGCCGTTAGACACAAGCACAGCAGCACTGATAACAAGGTTTTGCTTGTACTTATTAAGTCTTCCTGCCATATAAACGACAAGAATGATGTTTACTAGATAAAGCGCGTCAATATAGGTTGGCTGCCAGTCGGCATTGAGAAGCTGCATCACAGCGGCAATCACGGCATAGCTAAGAAGCAGGTATCTCATGTGATTGCCATGGGGCTTTTTATATCCGTATATTGCATAAAAAGCAGCGACGGCAAATTCAATAAACGCTACAAAAGTTGTAAACGTCATATTTCCTTTGATTACGACGCATGTCAACCATAGAACATTCAACACTGCTATCACAATCAGTGCAATCAATTGTCCTGTTTTCAGACCGAGTTTCTTTTCCATATTCAATCCCTTTCTTTTCATGAACGAAAAATATTCGTTAAGGCCATTATAAGTTCATGAAAATTAGATTGCAAGAGTTTTTTTCTGTTTGAGATTGCCCTGCCGATTCTTCGGAGCTGGGGCAGAAAAACGTTGAAGACGGGGAGACGGTTTTTCTGTCTTGCTCGCTTTCTTCAAAAGTGAAGGATTCCGGAGTTCTTCGGAAAGTCCGGGTCTTTTTTTGTAAGAGAAAGCA
>JAZUFG010000072.1:0-7040 GCA_045640565.1 Oscillospiraceae bacterium | reverse complement strand
AGATTGGTATTACTCAAGTAAGTGTTATTACTGTAAGTATTATTTCTTTCCGATTTTCGGAACTCTGGAATTCCGATTTCCCGAACTCCAGAAGTCTGTTTTTCGGAACTCTGGAATTCGGTAATACCGAACTCCGGGAAGTTCTTTACACAATAACCTCTGCATCTTGCTCCGGGTCTTCCTCAGGAAAATCGCAATCGCACTTTTTTACGCCGCCAAATCCGGCAATATCGCAGCGCACTTCTGAAATCTTTCGCTTTTCCCCATCCTTTTCAAAATCCCGAGTTGTAAAAACGCCGGAAATTTCAATCCATTTTCCTTTGCAGAAATGTTGGCAAATAAAATCGGCCGTTTTATCCCAGGCAACACAGTCAATGAAATCTACGGTATCTTTCACATTGGGTCTTTGCGTAGCGACCACAAAGTTCGCAACACTCTTTCCGTTCAAGGTCAGTCTGTATTTAGGTTCATTTGCAAGTCTTCCGCTTATCGTAATTGAATTCATATTATTTCCTCCTTCATAATTGAAGCTGTTGTTTTTTTGCCTTATAGGTACTTCTTTAGCACAGCTTGAACCACAGCGGTATCATCTCTGCTAGCTACGGAATAGGCCGTAACTATCTTCCTGGTTTCCTCCGGAAAAACATCATATTTGCTATCAGAGAGGCCAAGAAGCCAGTCCAAGGAAACGCAGAAAAATTTTGCAATTTTACATGCGCAATCTAAATCTGGCGTTCTTTTCCCGGTCATGTAGCGTGAAATTGTTGCAGGAGTTATTCCTGTCTCTTCTGCTAAGCGGGCGTAATTATATCCCCTGGAAGAAAGCAGCGCGGCAAGGTTTTGGCAAAAACATTCTGCCATTTCTTTTTTTGAGTTTTGAGTCATTTTTGTTACCTCATTTCTTTTTTTATTGTAATGCTATTATACCTTACCGCGTGGAACCTTAGGTTGCGCGGTGCGCAACATTTGCAAAAAATTATAATAAAATGCTACTTATTTTTGCGTGCTAACTAGAATTCCGTCACATCCGATATAGCGAAGGGTTCCTTCATTCGTATCGGGTTTAATTCCATATACAAAGTCGCTGTAGCTCGTCTCTGCATGGAATTGTGCAAAGAAAACCTGCCCATTCTCTGCAAGTTCTTTTGCAAGTCTCGTCTTTCCCGTACCAGGAGCGCCCTGAAGGACAACGTATTTTCTTTCTTTGAGCAGTTTTTTTACTTCTTCTTTATCGTCTACGAGAGGGCAACGATATGCCGCGTTCAAAGCTTTTTCAACCGCTTTTCTTTGGGAAGAATTACTCATCCATTTTCGCAAATCCGCGTAAATGGCAAGGTATTTTTTGATTTCGTTTTTTGTTGCAGTTTCATCGTTCGGGTTGATTAAGCTCGCAGACAAAATTACCTTGGTATAATTTTCAACTGCGTCCTGTAGTGTCTCAGGTATCTTATCTCCTAAAAATGATTTCATACCATCAGACGTTTCAATGTCCATAAAATCATTTTTTACAAATGAATTCTGCATGTCCAAATGCTTTGAGAACATTCTGCGAATACCTGGGAGGGATACAATATCATAATCGTTTTTGTAGCCCATGCTTCCGACGCCGAAGTTAATAAGCCAGCGATCTTCATCCTCATTTTCTTCATTACTCGGGAAGACAACAATACTCAGATCAGAATATGCCCCAGAAGAATCTTCTCCCTCTCGAATACATCCAAAATATGCGCCCTTAGCCGGCCAGGAACCCTTGTCATTTAAGTACTTTCTGAGGATGAACTTCTTTTTCTCGTTTCTCCCTTCGCCGCCAAATTCAGCAATGATATCTTGAAAAAATTGCAAATAGTTATACTTTTCTTCTATCTTTTCAAACATAATTCGTCTCCATTCTCCATAATTGTGTAAGGATCACCTAAGCGTTCTTTTTTCTTTGGTTATTCCAATGACGTAGTCGGCAGATAAATTAAAATACTTACACAGGGTTATCAAATCATCAATTTTTAGCTCCGCCCGGCCTGCTTCGATATGGCTATAACCTTGCTGGGATTTGTTGATTACTTTTCCCAATTCCGCCTGCGTTAAGTCTTTATCTTCGCGAATATTCCGAAGTCTCTCTCGATAGGATTCCATAACTATCACCCCTCTACTGCAATATAACACACTCACACTTTGAGTATGTTATATTACTCAGAATCTGAGTAATTCGGATGTGGGTAAAAATTCTCTAAAATTCTGTGTAAGATGTTTCAAGATCCGCTGGGGTTTATTGCTTTATTAGTGACGGGCGTATTTACCTACCCAGGCTATTTATGACCAACTTGAATTGATTACATTCATATTTTATCGCAGGTGTTTGCTTGTGTGGTTGCGCGCGGTGCAACGTTTTTATACATTGCGATGTATCAATTAATAAAAAATGAAAAACAGAGGATTGCTTTAGTTTGTGATCAATCCTCTGTTTCTATGATGTTAATAATATGCTGGAGTTTTTTGCTGATCGGTATCTAGACCAGGTTTTCTTAGCCACTCTCGCGCATCAGATCATATCATGGTAATTGGATATTATCAAGAAAATGCGTACTGGGGTTATTTCTTCAAATTCGCTTAGGAAAACCTTACAAGCGCAAAATAAATCTCAGCCCGAATTGGTTTTTCTTTTACAAGTTCTTCTCTAGCATAATCCTCAAGAATATTCGGAGACTTTAAAACACAATAAATATATTTTGTGCCATACTCTCTATCTTCTCTTGTTGGAATCCGCAGCCGTTTGTAGATATCTTTCATCTTTCTCAGTGCTGTATCAACAGAGCCATATTCAGATTCTATTAACTCCCTATAATACCTATCACACCAATCCTCTTCATCATAGCTAATCATCTTGTTTATTTTCTCCCCTTGATCTCAGTCATCAAGACCGGCAAGATTATCGATCTCCAAATACTTCCGCAGAAGTTTTGTGATTTCTCCATCGCAGCTGCCAAAACCGGGAACTCCATGGAATCCGTCTACAGTTCCATCTTCGTATATAAGGGTCACGGAATAGGTTCCGCAGTCCGTAACAAAAGGCCGCTCGCCCTTGTTTTTGTATTCCAAAATCTTATCCAGGATCTCAGCCGCATAGGCGGGCATTATATTTTTCCGAATTCTCCGACCTGCCGGGAAATGCCCGCTCCTTTCATAATTGTATCCTGCAAAGAAGACCATTCCCTGCCGATTGATTGTCAGCTTCTGCTCAATCTCCGAACCGATTTCCGGCTCAGGACCATAACGCATCAAATCCGTTTCTATTGTTACTCTGCTCAGCATCATATCATCCACACTTTCCTTCCTTGGAAAAGAATGTCACAGCAGTCACTCTTTTCCTTTTATTCCTCCCACCAATATTCCGTCAGTTTCTCCAGGCGCTCCAGCCATTTTCGGACGGCCCCGCACTCCACGAATTCTTCAAAGGCACCTTCGCAGAAATGGTCCGCTCTGTAGGCAGCCACAAGGAGGGCGAGAAGGGTGGTGACATCCAGGTCCTCCGGGTTGGCCCGGGTCATGGACTCAAATCCCCATTGAATCCCCTGCTTTTTCAGTATTAGCTCGTATTTGCCCAATTTCAGGCTCTTAAAGGTATGCACGCAATAGTCAATGTCCTGAATGAGCAAATTGCACATTTCCCAATCTTTCATCCGGTCCCAAACCGGCAGGTACTTGGTCAGGATTCTGCAATCCGGAAGCTTCTTTGTTTTCTCTTCATTTTCGCTCATGTTCTTTCTCCTCTCAATTAATCATGCCATAGCAGCAGTAATAGGGGCAGCATAACTCCCGAAGAATATCGCAGATTTCCGGCGCCATCTGCTCAAATACCGTACTATCCGCATGAATAAAGGAGGGATAGATCCGGTAGTAGCGGCTGTCACTAATACAGTCAATGCAGACATTCTTCGGGGGGCAGTCGGAAGGTTCTATCTCTTTTGCGCTTGCGGAGAGGAAATCGGACATATACTGCCACCCGTGCTGAAGCTCCGGGGAGAGATTTCCATCCAGGATAATCGGTTGGGAATAGTCTTTGCCAATGCAGAAGCAAGCCTCATCTTTCCGGGGAGAGGTAATGGAGCAGACTTCTTCCCCCTCCGGATAATCATATCGGCATTGCACCAGAGAAGGGTCCTCCACGAAGGAATCCGGGCCCCAGGGCCCTTTCAAACGGAAGCCTCTCGGTGGGACAGTGGCATTTTCCGTGCCATAGCAGCAGACATAGAGTTCTGCTGTTTTTTTATTCTTGACAAGGAATTCCACCTTACTCACCACGGCGCCGTAGGGATCTTCGCCGCCAAAGCACCACCAGAAAAGGGTTTTCTTTCTGAATCTCTTTTCCAGAAGGGAGAGAAAACGGTCTGCTGTTTCGTAATTCTGAAAATAGAGGGGATGTTTCGGGCTTTTGCCATAATCCCTTTTCTCCGGCCGGTTCTTTGCTTCCGGGCTTCCCTTCATCAAAAAGCGGCCTTTATTCTCGCCGAGTTCCGGCAGTTTTGCCGTGTTAGTTTCGTCTATTCCTTCATATTCCATAAGTTTTTTCCTATATTTGCTGTCAAATACGAATGTTTAGCCTATGGGGATAGGGTTTATTCGCTCTCTGTTGGCCAGCCCTGGACCCAGTAAATGCAGTTGACAGTGTTCCCTTCTTTCAGCACTGCGCCGTCTGCGGTTTCCGGATAAAGAATAGCATCAAACTTGTTCCCTTGGCAGGCAACAGCAAAAAGAGCTGTCCCATCTCTGAATCCATAGTCTGTCGGGTTCTCATAAACCCTGGCAACGGTTCCCGTCAGTATGATTCGCGGAGATTCCACAAAATCTTTTGCCTGAGTGGGAGAAAAGAGTCCCGCGGGAATCATGGATTCCGCGGCAAAATGCAGGCCGCTTTCCCTGTAAAATGCTTCTTCATTTTTGTAAACGCCGGGCTTCTCCGCGCATTCCAGAAGGAAACAAAAATCCTGCTCTTCCCCCAACTTTACATCTTCTAAGGAAATATTGTGCGTTTCAACGGGCATGGGGGCAGCGAAGTTCTTGAACTCCGCCCAAACCGTCAAGAAACCGTTTCCCTTTTCATCTGGCTTTGAAAGCCATTCCAAAGGTTTTACAATCATGATTCCGGGTTCTCCTTTCTCATCCGATCAGGGCCTTGATGATTGCCGCAATGATCCCGATGACCAGGGCAGCCAGGCCCACGATGGCAGCGAGGCCTAGGCCCGCCAAGCCGATGCTTAAGACGGCCGCCCCGATCATAGCCTTGATCGCCCAAACAAAAATCGCTGTGATCATCTTTTTGCCTCCGTTCTTCTTTATGGCTCTATTATAACGGAAACTCTTTCCCGGATGGTTGCGGGGCGCGCAACAATGGAGGGCGGAAGGGATCTTCATTCATATTCTCCTTCCGTATTTATAAGCTGCAGGCAGTCAACCCCTCCGGGGGAAGGCTTGCAGTGATGCCGCTGCGCTAATGATGTTTGCCCTGCGGGCAAGCTGAGGTGCGGCGAAGCCGCACCTCGGGGAAGGCTTTTGGGTTAGAGGTCGCTGGCGGAAAAGACGCAGAGGGTGCTGTCCAGGCGGACCAGCATTTTATCTCCGCCGGTGGAAATGCCGTAGCTATCGGCGTCGATCTCCTCGCCGTTCTTCCGCAGAAGCCGAAGGGGCGTGGGATCCACAAAAGAGTTTTTCTCCCTCTTACAATGGCATCCACCTGCATCTTGGTAATATCCCGCTCAATCAAATGCAAAGGCATAATTCCATCCTCCCTTAGCGCTTTTATGAATCTTTCTCCGACTTTTCTTCATTATATCACCGCTCCGGGGAATTGAGCAAGAGCTTTCCTTCCCCGGATAAAGCCTTTTCAGCCAAAGGTTTCCATCCATTCGGGAACATCCCAGCGGAAATCTGCCCAGCCATCATTTAAGAGTTCAGGCAGGTCCTTATAGCATTCTTCTTTTTCCGCAGCATCGCAGATCTTCTTATAAATCTCTGCGCAGGCCTCATCCTCCATCCGTAAGCGTATAAAACCCGCAAACCGGGCATTGCATTAATTCGTCCATAGAAACCTCCTAAATAATTTATCATTTTTCCGACTCTAATAATCTATCATGTTTTCCACAAAGAGAATATAATGCTGCGCATTGCTTCTATCAGACAGGTCTGTCTTCCTTTTGTATTCCCTTAGGATTTCCGGGTAGCGCAAAATGCCAACGACCGTAATATAGGAGACATTTTCCTGAGAAAGCTCCATCTGAATAATCTCCTCATTTACTCCGGCCTCTCGCAGCATTCTTTCCGCTTTATCCCGGGCCTCATCAAAAGAGAGGCCATATCCGTGCCGGAAGAGATACTCCACATCCGGCTTATGATTTCGCTCATAATAAGACACGGTATTTTTCCTCCTTCAGTCGTCATCCGGGATTTCGTCCCACTGCTCCATTAAGGAATCAAACTCCTGTTCATTGTCCAAATAGACGGCAAGCGCAAGCCTGACTCTCGGCGTAATCACCCTGTTTCCGTCTGCTCCGAACTCCCTGTTCATCTCCTCCAGGCTGGCCACTCTGAAATAGTCATCCGGAAATTTTGTTTCCAGGATGGCGTCTGCAATTTGACTGTAAATTTCCTTCTCATTCTCGTCAAATACATCGTATAGCTCCTCGGAAATTCGCCGCCTCTTTTCATCCGTGTAATACCTTGACTGTTCCAGCATTTCTTCGTAATCCATCTTTTTTACCTCCGCATTTCTTTTTTGCACCCATATTCTACTGCAGAGCGCTGATCGCATGGTTGCGCAGCCCGCAACATTTTTCAGCGCAAGGCAGTCATTCTGAAAAGCATCCTATATTCCATTTCCGGAAAATACCGGAGGAACCGCCGGCAAGGGCGCAAAGACATATAAGCTGACGATTCAACACTTCGTGTTGATGAGATTCAATTCGTGCTGATTTAAATGCTCCGTTGTGTACTAAACGGGACAGTCATATGAGGATTTTTTCTTGCCGGAACGGCAAAAACGAATAAGTATA
>JAZUFG010000071.1:0-23867 GCA_045640565.1 Oscillospiraceae bacterium | reverse complement strand
CATCCACAAAATACATCGGCTTTGCAATAGTTGTGGGCACAGATGTTTCTATTCCACCGTTCCTATCACAGCTAACATCAATAATTAAAGAACCGGATTTCATTCGCTTGAGGTCGTCCCGGTAAATCACATGGTCATTTCGTGTAACATCCCAGAGAATGCAGTTTACTATGACATCATAGTTTCCAATCTCTTTCCTAAGAAGATTTTCTGTTTTTCGATTATAGTTTGTTACATTTGCCCCCAACATGTTCAGCATCCCGGAAGCACCACGGGCCGTATTACCGTTTCCGATAACAGCGACATTGCATCCCATAGGCAATCTTCCCCATTGCTGAAATGCGTGAATCACAGCTGCTTTTCCTGCCAGCTCATTATTTTTCCAAAAAACATGGCGGCCACCATCAAACATCTTTTCCCAGGCATAGGCAGTCAGTTTATGGTTTACTATCTTGTCAGTAATATCCCGGTTTTGAGTAGCATGAATCCAACCAAAAATCGTTTGCCCTTCGTGAAGAGATTCTAGATAATCAGCATCTCCAACCTTTGGGTCACATATGATATCTGCTTTTAATACCTCTGCAACGGTACAAACTTTGCATCCTACTGCCTCATAGTCCGCATCTTTCAAACCAAGGACAGCCCCATATCCCTTTTCAATCAAGACCTTATCCGGGTGCGATAATTTTGCAACATCTTCCGGAACAATGGCTCGCCTATTTTCATTTTCCTTGTGGCTGATAGGAAATCCAATTGTTTTCATTTTCAAATTCCTTAAGAGATTCTAGTTTATGATAAACCGTCAATAATGTAAAACTTCCTAAGTTTCGTTATGTTCATGTAGTTTTTTATATAACTCCAAATTAAAGTTCGGCTCGGGCAGTTGAATTTTTTCGCCCCAAATAAAGTCCCATTGGTCCGGCTCAAAGTTGAAAAATCCACTGGCGCCAAAGAAGGTCAGTTCGCCAAAATAAATTTTTTCGTTGCATTCGTAAAAGTCCACACGGACATACGGGAAAGGCTTGGAAAGCTCTGCAGCCAAGCGGAACATTTCTTTTTGATTCTCACCAAATTTGATATTGGGGTGTCTGCTTGCCTGGTCATCATCCATTTTGATTTCTTCACCGATAGAGTCTATATAAATTCTTTTATGGTCAGTCATGCGATTTTCATCTATCTGCATGAAGAGTGGGTTACCCATTGAGCAAATAATCTTGAAATCCCGAAGTTCTCCGGAATCATCTTCTAAGTATTTCTCAATTATTATTCCATGCGGCTGATCGCTATATACCCATTCCCGTCCATACCAAGAGAGGTCCTGCTCCAGCCAACTCTTCATGATTTTTTTCCAGATGAACCAATTGACTTTGGATTTGTCCTTTACAATAAGGTTCCATCCGCTTCCATGCGTTCCTTTTAAAACAAATCTCTCCGGCAAATCTTTAATTTTGATATCATCTACATTCGTATAGTAAGCGATAGTATCATTCAAAAGATTGCCGTAGCCCAAATCTGCTAAATACTGTTTTACGGTATACTTGTTGGCACAAACGGTTGCCCGGTCATCCCGCCAAAAGAGCTTTAGCCATTGAAGTTTATCCGTGTATCGCTCGGGATTGACCAGATTGACATCTCGACCAGTTGCTTTTTTAAACTGTTCAATAATGGCGTCATAATCCGATACTTTCTTGGCTTTATTTCGATAAAGGATCGTCTTGCGATGCTCTGCAAAAAGACGACCCATAGGAATATTTTTTATGGCTGATTTAATACTCATTATGCTTTAACCTCCTCAGTTTAGCGGGAAATAAATATGCGGTGAATGATTATTATTTGCACCTCTTTGATAATATCCCACAATATGACTTGTGTCAATCACATAATGTGTTTTTTACAAGGTTTATGATTTGTAATTATCACCTTACAATAATATGTGGGGTGGGGAAATGAAAGCGGAGTATCAATCGCTATATGAGAAATTCGGTTTGAATGTCGTTTATTATCGGAAGCGGAAACGTCTTACGCAAATGCAGCTTGCTGAATTGGCTGACATTGACCGCAGCCATATCAGTTCTATTGAATTGGGCCGAGTTGGCGTTTCCTTTGACTTGATTTTTAAGCTGTGCGAAATACTGGAAGTTTCACCGAAGGAATTGTTTGATTTCCGATAATCCTTTGGGCATAAAGAAACGGTGCTGCAGATTTTCTGCAGCACCGTTTCTTTCTACAATTAAGCTTTTTTGTATTGGACATCTTTTTGACTGTAACGGCCGGAGATGATGCCCTTGATGAGAATGTAGTAGCAAATCAGCATGACAGTTCCGCTGATGAGCCAGGAGGCTACCTCGGCCCAGGAGATGGCAGTGAAGCCGATCATGGGTGTGATAACAAAGGCGAAGACACAGCGGATGACCAATTCCACACCGGTTCCCAGCATGGGGATGACCTTTCGTTTCAGGCTTTGGATACTCATCCGGAAACTCATGACGGCCGTCTGTGCCCAAACAAAGGCGACCTCAATCCGCAGCATGGTCCCGGCCATATAGACAACATCCGGATTCTGTGTGTTGGTGATAAGTTTTGCAATGGCACCGCCGAAGAAGAAGCAAATCAAATAGGTGAAGACATTGATACCGGCGCTGACGCCGATGCCGGTCCAAATACCCTTGGTGATCCGATGATATTTTTTGGCTCCGTAATTTTGGGCGGCAAAGGTGGCAACGGCATTGGCCAGGTTGACGGAAGGAATCGTAGCAAACATCCGAATCTTGGAGGCGGAAGACTGGGCGATGATCGTGCTTTCACCCAGGGCATTGATCGCACTCTGAACGGAAACAGCACCGATGGAGAAGATAGAGTTGGTGATGGCCACGGAAATGCCGATGGGGAAGGTGTCTGCCAACACAGGGCCGATCCCCTTCAGATCCTTCAGGCTGTAGCGCATTTCCGGGAAGTGGCGGAAGAAGCTGATTCCGGAAAGGAACGCGGAAACAAACTGGGAGAAAATGGTGGCAATGGCAGCACCGGCAACTCCTAATTTCAAAACCACGATGCAGAAAAGGTCCAGAACCACATTCAGCATGGAACTGAAAATCAGGAAGAACAGAGGCAGTTTGGAATTTCCCAGAGCCTGGAAGGAAGCGGAAAAGAGATTGTATGCCATGGTGCAGATCAAGCCGGAAACAATGATAACGGCATAGGTCATGGCACTGTCAAAGAGATCTGCCGGCGTATTTACAAAACGAAGGAGGGGCTTCAGGAAGACCAGGAAGAGGGTGGTGACCACCAGAGAATAGAGCACGCAGAGCACATTCATGGCTATGAGCGCTTTCTTCGTTTTTTCCATGTCTCCGGAGCCAAAAGCATTTGCAACGGGGATGGAGTTGCCCATGTTATAGCCTCTGGCTGCATAGTTCATCATGTTGACGATTGCAGCAGAGGAGGAGATGGCGGCAATACTTCTGTCGCCTAGGGTATAGCCGGCAATGGTCATATCCGCCATGCTGTATAGGTCCTGGAATAGACTGCCCAGCATGAGGGGAATGGCAAAACGGACGATGGCAGAGAGGATAGAACCCTCAGTCATGTTATTGTAGCTTTTCTTTCCTAATCTTTCGCCCATGAGAAAGCCTGTCTTTCCTTCAGTAATGATGGGATAAGGATACACATTTTTCTTCAAAAGTGCAAGAGTTTTCTCTATGAAAATGAAGGAATATTGCTCTGTTCATACGATCAGCCGGGTCCGATATGGACCCGGCTGACAGAATAAAACATTATTTTTCGGAACAGGCCGAAAGAAAAAAGGAGAAAAAGCGGGCACTGCGGGGGTCATCCGGCATCAGCTCCGGGTGGAATTGGGTGCCGAGGAAGAATTTTCGGTCCGTGGCTTCAATGGCCTCGCAGCTTCCGTCTTCTGTTTGAGCGGAGACAATGAAGTTTTCCGGGATTTCCTTCAGCCGTTCCACATGGATACTGTTGGTAAACCAGGGCTCCGGACCGACTGCAGCGGCAAGTTTGGAATCTGCTTTCAGATAAACCGTGTGGCAGCCGCGGCCGTAAGGTGCTTCCTGTTTGTGCCCCGGAATCCGGACCGTGTCCATGGAGCCGCCCAGGGCAACAGCCATCATTTGATAGCCTCTGCAGACACCGATGGTGGGAATATCTCTTTCATAGGCTTCCTTCATGAGGAAATCCTCCCAGGCGGAACGGAGAGGCTGCTGTTCATAGAGAGTCGGCAAGGCAGCCTTGCCGCCGATTCGGAGACCTCCGCCGGAAAAATAGAGCCCATCCAGTTTGCTGAGAAGCCTATCTGCATATTCTTTGTCACCTGTGGCTTCTGCCATTGCCGGAATCAGCACGGGGATAGCGCCAAAACGCCGAATAACCGCCTGGTAGGATCGCATGGAATAGTCAAAAAGACGGCCGGTGGCTTCGTAATAGCCGGTTTCCTCACCGCGCACGGCAGTGATCCCAATCAATGGTTTCATCTTTTCCCCTTATTCCAATTCAAAGGCTCCGGTATAGAGCTGATAATAGGTGCCCTTTTGAGCAATGAGGTCTTCATGTGTGCCGCGCTCAATGATCCTGCCGTGGTCCAGAACCAGGATGGCATTGCTGTTCTGAACGGTGGAGAGCCGGTGGGCAATGACGAAAACAGTCCTGCCTTCCATGAGAGCATCCATACCTTTTTGGACCAGAGATTCCGTCCGGGTGTCAATGGAGGAGGTGGCTTCATCCAGAATCATTACGGGAGGATCTGCCACAGCAGCTCTGGCGATGGAGATCAGCTGTCTTTGGCCCTGGCTCAGGTTGGCGCCGTTGGCAGTCAGCATGGTGTTGTAGCCTTCCGGCAGCCTGATGATAAAGTCATGGGCGTTGGCAAGCTTGGCTGCATGGATGCATTCCTCGTCCGTGGCGTCCAGCTTTCCGTAGCGAATGTTATCCATCACAGTTCCGGTGAAAAGGTTGACCTCCTGAAGGACGATTCCCAGAGAACGGCGAAGATCTGCTTTCTTGATCCTGCTGATGTTGATTCCGTCGTAGCGGATCCGCCCGTCGGCATCAATATCATAGAAACGGTTGATGAGATTCGTGATGGTGGTCTTGCCTGCTCCTGTAGCGCCCACGAATGCCAGCTTCTGGCCGGGTTTGGCGTAGAGGCTTACATCGTAGAGCACCTGCTTTTCCGGAACATAGGAGAAATCCACAGAATCAAAACGCACATCACCCGTGAGGGGGACCAACTTCAGGCTGCCGTCATCCTGGGGATAATGCCAGCCCCATTTTCCGGTCCGTTCTTCGCATTCCGTCAGAACGCCGTCGACTTCTTTCACATTGACCAGGGTCACATTGCCGTTGTCCTGCTCTGGCTCGGCGTCCATGAGTTTGAAAATGCGTTCCGCACCGGCCATGGCCATGACGATGGCGTTGATTTGGCTGGAAACCTGGTTCACATTGTTCGTGAACTGCTTGCACATGCCGAGATAGGTCGCAATGATAGGGATGCTCAGAGGAGCGGCAAATTTTCCGAGGGTGATGATATTGCCGATGGAGAGGTTGTTCAGTTTTCCGCCGGAGCAGATGAGAATTCCTCCCGCAAAGGCAACAAGCACATAGAGAATGTTGCCGATATTGTTCATGATAGGCCCGAAAATATTGGCAAAGCGGTTGGCGTTTTTGGCATCCTCGCAGAGCTGATTGTTCAGAGCGTCAAAATCCTTTTCTGCGGCTGCTTCGTGGCAGAAGACCTTGATGACCTTTTGGCCGTTCATCATTTCTTCAATATAGCCTTCCATCTTGCCTACGGAGTTCTGCTGCCGCAGGAAGAACATGCCGGACTTTCCGCCGACCACCTTGGTGACATAGGTCATGCCAAAGATACCGACAATGACCACCAGCATCAGGCTGACGGAATAGTAGAGCATGATGCAGAGGATACCTATCACCGTAAGGCCGGAGGAGATGAGGTGGGGCAGCACCTGACTGATCAGCTGCCGCAGGGTGTCCACATCGTTGGTATAGATGGACATGATGTCCCCATGGGGCTTCCTATCAAAGAAACGGATAGGCAGCTTCTGCATCTTGGTGAAGATGCCGGTGCGAATCTTGTGGAGGAAACCGTTGCAGATTTCCGCAAGTATGAGCTGCTGGACGGTGGTTGCCAGTATGGAAACAGCGAAGAGGGCTACCATGATGCCCAAGGCTTTCAGCACATCGGGACGGATCGCCTCCCAGCCGGCTCCCAGGCCGATTTCAATATAACTGGTGATTCGCTCTACAAAAATTGCGGGGACAACGCCGATGACAGCAGATAAGATCGTGCAAAGAATAACTGCGGAAAAAGCCAGAGGGTATTCTTTCAGGAAAAGCTTAACGATTCGGCCGAAAACATTTTTGTTAAATGTACCGATGCCGCGCATATTTGTTCCGGGTCCCGGCATTATTCTTCACCTCCTGCCTTGTTTTGGGAGGCATAGACCTCTTGATAGATGGGGTTCCGGGCGAGGAGCTCCGCATGGGTGCCTATATCATTGATTCTTCCCTTATCCATGACGAGGATCATGTCCGCATCCTGGACGGAGCAGATCCTTTGGGCAATAATGATTTTTGTGGTGTGAGGGATCTTTTCCCGGAAGGCTTTCCGGATTACGGAATCCGTGCGGGTGTCCACTGCAGAGGTGGAGTCATCCAGGATCAGAATTTTCGGCTTTTTCAGAATAGCCCGGGCAATGCAGAGACGCTGCTTTTGCCCGCCGGAGACATTGGCGCCCCCTTGGGTGACCACGGTTTCATATTTATCCGGGAAGGACTGCACGAATTCTTCCGAGCAGGAGAGCTTGCAGGCGTCCACAAGTTCTTCATCCGTGGCATTCGGGTCGCCCCAGCGCAGGTTGCTTGCGATGGTGCCGGAGAAAAGGGTGTTTTTCTGCAGAACCACGGCAACCTGGTTCCGGAGACTGTTGAGATCATAGTTCCGGACATCCAATCCGCCGACCTTGACGCTGCCCTCGGTGACATCGTAGAGGCGGGGAATCAGCTGGATCAAAGAGCTCTTGGCAGAACCGGTGCTGCCGAGGATGCCCACGGTTGCCCCGGAGGGGATATGGAGATCGATATCGCTCAGCACATTCTCTTTTGCCTCTGCGCTGTATTTAAAGGCGACATGGTCGAAATCAATGCTGCCGTCTGCCACTTCGTAGACGGGATTTTCGGGATTCCGGAGGCTGCTCTCTTCGGAGAGAACTTCGTAAATACGCTTGATGGAAGCAGAAGACATGGTGATCATGACGAAAATCATGCTCAGCATAATCAGGCTGGAGAGGACCTGCATGGAATAGGTGATCATGCTGGCCAGAGTACCTACGCCCAAATAGCTGCCGCCGCTGGAGGAGACAAGCTTGGCGGTAAAGAAGGAGATAAGCAGCATGGAACCGAAGATGCAGAAGGTCATGACCGGGCTCACAAAGGCAAGAATGCGCTCTGCTTTGGTGGAGAGCTGCCGAACATCACCGGAAGCACGGGAAAACTTTTCGGCTTCATAGTCCTCTCGGACAAAGCCCTTTACCACCCGCATAGCCTGAACATTCTCCTGGATGGAGTTATTCAAGGCATCGTATTTATGGAACATCTGCTTGAAAAGCGGAAGGGCGTATTTGGCAAGGATCAGGAGGGCAACAGCCAGAATCGGGATGATTCCGACGAAGATCCAACTGAGAACTTTGCCGACCCGAATGGACATGATGATGGCGATGATCAGCATGAGAGGGGAGCGTACGCCGACTCGGATGACCATCATAAAGGAATTCTGGACCATATTGATGTCCGTGGTGAGACGGGTCACGAGAGAGGAAGTAGAGAATTTGTCAATATTGGCAAAAGAGAAATCCTGTACCCGATAAAAAATGTCCTGCCGCAGATTTTTGGAAAAGCCTGTGGCAGCACTGGCAGCAAACCAGCCGGAGAGGATTCCGCAGGTGAGAGAAAGTACGCTGATGAGAAAGAGCTGTAAACCGAGTTTTACGATTACATCCATTCCGCATCCGGCTTCAATCTGATTGATTAGTTTTGCCGTGATCAGAGGAATGGTACATTCACAGCTGACCTCACCAACCATAAAGAGCGGCGTTAAGATCGTGTCCCTTTTGTATTCCCGGACACACGCCAACAAACGTTTGATCATGAGTGCCTCCGTATGGATAATTCTAAATACATATTATGCCATAAATTTATTTTTTTCGCAAGTAAACAGACTGTAAACTTTCTTTTGTTCACGGATTGTTTGCTTGTCATCCGGCCGGAAAAGGGCTATAATGAAAAAAGAAATCAAAAGGAGATTCGGCCTATGAAGCGGGATCGTCAGGGAACCCTGAAAGAAACATTTGAAGATTTGAAGCAGATGTCCTGGCCGGATCGCTGGAACCACATCTGGACCTATTACTACCTTTGGATTATTGCCTTTGTTTTTTTGGTCATCATGGGTGTGGAAGTAGGTAAAATTATCCATAATGCAAGACTGCAGCTTCTTCAGAGCGGCATGCTGGTGAATGCGGAACTGACAGAAGAAATGGAAGCCCATATGACAGATGGCCTTTTGGACTATGCCGAGCTCAGTCCTAAGAAATACAAGGCGGAAATCGCACAGCAGAATTATACGGGAAGAACAGAAGAGGATGTCACCGCCTACTATACCGAAATCGGCATCATGGCCCGGATTTCTGCTGAAGATCTGGATTATATGCTGTTGGATCAGCTTGCCTATGATGCTTTTCTGCAGGGAGAGTATTTTTTGGACCTGCGGGAATTGGCAGACGGGGGGACTCTGGCGGAATGGGAAGATCTGCTTCTTTATCGGGAAGAGGTTCCGATTGGAATTCGGGTGAATGAGACGGAAATCGGGCAGCGTTTTTTACCGGAAGAGGATTATTTCCTTCTCTTCATTCAGAACAGCCCGCGCAAAGAGGAAATGCAGACACTTCTTTCCTTTTTCGGTTTGCTTTCATAAGATAAGGCTTTCTCCCTAAGGCGCGTGCCTTAAGGAGAAAGCCTTATTTTTTACCTAAGTATGTGTAATATTGGAATAAAAATCGCAAAAAATGCGTATATATATTTTTTAATGCGAAATAACATGCAATAATATAAAATTACACATATTTTGCGAAATATAATAAATATAAACGCAAATAATGCGAAATTTTGCGATAAAACAATAAAAAAAGAGCGCCGATCTTTCCATCGGCGCTGAGTTGAAAGCAATTACTTTTCAATGGTGAGAATGTCAGAGAAACCGGTGATTTCAAAGACTTCCATAATGTCATCACAGACATTCTTGATAACCATGGTTCCCTTTGTGTTCATGACCTTCTGCGCAGAGAGAAGAACACGGAGACCGGCAGAGGAGATATACTGGAGTTCTGCAAAGTCAAAGACCAGAGCAGTGGTGGTGTCCAGCTCTTCCTTCAGTTCAGCATCCAACTGGGGAGAGGTCACAGTGTCAAGTCTGCCGTTCAGGGCCAGGGTCAGGTTTTGGCCTTCTTTGGTTTTGGTGATAGTCATATTATAATCCTCCGATTGTATTCTTGATGATTGCCCATCAGGGCGGTGCCCCTATACTCCATGCTATTCTACCATTTATTCTTTGTTAGTACAAGAGGTTTTTAAAATATTTTTTATTTTCATCATTTTCTTTTCCGCGGTCAATTCTTTACAAGGTCACATTCTGTGGTATAATAAGAGTAATTCTTGTGAAAAAGTAGGATTATCCATGGAATTACCGCAAAAGATAAGGTCTGTTTTGGAAGCAGAAGCGGAAAGCTTTCCACAGGGGGATTTGATTTCCGCAGCTCGGAATCTTTCGGAGCGTTATCGGGGCGAGCGTTTTTCCGGGGCACGGCTTGCCTCCGGTACCCTTGATGCCCTTGCTTATGCTCTTTATAGAATGCCGGCCACCTATGCTGCGGTCTCCATGGCAGTTCGCCTCTCTGGCTTTTCGGAGATCAGAAGCCTTCTGGATTTGGGCGCGGGAACGGGGGCAGCATCTTTGGCTGCGGCAGAGAGTTTTTCTCTTTCTCAAATCACCTGTCTGGAACGGGAATCCGCCATGCGCAGCCTGGGGCAGAGGCTTCTTCGCGCTTCGGAGCTGCCGGGAACGGCGAATGCGCTTTGGCAGCCCTTTGATTTGGAAACTTCCCCTGTAAAGAGTCGGGCAGATTTGGTAACGGCGAGCTATCTTTTGAATGAGCTCCCGCAGGCCTCCAGGGACAGCGTTTTGGAGGAAATCTGGGCAGCCGCTGACAGGGCGCTTCTTCTTGTGGAGCCGGGAACTCCGGAGGGCTATCGGATTCTGATGGCTGCCCGGCGGAAGCTTCTTGCATTGGGGGCGCATATCGCTGCACCATGCACCCATGAAAGTCCCTGTCCTGTGGAAAGGGGAGATTGGTGTGCTTTTTCCTGCCGTGTTTCCCGGAGTAAGCTGCAAATGCGCCTCAAAGGGGGAGAGCTTCCCTATGAGGATGAAAAATTCTGCTTCTTGGCAGTAACCCGGGAAGAGTCTTCCCAGGATGGCTTCCGGCTCCTGCGCCATCCGCAGATCGCGCCGGGCCGCATATCGCTGACTCTTTGCGGCGACGAGGGAATTATCCAAAAAACCGTCAGCAAAAAGGACGGCACTCTTTTCAAGGAGGCTCGCAAGGCCTCCGCGGGGGATTTGCTGAACTTGTAATACAATAAGATTTCGGAGGCTTCCATGAAAAAAACGGTAGGCATCATCGGCGGCATGGGCCCTATGGCCACTGCCGACCTCTTCAAAAAAATCATTGAAAATACCCCGGCAAAAAAAGATCAGGACCATATCCGTGTTCTGATCGACAGCAATACGGAGATCCCGGACCGGACGGCAGCGCTCCTCTCCGGAGGCGCAAGCCCCATTCCGGCCCTGACAGACAGTGTTCACCGTTTGGTAACTGCCGGCGCGGACTGCCTGATTATGCCCTGCAACACAGCCCACGGTTTCTATGATGCGGTCCAGGAGGCTGCAGGATCTGTTCCCGTACTGCATATGATCCGTCTGACTGGGGAAGAATTGAAACGCAAGGGAATCTCCAAGGTTGGCCTTTTGGCCACCTCCGGCACCGTTCAAACCGGGATCTATGCGAGAAATTTGAAGGGGATTGAGATCCTTACCCCGGATCCCGAAGAGCAGGAAGCGGTCATGGACTTGATTTACGGCGCTGTTAAGGCCGGACTGACGGAGTATGATGCCTCCAAGGTCCAGAAAACAGCAGACCGTCTTTTGAGAGAAGGCGCTCAGGCTATTATTCTCGGCTGTACGGAGCTGCCTTTGGCGAAGGAACTTTATCACTTGGATTTCCCGTCTGTGGATCCCACTCTTTGCCTGGCACAGGGCGCGGTTGCCTTTGCCCTGAAAGAAGCATAAATATAATTTGGAGGAAATAGCAATGTTTTATCCGGACCAACCAAAATCTCAAGGTGTAGCCAACGGACTGAAGCGTGCAGCCCAGATGACAGGTTTCGAATGGAACCCCCTGAAAAATATTCCCAGCGTTCATTTCTATCTGAATGCCCAGCAGGAGCGCACCTATGCGGATACCTACCTGCAGGCAGGTCTGCCGCAGAAGGGGGTAATCTATTCTTCTGCCCGTCTGCCGGATAAACATGTGGGCTTTGAAGTTTTGTTGGAGACCTATGCCACCGCCTTGAAAAATCCGGATTCCATCCTCTATACCCGCTCTCTCCACGGAACCTCCGGTCATGGCGCGGGCTGCTGGTATGGAATCGTATGCTCTGCCTTTGCAAGCTATGTTCATGACTTCCCCCGGCAGGTCGTGTGCTCCGAATGGCCCACTTATCCCGGGGTTTCCCAGGTGGAGATCGAGAAAAAGGAGGACCTGGAAAAGCTGGAGCTCCTGGATCTGGTCCTGAATCCCAAACGGCACATTGCCGTGGTTACAGGCATCCTTCGGGATGTAGATGGAAAGGTTCAGAAGGTAGAGGTCTCCGAGAGCACGCTGCCTGTCTGCCGCCGCCTTTGGTATAGTCCGGAAGAGTTTGAGCGCTATTGGCTCAATAAGGAATTCCGGATTTATCGGGATGCCAATGTGGATTCCATTTCTTATACTCCCAATCCCTATTCCAAAGTTCCCGGGGATGAAAAGCTTATTGATGAGAGCAATTTCCTGGATTTCCAGGCTGCGCGGCGTCCCAGAGCCTTTATGAGCGACTACGGCAATAAGGCCAACTATGCTTTGGGTGAACCGGTGGTGTTCTCTGTGTTTGATGAAGCCGTCCGGGAAATTGAAGTGATGGACCAGAATGAAAATACGGAGACTTTGCAGGTGGAGAACGGAAAGGCGTCCTATCTGCCTAAGACAGCCGGCCTTTACCATGCCTACGGGGTAAATGCCGAAGGCCTGGAGGAAGAAGTGGAGTGGTATGTCTTTGATTTCAAAACCGCTTTGGATAAGAAGGTTTATAAGGTCGGAGAGCCGATCACCGTATGTTTTCAGGATGCAGAGAATCAGGAAAACTGCTTCCGCTATTACCTCAAGGGCGAAACCCATTATAAGAAATATGCGGCGCCTATTAGCAAGGAAGAAATCAAAGCAGGGAAGTTTGTCTGCCCCGGGGCCAAGGAGCCCGGCAGATATTATATCTCCGTTTACACCGTTGGGCCCTACTGCAACTACGGTTCACTGGAGATTCCCGTTACGGTCGAATAAGCGTTCTTTACCATGTTTTATGTAAGCAAAGAAACATTGCCCCTCACGAGATCCACGCTGATTCCTCTTCCTCACGCCTTCAGTACCCGGCAGGGCGGGGTCAGTGAGGGCCCCTTCTCCAGCCTGAATTTTCGTTCGGGAGCGGGGGATTCCGATGAGAATATCGCGGAAAACATGACCCGTTTGATGGCAGCCTTCGGGCGGCATCGGGATGACTGCGCGGTGACCCATCAGGTCCATGGGGCGAATGTGCGGATCGTCAGTTCAGCGGACCGGCACCCCTGCGGAGGAAAAGTTCCCTATGATGCGGACGGTATCGTTACTGCGGAAGCCGGCCTGCCCCTCGTCTGTTTTACGGCAGACTGCGTTCCCGTTTTGCTTTGCGACCCGGTCCACAAGGTGATTGGTGCAATTCACTGTGGCTGGCGCAGCTCAGCTGCGGATATTTTAGGCAGTGCCCTTGCGAAGATGCAGGCTTTGGGAGCAGACCCGAAGAGCCTTTTGGCGGCCATTGGCCCTGCTTTGGGTCCTTGCTGTTTTGAAACGCATCGGGATGTGCCGGACGCTGTGGGTGTCTGGCTCGGTGCGGATGCAGAGGGGATTTATCGGGAAATCGGCGGCGGAAAATATTTGGTGGATCTGAAAGAGGCAAATGCCCGCCGTTTGCTTCAGTTGGGTCTCCAAAGGGAACAGATCGATATTTCTCCGGAATGTACCTGCTGTTCCCATGATAGCTATTGGTCCCACCGTTATACGAAAGGCAATCGCGGTCTTCAGTGTGCCGTTATCATGCTGGAAGATTAGGAAAGGAGAGCACAATGAGAGAGTCTGGTGAGATGTACCTGGAAACAATTCTGGTTTTGCAGAGAAAGATTTCCAAGGTTCGGGCCATTGATATGGTTCAGGAAATGGGCTATTCTAAGCCCTCTGTCAGCCGGGCCTTGGGCATTCTCCGGGAAGATGCCTGTGTTACGGTGGATTTGGATGGCACGATCACTTTGACAGAGAAAGGAAGAAAGATTGCCGAGGGTATCTATGAGCGCCATGTTCTTCTCTCTAAAATGCTGATGTCCCTGGGCGTGGAGGAGGAGACAGCTCTGGAGGACGCATGCAGAATTGAGCACGATATCAGTGAGGAATCCTTTGAAGCCATCAAGAATCATTTTTTGAAGAATTAAGAGCACGAAAATAAGCCGGCGCAAAACCTTCGTTTTGCGGCGGCCATTTTATGCAATTTTCAATCTTTCTTTTTCAGGAAATGGAGGAGGCAGATAATGCCGCCCACAACTGCGGCCAGAGCCGCCGCTGCAATGACGATCTGCTGCCAGGTGAAGCCAAGAATAACGGTGGTTTCCTCTTCCTCTTCTTCGCAGGCCTCAACGGCTTCTTCAGCAGCCTCTTCGGCGATTTCAGCAGCCTCTTTGGCAGCTTCTTCTGCAGCCTCAATAACCTCTTCCGAAATCTCTTCAGCTGCCTTTTCCTTCTTAAACTTCTTCAAGAGCTTCAGGCTCTTTTCATTCCAATCGTGTAAACTCATAAAAAATACCTCCTATCTGAGAATGCTTCTATGACTATCATAACGGTTTTTGGAAATTCGTCAAGTCTTTTTTGACGGATTATCCTTCGATAATGGTGCCGCTTTCCCCGGCAAGACCCTCCGCAGCTTTTTCCAGCAAAGTGATGAGCGCTTTCCTTCCCTTTTTGGATTCCGCAAATTTCTTGGCGGCGCAGACCTTGGGGAGCATGGAACCGGGAGCAAACTGCCCCTCTGCGATATAGCGGTCCGCATCTTCAGGCGATATGCGGCGCAGATTTTCCTGCTCCGGGGTCCCAAAGTGAATGGCGACATGTTCCACGGCTGTCAGGATCACCAGCATGTCGGCGTCCAGTTCCTCAGCCAGGCATTCGGATGCATAATCCTTGTCGATCACAGCGGGTACACCCTTGAGAGCATTTCCCTCCCGAATCACGGGAATTCCGCCGCCGCCAACAGCAATGCAGGCGTGCTTTCCGTCCATCAGAGCCCGGATGCTGTCAATTTCCACGATTTCTTTAGGCAGGGGAGAGGCCACGACCTGCCGCCAGCCTCGCCCGGCATCTTCTTTTACGGTAAAGCCCTTTTCCTTTGCCAGTTTTTTGGCCTCCTCCTCGCTCATGAAAGCGCCGATGGGCTTGGTGGGATTCCGGAAAGCGGGGTCATCGGCATCCACTACCACCTGGGTCAGTATGGTGGCAACGGAGATATCCAGTCCCCGCTTGGCCAGTTCTTCCCCAATGAGGTTCTGCAGATCATAGCCGATATAACCCTGGCTCATGGCAACACACATGCTGAGGGGCATAAGGTCAGAATTGGGTTCAGCTTTATGATAGGCGGAAAAAGCGTTTTGGATCATGCCGACCTGGGGACCGTTTCCGTGGGCAATCACCAGCTCATGTCCGGCTTCCATCAGGTCTGCAATCGTTTTGGCTGTTTTGCGGACGGCTGTCATCTGCTCTGCAAGGTTCTTGCCCAGAGCATTGCCGCCCAAAGCAATTACAATTCTCATAACGCAAATCTCCGGATCTCAGAGAATCAATAGACCTTGCGGCTTTCGTCCTTTTGATCCATTTCCATCAGAGCCTTGGCGGGATCCTTGACCTGAGCCAGGAAAATCATGGCGGCGATGATATAGGGTTTGAAGGAAGCCTGCTTATAGAGGGGAACCATATAGCGGTCAAAGACGGAATTGTCCACTTCTCCGGCCTCACAGCTGAGCCCGGTAATGTCTGCAGGCAGGCAGTGGAGATAGAGGGCCTTGCCATCCTTGGTCTTGGCCATCATTTCCTCACTGCAGGTCCAGTCCTTGTGCTCGGCATTCTGGGCCAGGAGTTCCTTCTCCAGAGCATCAATGCCTGCCTTGTCCCCGGCCTGATAGAGCTTGGTCCGCTCTTCCATGGCAGCATAGGGTGCCCAGGATTTGGGATATACGATATCTGCATCCTTAAAGGCCTCTTCCATGGAGTTGGTCTTGGTGAAGGAGCCGCCGGACTTTTCTGCGTTCTTTTTGGCAACCTCTTCCACTTCGCCCATGATCTCATATCCCTCCGGATGGGCAAGGACTACATCCATGCCGAAGCGGGTAAAGAGGCCGATGACACCCTGAGGAACGGAGAGGGGCTTGCCATAGGAGGGGCTGTAAGCCCAGGTCATGGCAACCTTTTTTCCCTTCAGGTTTTCCACACCGCCGAACTCATGGATGATATGCAGCATGTCCGCCATACACTGGGTGGGGTGGTCCACATCACATTGGAGGTTGACAAGAGTGGGCCGCTGCTCCAGAATACCCTTCCGGTAACCCTCATCCAGGGCATCAATAAAGGTCTTCATGTACTTGTGGCCTTCACCGATAAACATGTCATCCCGGATGCCCACCACATCAGCCATGAAGGAGACCATGTTGGCGGTTTCACGGACGGTTTCTCCGTGGGCGATCTGGGATACCTTTTCATCCAAAGGCTGACAGTTCAAGCCCAGGAAATTGCAGGCGGAGGCGAAGGAAAAACGGGTTCTGGTGGAATTGTCCCGGAAGATGGAAATGCCTAAACCGGAATGGAAAACGCGGGTATCCTTGTTCCGTTCCCGCAGATCCCGCAGAGCATCTGCCACGGTGAAAACGGCATCGATTTCGTCGTCGGTTTTATCCCAGGTCCAATAGAAATCGTTTTTGTACATTTTTTGGATATCAAGGCCTTGCAAATGCTCGGCAAGTTCTTTTGCTTTACTCATTTTCTTCTCCTTATTTGATGTCATTGTCGGTCAAGGACTGGCGGAAGTCAGCCTCCAGGATTTTATTTTCAGGCTTATAAAGGCCGGGAACTGCAGCGTAAAGGGCGGCGCAGGTAACAAGGTCTTGTTTCCAGGTGATCTCGTTGGGGGCATGGGCCTGAGATTCGGCTCCGGGCCCGAAACCCACGCAGGGAATCCCATAGCGGCCTTGAATGGAAACACCGTTGGTGGAGAAGGTCCACTTGTCCGTCAGAGGGCGGCCTTCCCGCTTTTCTTTGGCGCAGGCATCCGGAGAAAGCCTCTTTTCGCCCCAAAGGGCCCGGTGGGCGTCCACAAGAGCCTGAACATGAGCAGCGTTCTCATTGTTGATCCAGGTGGGGAAGAAGCACTCAGTTTCGTAAACCTCTCCCGTCCAGGAAGGACGGTCGTACATATACATGGAAACGGTAAGATCCTTGGCGTATTTTTTGCAGGCCGGGAGATTTTCAATTTCCTTCAGGCAGGAATCCCAGGTTTCGCCGGCGGTCATCCGGCGGTCAATGGAAATGGAGCAGGAGTCTGCCACAGCGCAGCGGGAGGGGCTTGTGTAGAAAATCTGGGAGACCGTACAGGTGCCTCTGCCCAGGAAGCGGGCATGCTCATATTCCCGGGGATTAAATGCGGGGTCCAGCATTTTCACGAGACCCTGGATTTCTTTGCTGCCGTCTGCGGGATTTTCATTCAGGTCACGGACATTTTCAATGATTTCTGCCATTTTATGGATGGCGTTGTCCCCTCGGTCAGGGGCGGAACCGTGGCAGGAAATACCCTTCATATCCACGCGAATCTCCATACGGCCTCGATGTCCCCGGTAGATGCCGCCGTCTGTGGGTTCCGTGGAAATAACGAATTCGATCTTTTGGCGGGCATCTTCCGGCCCTTTAAAGCTGTTGTGGACGATATATTGCCAGCACATTCCGTCGCAGTCTTCTTCCTGAACGGAGCCGACAACCATGATCTTATAGCCGTCGGGGATCAACCCCAGGTCCTTCATGATTCTGCCGCCGTAAGCTGCCGCAGCCATGCCGCCTTCCTGGTCAGAGCCTCCCCGACCGTAAATGAGGTCGTCAGTTTCATAGCCCTGATAGGGATCTTCTGTCCAGTTCGCGGCATTTCCGACGCCAACGGTATCAATATGGGAGTCGATGGCAATGATTTTCTCGCCTTCGCCCAGCCAACCGATCACGTTTCCCAGTCCGTCGATCTCCACTTTATCGTAACCGAGCTTCCGCAGCTCCTCTGCAATGCGCTTCACAACGCCCTCTTCCTCGCAGGATTCGGAGGGGATGGCGATCATGTCACGGAGGAAACGGGACATATCGGCTTTATAGCCTTCAGCTGCCTTTATTATTGCATGAAAATCCATATTTTGCCTCCAAAATAAAGGATACCTTTACAGGATTATCATAGTGATTCTGCCTTGCGTTGTCAAACAATTTTTTGCAATTACCTAAAAAATTTTTAGGTAATATAGAGGCTGCCGAATTGACAGATAACCCGGCCTGTGCTACACTGTACTAGGGAAGCTAGTACAGATGAAGACAATTGAAAAAGAGGGCGCCCTATGCTATAATTCCTGTATGAATAGTCCCTATCCCTATTGTTTCCACGGAGGTGTATTATGAAGAAAATGAAGAAATTTTTGGCTCTCGGTCTTGCTGTGATGATGGCCCTTTCTCTTGTGGCCTGCGGCAATAAGTCTCAAGGGGAAGCCTCAGTCCAATCTGTTTCCATGATTTGCGGTTTGGGCTCCGGAGGCCTTGCAGAGCGCTTTGCCGGTGTTGTTTCGGCGCGCAGCGAGTCCAAGATCGAAAAAGACGATAATAAGGTCATTGCGGAGATCCTTGTAAAGGAAGGAGACGCCGTGACCGCGGGGCAGGTCCTCTTTACCTATGATGCCGAGCAGGGACAGTTGACTCTGGAAAAGGCACAACTGGAGCTGGAACAGCTCAAAGCCGGCCTCAGCTCCAAAGAGACGGAGCTTGAAAAGCTGAAGAAGGAAGAGGAAAAAGCTGCCCAGGCGGATAAGCTCTCCTATACCTTAGCGATTCAGGAATGTGAGACGGCCATCCGTGAGGCCAATTACAATATCGGCCTGAAAGAAAAGGAATTGGCCAGAACGGAGACTTCTCTTGAAAACATGGAAGTTACCTCTCCTGTGGATGGCAAGGTAACGGAGCTCAATGAAGAGGGCGGCTTTGATAACTACGGCAATCCGCTTTCCTTTATGACGGTTCTGGAGACGGGAACCTACCGCGTCAAGGGCATCATCAATGAAAACAACGTCTTTGCTTTGAGTGAGGGAACGCCTGTCCTGGTCCGTTCCCGCCTGGACAACGCAGTTACCTGGGATGGCTATATTTCCATGATCGACTGGGAAAATCCGGAAAAGCAGAACAACAATTATTATTACGGAGAGATGGAAGAAAGTACCTCCTCCAGCAACTACCCCTTCTATGTGGAGTTGGAGAACCCCGATGGCCTTCTTTTGGGACAGCATGTCTATATTGAGCCCAGCTATGGCAGCGCAGGGGAGAGCAGCAGCGCACTGAATCTGCCGGAGTATTATATTTCCGATGCAGAGGGAAATGCCTGGGTTTGGGCCGAGAACAGCAAGGGAAAGCTGGAAAAACGCAGTGTGACGCTGGGCAGCTATGATGAAATGATGGGAACCTGGGAGGTCCTTTCCGGCCTCACAGCAGAGGACTTTATCGCCTTCCCCGAGGAGGGGCTGAAGGCAGGCATGGCTTGCACGGAGTATGATGAGTCTGTGTTTGAAGCCGACGGTGGATTTGCGGATGCCGGCGCCTATGAAATTCCTGCCGATGGCATGGTGACAAATGGTGTTGTTGCCGAATCTGCCGTGGAGGCTCCCGTTCCCGTCCCGATGGAGGGATAAAAGATGCTGCTGAAAATGGATAAAATCTGCAAGGACTTTCCTTTGGGCAAGTCCATGCTGCGAATCGTAAAAGATGCCTGCCTGGAAGTGGAGGAAGGGGATTACCTGGCGATTATGGGTCCCTCCGGTTCGGGCAAGACTACGGTCATGAATATTATCGGCTGCCTGGATACGGCGACCTGCGGCAGCTATGAGCTGAACGGACGGGATATCACCGCCTGCAGCGATGATGACCTGGCAGATATCCGGAACCGGGAAATCGGTTTTGTTTTCCAGTCCTTCAACCTTTTGCCCAAAACCACGGCGATAGATAATGTTGCCCTGCCCCTGCTTTATCGGGGGATTCCGAAGGAAAAGCGGAAAGAAATGGCTGTCGAGGCTCTGAAAACAGTTGGACTGGAAGACAGGATGGATTTCACACCGGACCGTCTTTCCGGCGGTCAGTGTCAGCGTGTTGCTATTGCCAGAGCGATTGTAGGCAAGCCTAAGCTTCTTCTGGCAGATGAGCCCACCGGCGCCCTGGATTCCGCTTCCGGCGAACAGGTCATGGAGCTCTTCCGGAACCTCCATGAAAACGGGGCTACGATCATCATGATCACCCACGATCAGAATATTGCCAACCATGCGGACCGGATCGCCTATATTCGGGACGGCATCCTGACAGGGGGTGTGGCGAATGAATAAGACTCTGAAAAAAGTTTTGATCACGGTAGCGGTTATCGTCGGGATCTGTGCTTTGGTTGTGGGCGGCCTTCTCGTTTTCAAGAAGGTTCGTGCCAAGCCCGTGAATGTCTATAATGCCCGTGACTTTGCCATGACGGATTATTGGGGAGATTCCACCCAGACGGATGGCATGGTGCGGACGGACCGGATCCAGAATGTTCCCATTTCATCAACCCAGACCGTGACGGAGATCTATGTTTCGGAGGGAGATTCGGTGAAGAAAGGGGATCCCCTGGTTGCCTTTGATACCACCCTTTCGGATATCGACCTCGCCAAGGCTGAGAATTCCCTTGCGCGGCTGAAACAGGATTATAAGGATGCCCAAAAGGAACTCACAGATCTCATGAATGCGGTTCCTTTCTATACGGTCCTTGTGACACCGGAGAAAAAGGGCATTAAGTATATCCCGGAGGAGACCCCTATGACGGTTTCCGGTTCCGGTGTCGAGGATGATCCCCTCTATATTCTCTGGGGTGAGGGGGACAGCTTGACGATGGATTATCTTCTCTCCCTCTTCCCGGAAAGACCCGAGGAAGCTCCGGAGCCGGAGGAAGGAGAAGAAGAACGGAATTGGGATGAGCTCTATCTGGCCTTTGTCAGCAGAAGCTATGATGCCTTGAACGCTCCCATCAGCAATAGCTTTGGCCTCTGCCTGAACCGGGAGGACGGAAAATTCACCTTCCGGGTGGTGGAGCCGGTACTCAGCGAAGAGATTCAGAAGTTTGAGCAGGAAGAGGAACCCTATTACGAGTCTTACGGAACCTATTCTGCTGCAGAACTTGCCGAGATGCGGGCTTCCCAGGAGCAGAAGGTCCACGACCTGGAGCTTCAGATCAAAGTGGCTGAGGTTGACCTTCGCCGTTTGGAGGACGAGGTCAATGACGGTGTTGTCCTCAGTAAATTTGACGGCAAAGTCAAGCTCGTTCGGGACCCGGATGAGGCCATCATGAACGGGACTGCCCTTATGGAGGTCTCCGGTGGCGGCGGTTATTATATCGATGTTGTTCTCAGTGAGCTGGAGCTGGATACCATGGAGCTTGGCAGAAGCGTTACTGTGAATTCCTGGCAGTCCGGCGGGACCTACGAGGGCACGGTAGTAGAGATTTCCGAGTATCCCTCCTCCAATAATGGTTGGAGCAACGGGAACAACAATGTCTCCTGGTATCCCTTCACAGTTTTCGTGGATGAGAGCGCCGAACTCATGGAGTATGAGTATGTAACGGTCAATTATGAGGCCGTGGAGAAGCCCTCCGGAAGCTGGTATCTGGAAACGCTCTTTGTCCGCAGCGAGGGCGGCAAGAGTTATGTCTTTGTTCAGAATGAGGATGGAAAGCTGGAGAAGCGCTTCATTCAGACCGGAAAGAACCTCTGGGGCTCCTATAAGGAGATCCGCGGCGGTATCACGCTGGATGACCGGGTTGCCTTCCCCTATGGCAAAGATGTGGTGGACGGTGCAAAGACCCGGGAGGCCACCATGGATGAACTCTATCAGTCTGCCTATTAAGGGGAAGGAGGGAAAGAAATATGTTTGAAAATATAGCGATTTCCGTCCGCAGTATTTGGAGCCATAAGCTCCGCTCCCTTCTGACTATGCTGGGCATTATCATCGGCATTGCGGCCATTATCACTATCGTTTCCACCATCAAGGGGACCAACGACCAGATAAAGGCCAATCTGATCGGCGCCGGGACCAATGTGGTTAAGGTTTCCGTTCAGCGGGCAGACGGCAGCTATGTAGATTTGGAATACGGAACGCCTCCTGAAGGAGTTCTGCCGATCGACGAGGAGACCCGTCAGGCTCTTCTGGACTTGAACAATGTGGAAGACTGCGCTTTCTTTTGCCAGCGAAGCTGGTGTGACGGTGTGGCCTATAAGAACACCGCTTTCTCCGGCAGTGTTATCGGTGCAGACAGTCATTATCTGAAGACAAACAGCTATCGTGTTGCCCTGGGAAGAGGCTTCCTGGAGGAAGACTTTTCTGACCGCCGCAAGGTCGTCCTTTTGGATACCAAGGCCATGGAGTCGCTCTTTGACGGTCAGAATCCCATTGGCGAAACGATGGAGTTTATGGGAGTCCCCTTTACAGTCGTGGGCGTGGTGGAATCTACGGCAAAATCCTCCGTCACCATCAATAACCTGAATGACTATTATATGTATGCGGATACGTCCTCCGGAACGCTCTTCGTTCCTTTGGATGACTGGCCCATCCTCTATCGATACGATGAACCCTATACGGTTTCCGTTAAGGCTTCGTCTACGGACGCCATGGCAGAGGTTGGCTCCAAGGCGGCAGCACTTTTGACAGAAGAATGCGTCAGCAATTCGGACTATCTCTATAAAGCAGATGACCTTCTGGCCCAGGCGTCGGAGCTGCAGTCCCTCTCTGCATCCACCAATAATCAGCTGATCTGGATTGCCGGTATTTCCCTTCTTGTCGGCGGCATCGGTGTCATGAACATCATGCTTGTGTCTGTAACGGAGCGGACTCGGGAAATCGGCCTGAAGATGGCTATCGGCGCGCGCAGAAAGCGGATCCTTCGCCAGTTCCTCACAGAAGCAGGTGTTCTGACCTCTTTGGGCGGTGTTCTCGGCGTGGGTGTAGGCATCGGTCTTTCCCAAGCCCTCAGCGGAGTCATGGGAACACCGGTTTCCATTTCCGCTCCTGCCTGTCTGATTGCCGTGGCCTTCTCCATGGTCATCGGTATTGCTTTCGGCCTGATTCCCGCTGTCAAGGCCTCCCGACTCAATCCCATTGAAGCTCTCCGTTGGGAATAGTAATCTTTCATGGAAAAAGACCTGCAGAACTTTTCTGCAGGTCTTTTGTCAATTTGCCGCCAATCAATTGCAGGCGACGGTACAAAAATTGAAAAGAGAAATCTAATATCATTTGCGCTTCCATTCTCCTCGCTTTTGTGATAAAATGCTCGGGTATGCTTGAGATGGGAGGTTGTGCGATGCTCTGGAAAACGTTGCCGGGATCCGTTCTAATGACGATTTTGCTCGCTATGCTGCCGGTCCTGGAGCTGCGCGGCGCAATCCCCATCGCAGTCGCCAACGGATTGGACTATCATATCGCCATTCCGGTGGCCATCGTCGGTAATCTGCTTCCCGTTCCCTTAATCATTCTGTTTGTTCGGAAGGTTTTTCGCTTCCTCTCTCGCGTGAGCAAATTTGCAGCAGCGCTCGTTCATAAATTGGAGGCCGGTGCGGAACGAAAATCGGACATGGTACGCCGTTACGAGTTTTGGGGACTTCTCCTTCTTGTTGCAATCCCTTTGCCCGGAACCGGAGCATGGACAGGCGCACTGGTTGCTGCTATGCTGCGAATGCGTCTCAAACGCGCATTACCTGCCATCGCACTCGGTGTCTTGATTGCAGGTATAATCGTTTCAGTCGTCACTTACGGTGCCGGAGCTATCTTCTTTTGAACTTATCTGATGAGAAAAGCCTGCAGATGCGTTAGGGCGTGCGCCATAAGGATAGAGGGCTGCGAGGTCGCGGGATTTATAGATACGCTAAGAGCTGAAATAAAAGCAAAAGCGAGAGGGTATAGCATCCTCTCGCTTTTTTTGTAATTAGAAAACCACCCGCTAAGCGGGTGGTTCCAAAGAGGCTTTTGCCGTTGAATAGAAAAAACTCCCATGATATGATGCGAGAGGTCTGGCAACCGCAAGCAAAAAACATAGGAGGTCAACATGAAAATTGA
>JAZUFG010000070.1:0-3053 GCA_045640565.1 Oscillospiraceae bacterium | reverse complement strand
AAAGAGATCATCATTCAGGAAGGGAAGCTTCTGAACAGGGAACTTCTCTCAAGCGGAACAGCCGAAGGCATTGATGTGGCTGTATTCCTTGCCTCGATGGCGGCAGATAAGAATTGTTTCTACTATTGTGATGAACATTTCTCCTATATTCAGAGTGACATCGAAAAGCGCATCTTTGGTCTGATGGTTGAAAGACTTGGGAAAAACGAGCAGCTCATCTTCACGACCCATAACACAGACATGCTGAACCTTAACCTTCCGAATCACACTTTTGCTTTCCTTAGAAAGGAAGTCGATGAGAATGAATTCAGGGTTTCGGTGACTTTTGCATCAGAGTACCTGAAGCGTGGTACAGATTCAGTGAAATGCGCCATGGAAAATGATGTTTTCAGATCTTTGCCGGATGATTTACTTCTGGATGAGCTGGAGGTGTAAAGAGCAATGGATAAGAAACTGACATCAAACAGAATATGTGTTTATCTTGCTGAAGGAGAATGCGAGGAAAAGCTGCTTAATGCTTTGAAGCAGAAACCAGCACAGATTGCACCTGGGAGAGTTAAAAAGTTTAACGTGGTTCAAAACGAACTGAAAGCTTCGCATCTTATGAGTTTTCCATCAGGAAGCAATGTGGTTCTCGTGTTTGATACAGATGTTGAAGAAACCCACTGCCTTAAGAAAAATATCGAATTATTAAAGAGTCAGTTCGGCAAAGTTGAAATAATAACTATCCCGCAATACTTGAACTTTGAACAGGAAATCGAGCGCTGTACTGATGTTGCCAAAGCACAGGATCTTACCAAAAGCAGCAACGTGAGTGATTTTAAGAAAGCAGTGAACCGAATGAAGGAAGCGGACTTTAGAAGCCTGCTTAAAAGGCATAAGCTTGATAAAACAAGGCTTTGGATTAAGAATCCTCCGGAGGCATTCAGTTTTGTGAAACAGCAGTCGGATCGGATAAAGCTGTAAATGCTCCATTTTTCTACATTATTATAAAAGCAGTGCAATACCATTATAACGGATGGGAAGCCAGATGCTCGATTCGCAAATAGAGCCCTGTCATTTTGACGAAGGCAAAGGGGGGAGAAAGTTTTCTTTTCTGGCAGAATCCCTGTCTGTATGGTATAATAGAGACATGGAAAAGAAGAATTATATGACAAGCAACACGGAGGAAATGGTCTCCATTCCCCGTGCGGAATACGAAGCCCTCCTGAAAAAACAGGATTCTCTGGAGAAGCAGTTGGAGGATGCCTGCAAGCGTTATGACTGGCTTGTCCAGCAGCTGGCACTTTCCAAGAAAAAGCTTTTCGGAAAATCCTCCGAGCTTGCGGATGAATCCGTTATGGAGCAGCTCTCTCTTCTCTTTAACGAGGCGGAAGTGACGGACAGCGGAAGCTTTACTGCCAGGGATGAAAAGACAGAGGTCAGAAGCTACACCAGGAGTCGCCGCAGCGGCAGCATTGAGGATGTGATTCCGGAAGGGATCCCGGTAGAGACGGTGGAACACCGTTTGGAAGGCGAAGATCTGCTCTGCCCCAAATGCGGGGAAGAGATGGAAGTCATTGGGAAGGAAAGCCGGAAGACAATGAAAATCATTCCCGCGAGCATTGTTGTACGGGAGGACGTTTATTTCACCTATGCCTGCAAAAAGTGCGAGGAGGAAAGCGGAGAAGCGGTAATTCGGAAGGCAGAACGCCTTCCCGCATTCCTTCCCGGCAGCTTTGCCTCCCCGGAGGCAGTTGCCTATCTCATGACTCAAAAGTATGTCATGTATTCTCCCATCTACCGAATGGAGCAGGAGCTGAACCGCATGGGAGTAAATCTCTCCCGGCAGACCATGTCCAACTGGATCCTGCATGCCTCGGAGGATTGGCTCAAGCCCGTATATGAAGCACTAAAGAAAAAGCTCCGGGCGCAAAGGGTCCTCCATGCGGATGAGACCACCCTGCAAGTGCTGCACGAGCCGGGAAAGAGTGCGGAATCCAAGAGCTATATCTGGCTTTGCCGAACAAGCGGTGATGCGGAGAATGCAATCGTTCTCTATGATTACAAGCCAAACAGGAAGCCGGAGAATGCGGAGAAGTTCCTGGAAGGCTTTACGGGATGGCTGCATGCGGACGGTTACGCAGGCTACCGCAAGCTCCCTGAAAAAATCCGAATCGTGGGCTGCTGGGCTCATGCCAGGAGGAAATTTGATGAAGCATTGAATACGCTTCCGGAATCCGGCAGAAAAGGATCTCCCGCAGCACAGGGAGAGGCCTATATCTCAGAGCTCTTCCGAATAGAGGGAAGGCTTTCCGAGCTTTCTCCGGAGGAACGAAAAAAACAACGGCTGGAACAGGAAAAACCTGTTTTAGACGCTCTATTTGCATGGGAAGAAGGGCTCCGGCCAAAAACAGCGGCGAAGTCTGCCCTGGGGAAGGCACTCTATTATTTGGAAGAGCAGAAGTCTTATTTGCTCCGATATCTGGAGGACGGAAGGCTGGAATTGAGCAATAACCGGGCAGAGCGCAGCATTAAGCCCTTTGTTATGGGTCGAAAGAATTGGCTCTTTGCGAACACTCCGGCGGGAGCCTGCAGCAGCGCAGTCATCTCCAGTATCGTGGAGACCGCGAAAGAAAACGGCCTGGATCCCTACAAATATCTGCTCTATATTTTTAAAACCGCTCCTGCTCTTGAACGGCAGAAGCAGGATTGGACCGATCCGCTTCTCCCGGAAAATGCTCCGAAAGACTGCAAAACAAAAAATAGCCCAAAGGACGCCTGAGAAATAACCTCGGCGTCCTTTTTTACGCTGCTGGAATTGACGCTTACCCTAAAAGGCAAGAATCAGCGGTGAAAGGCTCGGTTGAGAATTTCCCGGAAATCCTCCCGGTAGGAGATCCCGTTGAGGAGGAGGGTCAGGCCGCCGGACAGTACGGAGACCAAGAAAGCCGAGAACAGCCAGGCAAGGAGCGTTTTCGGGTCAAGACTGCGAATCAAAGCCTCGGAAAGAAGCAGCGTGACAAAAAAGGAAGCTGCGTTCAGGGCAAAGCGCTTCACAACGAAACGGATCG
>JAZUFG010000069.1:0-3321 GCA_045640565.1 Oscillospiraceae bacterium | reverse complement strand
GGTTAGACCAGAGGGCAAATGAATGTACTGCATGGCGAAGCCTCCCGTGCTGATTACTACGAAAAGCATACCAGCACGAAGCCTTTACGCATACCCTACTTCACATCAATCCCACAAGAAAAAGGATTGAGCCAAATTTTTTCTTGCAAAGCTCTAATGAGTGCTGGACTCCCTGCTGGCTGATTCCCAAAAGCTCCGCAATTTCCTTTTCTTTCATCCCTATTTTCCCTGTCCGGTCGTAGCGAAGGAGGAAAACTTCCCGCTGTCGATCTGTTAAACTCTCCATTGCCTCCCGAACACATTTGGTAATTTCGTCCTCTTCTTCTCTTTCTTCTCCAAGCCTGAAATCCTCCCCGTTCAGATGGAATCCTGTGTGGTAGTCCTCTCTTTTCTCCCGGTTATGGGCGAGTCTTTCTTCCCCGGCCATAAAGACGGGAAGCTCCCAGGAGGCATCCTGCAGCAGGGAGGAGTCCGGGGTCAGATTTCTCCATACCGTTTTTCCGTTCACTTCCTCTTCTTCGACAGAATGAAAGCTGCAGGAATCCAGACCAAAAGAAGTGTAGCGCCTCTCTTTTCCGAAAAGCACATACCCCTTCCGGAAGACCGTAATTTCCATTTCCCGCCTGACCGTATGGAAGAGAATTTCCTCCTCCGGCTCCTTCAGCAGCGTCTCCGCTCTGGGAACTTCCATCCCCTTCGTGCTCCCCACAAGGGCCTTCAGCTCCCCATAGGTCAGCACTTCCAAATTGATCTTTTTCATCTTTTTTCCCTTTCCGTCCGGGGAGCATGGGCAGAAGGAAAACACAAAAAAGCGGGGCCTGAATTCCCTCAGGTCCCGCCTATACCGAAAAATGGATGCAGAAGGCTGAGGGTATCCCATTTTGAATTTCGGAAAACTCCGGAACTCTCTGTGATATCCTTCTGCCCGTATGCATCCGGGCTAAACAATATTTTTGATAAAAACAAAAAAACACCGGCAAAACAGAGCTATCCTATACGGATAACTTCTGCCTTGCCGGTGGATTTCACTCACTTGAATCCGTGACCTGGGAAAGGGCTTATTCGCATGCCTGCTTGCCTTCCCGTCTTTCGGATTTGTCAAGACAATTTGAGGGGTGACCTGGATTCGGGCTTACGACCCTGCTGCCGGTCCGTCGTTCTCTCAAATCAATATGCGGTTTTCATACTGAAAACTGATGAAAACAAGACATATCATGGCTTGTTTTCATAGCCGCCGCAGCGGCGTAGTTTTCGCATGAGACGCCTTTTGAAGCATTAACCGCGCTCTGTGCGGATCTTGAATGCTTCAAAAGACCCGATTAAAAATGTCCGTTTTTAATCGGGTAATAGTATCAAATCTCCAGCTCTCCGGAAAAGATTTCCAGTCCCCCGGGAGCAAAACTGTCTGTTACGGTGTGGTTCCTGCTTCGGATTCTCTTCACATGCCTGGTGCCGCATTGCCTGCAGGTAACCTTGTACTCTTTTTGGCTATTTGCAACTGCGCTGAGAATCTCCCCGCAGTTCTCGCAATGCCAGGAGAGGGGCCTCCATCCCCCTGCTTTCGTCATTCAGATCCCTTCTCAGCTATTTCTCTTTCATTTTCCTTCCGGGAAAGTTCTGCTCTCCCGGTCTTCATCACAAATTCTTCAGGACCTTGCTTGCAACGCCCTGCACTTTCAGCTCCCTCACCCGGATGATCCTGCCGGGATAGGCGGCCGCGTTCCGGTATTCCAGAATGGCATAGCCCTCTTCATCCCAGCCTGTGAAGGCCTTGAGGGTGTTCCGGTTCTCGTCATCCAGGGCAACCACAATATCTCCCGGACGGGCAGTTTCCTGCCTGCGGACGATGACCATATCTCCCTCGGAGATCCCCTCGTCCTCCATGGAGTCCCCTTGGGCCCGGAGAATATAGAACTCGCCCTTGCCGAAAATTGCCGTCGGCAGAGGCACATAGGCCTCCACATACTCTTCCTCGTTTTGGGCTTCGCCGCAGGGAATGCTGCCCACGATCTTGGCCGGAGAAAGCTGCATGTTTTTGCAGTTGAACTCCCGGGTGTCGATTCCGCAGCCGTAATAGTCCAGATCCCCGTCTTCACTCATTTCCTTCAGATAGCGGTAAACCGTGGTCCTGCTGACATGCAGCTCATTTGCCAGATCTGCCAGGCTGGGAGAATATCCCCAAATCTGCTTCCATTGGTTCACCTGCTGATAAATCGCCTTTTTTAAATCCAGATCCTTGGAACGCATTGCTTTCTCCTTTCCAATCCGAAACTCTTGTTACGGATAGAATTATACAGAAATCCCGGAGGATTACAAGGGGCCTTTTGCCTCCAAAAAAGATGGTGGTGCGAAACCACACCACCACAAATCTTTTTTGAAACTTTTGGGAAAAAATTATTTCGTCAAGATATTCGTTTTAAGACAAATAAAAGCGAATATCTTTTTGCTTAAAGCGAATAATTCCGATTTTCTGCCCTAGCTCCGTAAACTCCATACATCTATCCTCGTTCTTGCAAAGCGGAATCTATTGTGCTAAAATCGTATAAAATTTCATGATCCCTTTTTCCGCATAAGGGAACAAAAAGAAAAGGAGCAAATTCCATGAAAAAACTCACAAGCATTCTTTTGGTGGCGCTGATGGTGTGCGCTATCCTGTCGCTTTTTGCCGTTTCTGTAAGCGCAGCTTCGAAAGGGTCAGGAGAATCATTCGGAGAAATAAAAGGGCAAGATAATCCTGAAGACCCCGAAGAACCCGAAGAACCCGGAGGGGAGGGGCAGGAAAAACAGGAAAGTAGAGAAGATTTGCAAAGCAGAAAAGCAGAGCTTGAAAAGAAAATTTCTGGCCTCATTGATTCTATCAGAAAAGATAAGGCCAGCGTCCTCTTGGACGAGGAAAGAATCAAGAATTGTGAGCAAGGTCTTGAAAATACGAAGGGCAAAGGCGAAGAGGAACTAGCGAGCATAAAAGAAGAAATAAATAACCTGAAATCCAGTATTGAAATGACAAAGAAAACAATAGACGGTAACGAGGAAAAAATCGGCGAGGCCGTATTTGAGATAGATGAGATAGACCGCAAACTTCAATCTTTAGGAACGGGTTCCACCCTCTCCCAGGGATATCCTGAAATTGTCTATGCCATAGCCGGTCTTGCTGTCGGCGTTGCGGGAACTCTGCTGCTCACGAAGAAGAAAAAGTCCGCATAATCTTGCTTCTCTCCCTCCGGAATCCCCGCCGGAGGGATTTTTCTGCCGTTCCTCGCCTTCTCTCCGGTAACCTTTGTATCTTACCGTAACCTCTTCCGCCTTTTTCCGGCCTTTTTT
>JAZUFG010000068.1:0-13120 GCA_045640565.1 Oscillospiraceae bacterium | reverse complement strand
GGACGAATCGTATCTTTCAAAAGCAAAGCAAATTCTTGCAATTCTTTATGACTGCAATAATGATCCGTTTATTGGGAAATTGCTAAACAATAAACTGTAAAACCATACCAACAAATCCCGGTTTGTCGAGCTAAAAGAAATAACCCGCTGAAAAGTTTTTCAGCGGGTATCTTTGTCTCACACCGTATCAAGCAGGGAAATTATATATAATTTCCGATAAGTGAAATATTTGCCTTACGGCAAATGTGAAATAATTTGCCGTAACAAATTGTGAAATATTCGGCTTTCAGCCGAATGTGAAATGAAATAAATCCACTCACGCCCGCAGGCATTTCACACGCCGCAGGCGTATTTCACACCCGAAGGGTATTTCACAAATCCCGACAGGGATTTATTTCGTTTTCGGCGCGTGACGGCGGAACTTCAAAAACTTCCTTATCAGCACGCGCCGAATCCCACGGAGGTTTTTTTGACTTCGCCTAAGCCTGAATCAATCTTCTTTGTTGTAGGCAACGACGATTCTCCGGTTCGGCTCGGAGCCGGTGGAGAAGGTCGTAATATTCGGGGTATCCTGCAGGGCAGCGTGAATAACATGCCGCTCATAAGCATTCATGGGCTCCAGCGTGATATTCCGGTGGAACTTCAGGACCTTTCCCGCAACCTTGTTTGCCAGGTGGCAAAGGGATTCCTCCCGTTTTGCCCGGTAGTTCTCTGCATCCACGCTGATGCGGGTATGCTTATCGCTGCCGCGGTTGATGCTGTAGTTGGCAAGATGCTGAATGGCATCCAATGTGTCACCCCGACGGCCAATCAGTCCGCCCAGGTTCTCGCCGACCAGATCCACCTGATAGTTCTCCTCGGCTGTCTTAAAGCAATGGGGAACCGCGTCGGACCCCATATGCTCCAAAAGGCCCTTGATGAAAAGTTCGATCTTTTCTTCCTTGGATCCGGCTTCTGCGGGCGCATATTCTTTAGGTGCAGCAGGCTTGCTTTCCTGCTTCCGCTCTGCCTTTTCCGCAGGCTTCTTCTCCTGCTTTCCCTTGCGTTCCTGCTTTTCTGCAGCTTTCGCAGGCTGCTCGGCCTTCCGTCCGTTCTTCAGAACTTCCTTCTGAAAAGCGGCGGGAGCTGCCGGCGTCTCCGGGGCAGCCGCAACGACCTTCTTGGGCTTTGTCCGGGATGCGCCGCTCAGCGCAGGAGCCGGAGCTTCGTCCGGAGCTTCATAGGTCACCTTGATTTCGGCAGGAACCGCGCCGATTCCCAGGAATCCGGGCTTTGCATTTTTCAGAATTTCCACGGAAACACTGTCCCGATCCAGGCCCAGCTGCGCAAGGGCAGCTTCTACGGCAAGATCATAGGTCTTTCCGCTTGCAATGATGCTTTTTTCCATTTATTCTTGCTCCTCAACTTCAACACCGGAAGCCTCTTCATCCTGCTCCGGTTCCACATAATCATCCACAACAGGGCTGTTATCTTCCTCTGCCAGCTCATTTCCTTCGCTGTCATAACGGTCCCGAACATAGGCTCTGCCCTTGCTGTTGGGACGGTCAGGGTCGATTCCCTGCTCCTCCAACTCCTGACGGATGGCTTCCCGCTCCTCGGGAGTCATTTTGCTGTCCAGATACTGACGGCGCTCTTCTTTCTCTCTGGCCTTCAGCTTTTTCTTGCTGGTGTTATCCATAATGCCGTCCGGATTGGCAGCGCGGCGCTCTGCGCGAATGCGCTCCTTTTCTTCTTCGGCAGCAGCGCGCTTGGCAGCACGCTCTCTCCGGGCTGCATCCTCTTCTGCATAGGCTTTTGCACAGTAGGAATTCACAAAGTATTCCTGAACCATGCTCAGCAGGGCCTGCGCGATCCAGTAAATGGAAATAGCAGCCGGCATGGAATAGCCGATCCAGAGGGACATAAGGGGCATCATGATCAGCATGGTCGCGGTAGTCTGATTCGCCGTCTTGGCCGCAGCCTCATCCTTTTCACCGTTTGCATCGGTGGCCACGGAATTGTTCTGCTTCTGGCTGATCAGCATGGAAATCATCTGCGCACCGCCGGAAATGATGGGGATCAGGAAAAGGCCGATCTCGCCCCAGCCCTTGCAGTTCCAGACTCTCCAGGTGGGGATCTCTGCCAGGTTGACGCCCAGGAAAGAGAAATCAATAGCCTTCAGCTTGGCTGCAGAAAGAACAGCAACTTCTTTAATGGCATCCAAATACTCGCCCACATGGCTGGCAGCTGTCAGCTGGGCATAGAAGGAATTGTTTCCGAAGGATACACCGATTGCCTGCATCCAGGCCACCACGCCGGCAGAAACACTGCGGCTGTTGTGCATCATATAGGTCAAAGGTTCACGAATGACATAATAGAGGGGGAAGAGGATCAGCAAAGGGATCAGGGACCAGAGGCAGCCGCCTGTGGTGGAGACGCCCTCCTCCCGGTAAAGGTCCATCTGGGCCTGCTGCAGCTTCTGCTTGTCATCCCCGTATTTCTTTTCCAGCGCCTTGACCTCCGGCGCCAGGCGGGACATCTGCAGCATGCTTCTCTTGCTCTTGATGCTGACGGGAAGAAGAACCAGCTTCACGATCAGGGAGAAAACAATCAAAGCAATACCGTAGTTTTTCGTGAAGGTATAGAGCCAATCCAAAAGATATCCGAAGGGCACCCGGATAATATCCGAAAGCTGGGTCTTATCCTCGGTTCCGGCAACCGCTTCTTCTGCGGCAGCCACGGGTTCCATTCCCTCATAGCTTTTTGTGTTCCTGGCTTCTCCGCATCCCACCAGGGAGAGAAGCATCAGGACCACAAGGAACAACGCCAAAAATCTTTTCATTCTTTTCCTCCGAATAGGGCGCCGCAAATCTTACGGCACCGGGTCGTAGACATCATCATGGTTAAAGGGATTGCAGCGCAATAGCCTCCGAATGGCAAGGCGTCCGCCCTTCCAGGGGCCGTATTTCTCAATTGCCTCCAACGCATACTGGGAGCAGGTGGGGCGAAAACGGCAGCGGGCGGGAAAATAGGGAGAAACGGATTTTTGATAGAAACGAATCATTGCAAGAAGGATCTTTTTCATGTTTCCTCCGCAAGCAGGCCGAGCTTACCTGCCAGTTCCATAAAGCAAGCCTCCAGCTTCTCATAGGGAGCATCCACGCTTCGGGACCTTGCGACGACCACAATGTCCCAACCGGGCGTAAACTCCGACTCATGAAGCCGATAGATTTCCCGAAGGCGGCGGCGAACCCGGTTCCTCACCACGGCATGACCCAGCTTTTTGCTGACAGTAATGCCCAGGCGGTTTTCTCCGAGTTTTGACCTTCTGCAGTATACGACCACAAAGGGCCCGGCCAAGGTCGCGCCCTTACGATAGAGCCGTTGAAAAACGGAATTCTCTTTCAAGCTGTGGGAAAACTGCATATCTGCCTCCGTGCCTGCCCATCAAATCATCCGAATAAACAGATAGGGCGAACAGAACTGCTTCCATTCACCCTAACATCTTCCATTCAGAGCGGTATGTTGAGCTACCATCTCAGGCGGAGATCACTTTTCTGCCTTTGGCACGGCGGGCGGAGAGAACCTTACGGCCGTTAGCAGTAGCCATTCTCTTTCTGAAACCATGAACCTTTTCTCTGTGCAGCTTCTTGGGTTGATAAGTACGCTTCATTAGACACACCTCCTAAATCAATATGCTCATCGGCTGCCGATGGACAGCCGCAGCTCGCAAACAAAAACTATCTGCGCACATACGCAAGGGGCATTATACTTCATTTCTCCCTCAAAAGTCAACTTTTTTTTGAGCGTTTCGGAAACTTGGGGTCCCTTTTTCGGAAAACACAAGATATTGTGTTTTCCTTGCAAAATTCAAGAAAAACGCTATAATATAAAGAGTCTATATGCAGAAGAAACCATTTTTCACAGTATGAGGGTTTTACCTATGAAACGAGGCTTTTTTCCCGTCTTTCTTTCTCTCTTTTCTCTTCTTCTCCTTCTTTTCCTGACCCTGCTTCTGCCCTGCCGGGAAGTTCCCGCGGAGCAGCCTGTTCAGGAGGAGCTTCCTCCCGCGGAAGAGGCCGCGGAAGAGGCGCCCGAAGAAGAAGTTCTTCCCGAGCCGGAAAAGGAAGCCGAGCCCTTGCCGGAGCCGGAGCCCGAACCGGAGCCTTATGTCTCCCCCATTGATTTTGAAACCCTTTGGGCACAAAACGAAGATATCATCGGATGGATCACCATTTCCGATACGGAGATCGATTACCCGGTCCTTCAAGACCCGGAGGATGACAGCTTCTATCTTCACCACGATATTGACGGCAACTATTCTTACACCGGTTCCATTTATATGGAGCTGGCCAACCGGAAGGATTTTACGGACTTCAACACCGTGCTCTACGGTCACAATATGCTCTACGGCACCATGTTTACCCAGCTTCATAAATTTGAGGACCAAGGCTTCTTTGACAAACACCGGACCTTCACCCTTTATCTCCCCGACCGGGAACTGACTTACACGATTTTTGCTGTTCGCCGGATCACAAACGACCATCTTCTTTACCTTTACGATATCCAGAATCCGGAGGACTGCTCCCGTTACATAGAAGACTGCCTCACGCAAAACCTGGCAGCCTATCCCGTTGATAAAGAATTTTCCCTCGGCACAGAGGACCGCCTTCTGACCCTTTCCACCTGTACCGGAAATTCCGATTATCGCTTCATCGTGGTCGCCTGCCTCACAGAGGACAGCGCCGATCCCGCAATTGCCGAGCGTCTGCATTAAGACTTTTCACCGGCTGCCGGCGGGCAGCTTTTTAGGGAGGAATTCTCGTGAATCTGATCTGGGAATATATGAAACCCTACAAGCGGCAGGTCCTGCTTGTGGTGATCATTAAATTCCTGGGGACCGCAGCTCAGCTTTTGGTTCCCTATGTTCTTGAATATATGATCGACACGGTCGCTCCCGGCGGAAGCCGAGGAGCCGTCCTCCTCTGCGGCCTTGTAATGGTGATCCTTGCTCTTCTTTCCCGTGATCTGAATGTTTTTGCCAACCGGCGGGCCGCCAACATTGCGGGCTCCTCCGCCTATCAGCTCCGCCAAGATCTTTTCCGCAGAACCGTTACCCTTTCCGGAAGCCAGGTGGACGCCTTTGGTCTTCCCTCGCTGACCTCCCGCATGACCTCCGATTCCTACAACGTGCAGAATTTCATTCGCTTTATTCAGGCTCTGGGCATCCGGGCCCCCATTCTTCTCTTGGGCGGGATCATCATCACCCTGACAATGGACCCGGGCCTTTCCGCTATTCTCTGCATTTCCACCCCCATTATGCTCCTGGCCGTCATCGCCATCTCCAAAAAGGGCATTCCCCTCTATGACCGGGTCCAGGAAAAAATGGACCGGGTCGTCCGGGTCATGCGGGAAAATATAGCGGGCATCCGAGTCGTCAAGGCCCTCTCCAAGGAAGATTTTGAGGAAGACCGTTTCTTCCGTGAAAACCGGGACATGACCCGGGCAGAACAGCAGGCCGGAGCCACCATGGCCCTGCCCGGCCCCCTCATGACCCTCACTTTAAATCTCGGTCTGATTCTTGTGGTCCTTTTCGGGGCCCGGCGGGTCAATTCCGGCGTTACAGAGCCCGGCGTGATTCTGGCCTTCCTGACCTATTTCAATATGATCCTGATGGGCGTTCTGGGCCTCAACCGTCTCTTTATCATGCTCTCCAAGGCCAATGCCTCCGCCAACCGCATTGCCGCAGTTCTTGCCCGGGGAGACGAGCTGCCTCTCCTTCCGGAATCGGAGGCCCAAAAGCCCGAAAGCCGTGATTTTATCGTATTTGAAAATGTTTCCTTCCGTTACGGCCGGGAAAACCCTCTGGCCGACGCCAAGGGATTTGTTGGCGGAAAGCGGCAGCACATGCTGGAGGATGTCCATTTTACCCTGAAAAAAGGGCACTCTCTCGGCATTATCGGACCCACCGGCTGCGGCAAGACCACCATTGTCAACCTGCTCATGCGTTTCTATGATCCCAATGAGGGGCATATTTACCTGGATGGCAAAGACCTCCGCTGCTATGATCTTCGGGAGCTTCGGAAAAAATTCGGCAGTGTCTTCCAAAACGGAGCCGTCTTTGCGGATACCCTGCGGGAGAATATTTCCTTTGGCAGGGATCTGACAGATGCCGGCCTGCAAAAGGCCGTGGAGGACGCCTGCGCCGCAGAATTCATCCGGGATTACGAGGAAGGTCTGGATTACCGAACTGCCATCCGGGGCGCGGACCTGAGCGGCGGTCAAAAGCAGCGGATCCTGATTTCCCGGGCTTTGGCCGGGGATCCGGAGATCCTGATCCTGGACGATGCCTCTTCCGCATTGGATTATCGGACAGACTCTGCTCTTCGCAAATCCATCCGTGAAAACCACAGCGACACCACCGTGATCCTGATCGCCCAAAGAGTCAGTTCCATTCTCAACATGGATGAGATCCTCGTGCTGGACGAAGGCCGGATCATCGGCCGGGGCAGCCATGAGGAGCTGCTGCAGTCCTGCCCTACATACCGGGAAATCTATGAAGTTCAGATGGGGGAGGCGAAATAAATGGCTGCCCGTGATGCTGTTATGAGAAAGCCGAAGGATGCCAGGGGCACCTTCCGCCGCACTCTCTCCTATCTCTCCGGTTTTCGGGGACTCCTTTTCTTAATCCTGCTTCTCTGCCTGATCTCCAACCTTCTTTCTTTGCTTGGGCCGGGTCTGGCCGGCTCCGCTATTGACGAAGCTGCCGCCGGAAAAGGCGCTGTCAATATGGAAAAGGTGGCTTTTTATGCCAAGCGGATGCTCCTCTGCTATTTGACCTCCTCCCTGATGAATATCGCCATTTCCGTCATTATGCAGTATGTGAGCCGCGGAATTGCCAGAAAAATGCGGGGGGACGTTTTCGGAAAGATCATGCGCCTGCCCGTAGGATATTTTGACCGCCATCAGGCGGGAGACCTGATCAGCCGTGTCTCCTACGATATTGATGTGATCGCCACCTGCATTGCCACTGACCTCACCCAGATCCTGACGAATACCGTCACCGTGGTGGGTTCCCTTGTGATGATGCTGGTCATTTCTCTCCCTCTTTCCGCGGTCATGCTCTTTACCATTCCCCTCTCCATTCTCTTTACCTTCTCCATGCGAAAAAAGACCCAGCCCCGCTATCGGAAGCGCTCCGAAAGCTACGGCAGCATGAACGGACTGGTGGAAGAACTTTTCAGCGGGCAGAAAACCATTCAGGCCTATTCCTATGAGGACCGGTCCTGCGGCCGTTTTGATGAAGTGAACCTTGCAGCCGAAGAGGCCTACAAGGATGCGGAATATTACGGCTGTACGCTGGGCCCCTCTGCAGGTGCCATCAACAACGGCTCTCTGGCATTGGTGGGCGTTCTGGGCTGTTTCCTCTATATGGGCGGTGCCGTCGGTCTGGGACAGATTTCTTCCTTTGTGCTCTATTCCCGCAAATTCTCCGGCCCCATCAATGAAATCGCCAATGTGATCAACGAAATCTTTTCGGCCCTCTCTGCGGCCGAGCGGGTCTTTGCTCTTTTGGATGAGCCGGAAGAAGTTGTGGACCGGGAAAATGCTATAGAGCTCCGGGATGTCCGGGGGGATGTGGAACTAGAGCATGTTTCCTTCGGCTATCGGCCCGATCATCTGATCCTGCATGATTTGAGCCTGCATGCGAACCCCGGAGAGACCATTGCCATCGTCGGACCTACGGGCGCCGGAAAGACCACCATTATCAACCTGCTCATGCGCTTTTATGACGTCTCCGGCGGCAGCGCCCGCTGTGACGGCCGGGACCTCCGGGACTACACCAGGAAGAGCCTGCGCTCTGCTTACGCGATGGTCCTTCAGGACACCTGGCTCTTCCAGGGAACGATTTTTGAAAATATTGCCTACGGAAAAGAAAATGCAAGCATGGAAGAGGTCGTAGCAGCCGCCAAGGCAGCCAAGATCCATTCTTTCATTCTCCGTCTTCCCGAGGGCTATAATACCGTGATTTCCGAGGACGGCAGCAATATTTCCAAGGGGCAGAAACAGCTCTTGACGATTGCCCGGGCCATGCTCTATGACACCTCTATGCTGATTCTGGACGAAGCCACCTCCAATGTGGACACCGGAACAGAGCGGCAGGTGCAAAAGGCCATGCGTGAGCTTATGAAGGGAAAGACCTGCTTTGTCATTGCTCACCGCCTTTCCACCATACAGAATGCCGACAGGATCCTGGTCCTGAATCACGGCGATGTTGTGGAGCAGGGCACCCATGAAAGCCTCATGGCTGCAGGAGGCTTCTACCGAAAACTCTACAGTGCGCAGTTCGAATAATCCCCGGAAGGGGAAAAGAAGGGAGGCAGCAGTTTGGATTCTACGCAAAAGAATACGCACGCGCAGGTGATTCTTCGCCTGGCCGGTCCCACTATGCTGGAAAACCTGATGGACACCACCGCCCAGTATCTGGACACCGCCATGGTTGGCTCTCTGGGAACTGCCGCCACCGCCGCCGTAGGCTGCACCACAACCGTGAACTGGCTGATCGGAAGCAGCATTGCCGCCATGGGCGTGGGTTTCCTCTCCTATATCTCCAAAGCTTTGGGCGCCGGGGATCGGGACCGCGCCGGAAAAGCAGCCCTTCAGGGAATCCTGATAGCCGGCATTCTGGGCATTTTCTTTACGGTTCTGACGCAAGTCCTTGCTCCCTTCATTCCCGTCTGGATGCGGGCGGATTCCAATATCCAGGCCTCCGCTTCCCGCTATTTTGCGATCCTCTATTCCACGGTCTTCTTCAGAGGCGTGAAAATCATCTTCGGCACCATGCTCCGCGCTGCCGGGGACAGCAGGACCCCCATGCGCACGGGCATCGGCATGAATCTCGTCAACCTTGTTCTGAATTTTCTTTTCATTTATCCCAGCAGAACGGTCACTCTCGGCTCCCTTTCCCTTCGCATTTTCGGCGCCGGCTGGGGAGTATCCGGGGCAGCTTTGGCCTCTGCGCTCTCCTTTGCCTACGGAGGAATCGCCATAACCTTTGCTCTTTTCCGGCATCCCATCCTCTCCCCCAAAGGCCGCTCCCTGCGATTGGACCGGGGTATCCTCATTCCCTGCCTGCAGGTAGCCGTTCCCAACATGCTTCAGCGTTTCTGCACCTCTCTGGGATATGTGATATTTGCCAGCATGATCAACTCCCTGGGAGAGCTCTCCACTGCCTCCCATACCATTGCCAACACGGTGGAAGCCGCCTTTTATATCCCGGGCTACGGAATGCAGGCTGCTGTTGCCACCCTTACGGGAAACTGCATCGGGGCAAAGGACGGCAAACGCCTTCGGGAGATCTCTTCCGTGGCATCTTTCCTGGAGTTCGGCATGATGTTCGTCAGCGGCGGGCTCCTCTTCCTCTTTGCCCCCGCTTTAGTCGGCCTTTTTTCCAAAGATCCCGAGGTCATTTCCCTCGGAGGTCTTCTCCTCCGGATGGTTTCGGTCTCCGAGCCCTTTTACGGCCTCTCCGTTATCACGGAGGGCATGCTTCAGGGCGCCGGCCTTACCAAAGTTCCTTTCCTCTTCAATGTTCTCTGCATGTGGGGCTTCCGGATCGGCGGCACCGCGATCTGCCTTCATTTCCTGCATCTCGGGCTTCCCGCCGCCTGGGTCTGCATGCTCCTCAATAATATGTCTCTTTTGCTTTTCTTCCGCATCTATTGGAACAAAAAGAAGCGGTCCGTTTGCGAATAAAAGGGCCCCAAGAAGGACATACCGGTTCCCAAAAAAAGTTCCTTTTTTTCAGAGCTTTTCCGTGGACCCGGAAGGAGGCAAAATCCCTTATTTTTCAAAAGAAAAGAAAATTTCAGAGACCCCGAAAAGGCACAATTTCAATGAGAACCAAACGGATACCTTTTTTGCCGGTTTTTATTTTTTTGAGAAAAAGTTCCTTTTTCTTTGTCAGCTGCATCTTTCCCCATCTGCTCCTTCCCTTTCGTCGGCTTCCCATTGCTCATTTTTCTTCTACTGCTGCTTTTCCGTGCTCCCATCATAACGAAACCCCCGGGGCAAAATCAAATGCCCCGGGGATTTTCACAGGTGCATAAGGAGGTATCGGATCAAACAAAACAGGATACCGGAAAGAAAAACAAACCCATAAAACGCAAAAAAGCCCCGCCCAGAGCCAAAAAAATTCCGGGCGGGGTTTTACTATGCAGAAAAATCCGCACATTCGTTTTATCCAAAGAGCCAACCTACAATATTTCGGACAATTTCCATCCATACTTTTCGGATAAACTATAAGCATAACTTATCCGGAGGAAAAGATGAAACCCTAAGTAGGATTACTGAAAATGTAATCAAATTCGCATAAAATATAATTCAACCATTAGATTCTTTACTTATACAATCAAACTGCAATCTTATTGTTTCATACCAACTTGACAAGTTTCATCGTTTAGGGTACAATCTAAATACGAATGAAACAATGATATCGGGCAGGGAGGCGATAGACAGTGCTTGATTATTTCAAATCTGTTTTTGGAGAAAACATAACCATTGCAAATTATAACTTTTCAAGCGATATACCATATTTTATCCGTGACGGATACAGCACACAAATTTTGTGCTGGAATAAACAAAAATGCATTCTGCTGGCACCGTCTTCCTCATGGAGAATTCCCACTCTGAAAAAGCAATATGAAAAAATCAAGACTGTATCCGAGCTTCCCTGTGCATTTTTACTTGAAAGTTTAACTGCCTTGCAACGTAGAAATCTAATAGAATCCAGTATACCTTTTATTTCAACAACACAACAAATATTTTTACCGTTTTGGGGATGCCTCTTTACCGAAAAATTCAAAGCAGATACTCCGATAAACGAAAAAATGGCACCGGGAACCCAATTAGTGTTTTTATATTTGTATTATCTGCAGAAAGATGCCAGAATCAACTTGACACAATTATCCAATGAATTGCAATTATCTAAGGCAACCTGCACCAGAGCGGTTAATGATCTGACATCATCCGGTTTGATTAAGCAAGAAATTTCCGGTACAAATAAATGGATAACTCTTTCTTATGACAAACCGGAATTTTTAAAAAGGGGATACGGACGTCTAAAAACTCCGGTAGAGCGTCTCGTTTATGTCAATAGTGACATTGATGGTATTACCGGCGGGATAAAGGCTCTTTCTAAACTTTTGATAATTGCCGCAAGAGATCAAGATGGTGCAATTACACTTTCGAAAAAAGACGGAAGTAAGATTGATGCAACTTATATTATTTCCGAACAAGAGTTTCACGATTTTGGCGGGAATATCATTGAAGTTTGGAGTTATGATCCAAAACTGCTGTCCAAAGAAAATCGAGTTGATGATATTTCCTTACTTCTGAGTTTAGAGAACAATCCCGATGAACGTATCCAGATGGCTCTTGATGAAATCAGGGAAAAACACGAGCTTCCGATTAAAGTCGAGGAATAAAGGGGATATTATAATGGTAAATGGAATCGATATTTTCAGAAAACATTTCAGTGATTACAAGGACCAATATACAATCATAGGAGGTTTCGCTTGTGATTTGCTTATGACCGATGCCGGTCTTGATTTCCGTCAAACTGTTGATATCGATATGGTTATTACAGTTGAAGCACTAACTACTGATTTCGCAAAAGCATTTTGGTCATTTATTGAGGACGGAGGATATCAGGCAAGACAAAGAAGTAACGGAGAACCGGAATTTTATAGATTTGTAGATCCTACCAATCCGGCATATCCGAAAATGATAGAACTCTTTTCAAGACCGCAAAACAATGTAAAACTGCAACCGGATACGCACCTGATGCCTTTGCATATTGACGATGAGGTTTCAAGTTTATCAGCTATATTACTTAACGATGACTACTATCATTTTCTGTTGGATGGAAGAACGGAGTCTGATGGCATTTCAATACTGGATGCAACACATATTATTCCCCTGAAAATGAAAGCTTGGTTAGATCTCAAAGAGAAAAAGACTCAAGGAATACATGTGAACTCACGGGACATCCGGAAGCATCGCCTTGATGTATTTCGTTTGTTCCAGTTAGTAAATGAAGAAGCAAGAATTCATGTTCCCAAAGCTGTCAAAAAAGATATTGATGATTTCATTCTTCAGATGAGTGAAACAGATGTACGATTGACGGATATCGGCATAGTCAGAGATAAGGAATCCATTCTTGAAGTGTACGGTAATATGTACATAAGCGATTAAGTAAAAAACGGTATGGCCTAAAAGCCATACCGTTTTTCGTTAGAACATAGGAACCTTCGGCTCCTGATTGTTCCCGGTAGACTGTGACTGAGAGCCGTTGGTTTTACCCGTCAGGGCAAACATCACTAAAATGCTATGTCGGAAAAATACCCGCTAAAAAACAGACTGATTTTTTGATGCAATCAGTCTGTTTTTGTCATAAGGAGCGTACTTACTCACCACTTGTGTGGTATTTGTGCTTTAGAACTGTCCTTTAGAACACCGCCCTAAAGCGTTTGGCCTTTCTGAGCGTTATTCTTCGCCTTTGCGATGCTGCGGTATTGTTTTTGGAATTACTTTCTTATCCACCCGTGGCATTTCTGCAGTATTATTTTTTCTCAGTCCAGGCGGTATTCCGCGTTCAGGGTCCATTCCCGGTCGGATCCGTCATCCGCAAAAAGTGTCCGTGAAAAGGAGTACCCCTCATGCTGCAGGCAGAGCTCCAGGAAATAAAGATAAATGCCCATGTCGATGCGGTTGAAAAAGCCCACCATGTGGGAAGGCATGATGCCGATCTTTCCCGGCCTTCGGAAGCGATAGATCTGCAGGCAACTCCCCTCCCGCTTCACCCGCCAGGGCTGGGAATTGCAGGCGCTGGGCGCGAAGAGAGCAAGCTCTGAAACCCCGGGGATCTGCTCCCCCTGCCAGATCTCTTCCGCAGACAGCCTCTTGCTTCGGAGCAAATCCTTCCGGAACTTTTCCGGGCTGTCCACCTTGGCAATCAGGATCATAATGCCGAAGGGAAGGTGCTGATAGCCCTCCTCCTCCGGTTTCCCGAGGCCAAACCAAAGGGAGCCGATATTTTGGGACACCAGCCAGAGATCCAACTGCTCCCCGATATAGCCCA
>JAZUFG010000067.1:0-1678 GCA_045640565.1 Oscillospiraceae bacterium | reverse complement strand
TCTTCCTAAGACCGCTTGGCCTCCGACTTCCGATTCAACACCGCTCGGCCGCTTCGCTACTCGCTGCGGCTTAGGTCAACCCCCTCCGTCATGGCTTCGCCATGCCACCGTCTCGCTGCGGCTCGGTCCCCTCGCGGGTGTGACAGGTCTCGCCTGCGGGCTCGGTCCCCTCGCGGCTCTTGCCTGCCACCGGCAGGCAATTCACTACCGCTCGGCCGCTTCGCTACACCGGGCTGTCATTCAACACCGCTCGGCCGTTCCGCTGCTGAAGCAGCTCCACTCCCCCTTCCAGGGGCAGGCTTTTTTCATTCTCGCCTTTCAGGCATGCTTTGCAGGCGTCAACCCCCTCAGTCACCTGCGGTGACAGCTCCCCCTTGCGCTCCGCTGCCAGGGGGAGCCTTTGGGCAGCAATCTGCGCATTCAGCTCGGGAGGAAGCATGGCCTTTTCCCTCTTCCTCTGCCGGATCGTCCGGTAGACCCGCTTGAAATTGCTGGCCACCACGGTCTGGAAGGCGTCCAAGTCCTCCATCAGGGCCCATTCCCGCAGCTGATCCGGAGAGCCCACTGCCTCCCGGATATCCTCATGCAGCCCCTCAAACTCCTCCCGAGAGCAATAGACCGCGTTCCTGACTGCACTGCAGACCATGGCCCAGGCCGTGTTTTCCGTTTCGTCCCCTTCCCCCCGGTTCCTGAGGATCTGCTCCATCAGCTCCGCAGGGACAACGGGATAGTGCTCCTTCCTGTTGGCGATCAGGCACTGAACAGCCAGGAAGCCATCGTCATAAGAAATGTCCTTGAAAAGATTCCACCAGATCTCCAGGGTGACCTGCGCGTCCTCGCTCTTGGTTTCCCGGTTCATTCTCGGGAAGATGGCATTCAGGTATGCCAGAAGTCTTGCCAATTCCGGTTTTGTCATGATCAAAATTCCTCCAACATTTTCAGGAAGGGATTGTCGGTTCCTTTCCCTGCCTCCTCGTGCAGGGAATAAACCGTATCCCATCCGTGCTCAATGCTCTGCAGCAGAGTTGCCTCCCGTTCCTCCGGGGGGAAGGTCTTCAGCTTATTGCAGAGCATTTCCTTTGCCCGGTCAGTCATGGGCTTCTTCTTCAGTCTTCTCATTTCCTCAAAATCTCTCAATGCCTTCAGCAGGATCTCGTCTCCACAGGCGAAAGAAAAGAAAATGTCCGGCGGACTTTTCTTTTTACTTTTCTTTTGGGTAATAGAGCTCTTGGAAATATTTATATTCTCAAGGCTCTGTTGCTTTTCCGTTTCCATTTCCATTTCCGTTTCCTTTTCCGTTTCCTTTTCCCTTTCCTTTTCCTTTTCAAGGTTATTATCTTCAAAACCCCTAAGGTTTTTTTCTTCAGAATCCTTAAGGTTTTTGTCCCCTGTGTCCTCTTCTTCCTGCTGCACTTTCTTAGGCCTGCCGCCCTTTTTCCCGTTCATGACAGCCGCCTCATAGCGCCGGTTGGTCTCCAAAACCGAGGGACGCATCAGGAGATAAAACTGCCCCGGAACTCCTTCCAGCTCCGATTCCTCTCCGTAAAGCGCCAGCTTGCAGATCGCGCAAAAGATATCCGCTATTTCCTCCTTGGGCCGCTGGGAAATTGCCAAATAATAAGATTCCAAAAATACTGCTGCGTTATTCAAATAAACGTTTCCTCCTCAAAGTCATTTT
>JAZUFG010000066.1:0-42271 GCA_045640565.1 Oscillospiraceae bacterium | reverse complement strand
CGGTGATATTGTCATAAAATCGATGATGGGCGGATATCTTGTATACCTCAATGGTAAGCTGATAGGTGACATTTGCGATAATGAACTGTTTTTGAAGAGAACGCCGACATCGGACAGGCTACTTGCAGATTCCGAACTGCGTTATCCGTATGAAGGTTCAAAGACACTGATGTATGTATTTGATAGATTTGAAGATACGGCGCTTGTTCTAGAACTTCTGGATAGTATGTATACAGAGCTTCCGGAAAAGAAACCCAAGAAAGCCAAATGAGACTGATAAATCCCGGTTTGTTTAGAGGGTACGCAGCATTAGACAACCCGCATGCGTACCTTTTTTGTGGTCTTACCTACCGAAACGTACAGTTTGGTGGGTCTTAGACAAAAGAGGCACCTGGTTTGAGCGGTGTTCTAAAGGACAGTTCTAAAGCACAAATACCACATAGGTGGTGAGTAAGTGCGCTCTTAATAAAGAAAGACTGATTATATCAAAAAAATCAGTCTTTCTTTGTTTTCAGCAGGTATTTTTCCGGCATAGCATTTTAGTGATGTTTGCCCTGACGGGCAAGTGATGTTGTGCTGTCGCACAGTGATGTTTTTGCTTCGCAAAAGTGATGTGATGTGTTCCACTCATGCGCCGTCGAGGCGCACATCACTCGCCGCAGGCGAACATCACACCGTAAGGCACATCACGTTCCACGCAGCGGAACACATCGTTCGCCGAGTGTCCTTTGGAACGCTCGGCGTTGGGTGCCTCTTTTTTCTTTGATAGCTTTTCGCAGGGGACAAAGTTCTCCATCTTCTTCTTTCTCGTAATATTCGAATGCCATTATTACAAAGGCAGAATAGAAAGGGAGGACTTCCGATCCCCTTTCTCCGGGAATCAAGTTGCAAAGGGGAATAGTGGGTGCTATAATTTGGGGAGAAAACATTGCCGGAAGGGATTATAGAAAGAAAATGGAAGAGTGCAAAAAGTTTTCAGAACTGGGTGTTTCTAAAGAAATATTGAAAGCCCTGGAGAGCCGGGGGCTCATCTATGCCACGCGGGTTCAGGAAGAGGCAATTCCGCCCTTTCTTGACTGGAAGGATGTGATGGCCAAGGCTCCTACGGGCACGGGAAAAACCTTTGCCTTCGGAATTCCCATGATCATGCATATTGACCGCAGTCTGGAGGAGGCCCAAAGCCTGGTTTTGGCTCCGACCCGGGAGCTTGCCATCCAGATCGGGGAGGAGCTCCGTTCTCTGCTCTCCTTTATGGAGGGGATCCGCGTGGCTGTTCTCTACGGAGGCGCCAAGATGGAACCTCAGCTGAAGGCCCTGAAGCAAAAGCCTCAGATCTTAGTTGCCACTCCCGGCAGACTTATGGACCACTACAAGAGGCATACGGTCCATTTCGGGAAGATTCACACCGTTGTTCTGGACGAGGCAGACCGCATGCTGGATATGGGCTTCTATGACGATGTGACCGCGATCCTGAACAAAATTCCCAATAAAAAGTGCGTCGGCCTTTTCTCTGCTACGGTTTCTCAGGAAGTGCAGACGGTTTCCTGGCTCTACCAGAAAAACGAGGTGGAGATCACGGTGGAGCCCAAGGCGGAAAGCAAGCCGGATATCGATCAATTCAGCATAGAGGTTCCGCAGGCACTGAAGGAACCCGTGGCAGCGCACCTTCTGAAGAGTCTGGGCTGGGATCGGGTCATCGTTTTCTGCAACACGAAAACCATGTGCCAGAATCTCAGCGATTCCCTTCGCAGAGAGGGCCTGGATGCAGATTGTATCCATGGAGATATCCGTCAGGAAAAGCGGGAGAAAACCATGGAGACCTTCAAAGCCGGAAAGCTTGCTGTTCTGGTGGCCACGGATGTTGCCTCCCGGGGTATTGACGTGGACGATGTGGACTGTGTCCTCAACTATGATGTTCCCGATGAAAACGATTATTATATCCACAGGATCGGAAGGACCGGCCGTGCCAGAAAAAAGGGCGTTGCCTGGACAATTCTGGGCTCCTTCCCGGAAAAGGCAAAGCTGGAGGAGATCGCAAAGCGCACGGGCTATGCTATTCAGCCCATGACCTTTGACGGGGATGCGAATCTGGTTCCTGTGGAGCCCGCGGAAGCGGAGCCGCCAAAGCCCCGCAGGAGGAATTTCTGATGACAGCGGAAGAAAGAATTCTGGCTCTTCTTTGCTGCCGGCTTGGCGATACGGTTCTGCCCTTGACTCTGAGCCAGTATGATTCCCTCAGAAGGAAAGCGGGAGTCCCTCTGCAGACAGAGGAAACCGTTCTTGCCCTTTGTGAAGGAAAAGAGCAGGAACGGATCTGCAAGCTTCTGGAGAGGGGAAAAGCCGTGCAGGAAAGGCTCAGCCTCTGGTCCTCCAAAGGCGTGGAGGTCTGCACGGTGCTGAGCCCGGACTATCCGGAGAATCTGCGAAAAAAGCTGGGTGAGGACACACCGCCTCTGCTGTTCCTTTTGGGAAATCGGAAACTTTTGGGGAAGAGTGCCCTTTCTTTGGTCGGCAGCCGAAATCTCCGGGAGGAAAACCGCTGCTTTGCCATGGAGCGGGGAGAGGAAGCTGCCCGCAGGGGAAAGGTTCTTTGCTCCGGGGATGCCCGCGGGGCGGACCGGACAGCACAGGATGCCTGCCTGAAAGCAGGCGGCCAGGTGCTTTCTTTTGTATCGGACCGGCTTCTGGACCGAAAGGGGAGCAAGGATCACCTCTACATTTCAGAGGACGGGCCGGACTATGCTTTTTCCTCATTCCGGGCATTGAGCCGCAATCGCCTGATTCACTGCATGGGAGATCGGGTCTATGTGGCGCAGGTTGAGGATGGAAGAGGCGGGACCTGGAGCGGCACCCACAGGAATCTGCTCCATGGCTGGACGGAAGTGTATTATTATCCGGACGGTACGGAAGGCTCGGCACATTTGCAGAGAGAAGGGGCAAAGCCCTTCCTCGGGGAGGAATTATGAAAGAGAATCTTTTTGAGGGTTTTCGCCCGGAAACCTTTGATTTCCTTTGGGGGATTCGTCTCAACAATAATCGGGATTGGTTTTTGGAGCACAAGGAAGATTATCTCCGTTATCTCTACGGCCCTATGAAGGCACTGGCAGCGGAAATCTATAAGCCCTTCGCAGATTTTCCGGGGATGGCCTGCAAGGTTTCCAGAATATACCGGGACCTTCGGATGCCCCAGCCCAACGGCCCCTATAAAGATAGCCTCTGGATCTCACTCCGGCCGGATGCTTTTTATTGGGGAGAGCATCCCTGCCTCTATTTTGAGATCCGCCCCGAGGCTGCAAATTACGGCTTTGTGGACTGGAAACCCAATCCCGCGGTCCTGACAGCCTATCGGAAGGACCTTCTGGAGCACCCTGACCGATTCCCGAAAATTCTTCGGAACTGCGAGGAATCCACAGGCCTGTCTTTTTCGGGGGACAGCTATAAAAAGAAAAAAGTCTGCGAGGATCCGAAGGCGGAACCCTATTACAATTTCCGCAGCTTCCTTTTGGAGCACCCCATTGCCCCCGGAGAAGAGCTTTTCACTCCGGAATTGGCAGAGCGGGTGAGAGAGGACCTGCAGAAGCTCCTGCCCCTTTATCAGTATTTTCTCTCGTTAGAATAAGAAAACAGCTCTTGGAATGCTCCAAGAGCTGTTTTTCATCCGGAAGGGAGATTACTTGAGATATTTTTCTCCGTATCCGTAGTGCTCGACAACGAAGTCAAGGTCCTTGTCTCCGCGGCCGGAAAGATTCACGAGGATGGATTCGGGCTTGCCCTTTTCCCGGGCTTCCCGGATGGCAAAGGCCAAGGCATGGGAGCTTTCGATTGCGGGAATGATTCCCTCATAGCGGGAAAGGAGGAAGAGGGCTTCAATAGCCTCTTCATCACCTACGGTCACATAATTGACACGCTTCATGTCGTGCAGCAGCGCGTGTTCCGGGCCTGCAGCCGGATAGTCCAGGCCGCTGGCATTGGAATAAACCTCTGCAGGTTCTCCCTTTTCATCGGCCAGCATGTAGCTTTTGAAGCCGTGCATGATTCCCGTGCTGCCGTAAGTGATGCTGGCGGCATTCTGCCCATAGCCGGAGCCTTTTCCGAGGGGTTCCACGCCGTAGAGCTCAACGGGATCTGCCAGGAAGGGAGTAAACATGCCGATGGAGTTGGAGCCGCCGCCTACGCAGGCCACGACCTTATCCGGGAGATGACCGGTCATCTCCGTAAACTGCGCCCGGGCCTCGTCGCCTACCACCATTTGGAAATCCCGGACCATCAGGGGGAAGGGGTGGGGACCGGCTGCAGTGCCGATGCAGTAGATGGCGTCTTTATACTCGTGAGAATAGGCCCGGAATGCCGCGTCCACTGCTTCCTTGAGGGTCTTGTTGCCTTCTTCAACACAGACGACTCTTGCACCCAAAATCTTCATTCTGGTGACATTGGGGGCCTGCTTGGCAATATCCACAGCGCCCATGTAGATGTCACATTCCAAACCGAAGTAAGCGGCAGCGGTAGCAAGGGCAACACCGTGCTGGCCGGCGCCGGTCTCGGCGATCAGCTTTTTCTTGCCCATGTATTTTGCAAGAAGGCCTTCACCCATGCAGTGATTCAGCTTATGGGCGCCGGTATGGTTCAGGTCTTCCCGTTTCAGATAGATCTGCGTTCTTCCCAGCATATTGGAAAGGCGCTGGCAGTGATAGACAGGCGTGGGCCGCCCCTGGAAATCTCTGCGGATTCTGCGGAGCTCTGCAATGAATTGGGCGCTTTGGGCGATGGTGTTGTAGCCCTCGGCATATTCGTTGAAAGCCCGAATCAGATCGGGATCATCCAGATAATTGCCGCCATAGGGGCCGAAAAATCCCTCCTCATTGGGGTATTCCTTCAAATAGTTGTCGAAATCTCTGTACTTGTTCATATTTTTCCTTTCCGGGACGCAAAAGACCGTCCCTGCCCATTGAATACGGGACAAAGACGGTCAATCTCTGCGGTGCCACCCGAATTGCCGCCGGTCAAACAACCGCGGCCTCTCATTCAGTTTGCCTCAGAAGTCCATTCACAGACGGCTCCGCTGCAGCGCTTTCACCGTCCGCTGCTCGCTTCCTGCCTTGCACTGTCTGCTACTCCTCTTCCTCATAGGCAATGGATATTGAATTGCAAGTATCATAATTCGCATAGCCCGGATTGTCAAGAGAAATTTATGATTTTCCGGGCTCTTTGCGAAAGTTACATTCTTGTGACCTTGATGACGGCATCATAAAGGGCACAGAACTTCTTATATTTCACTTCGTATGCGGGAATATCCCGGGGCTCATAGCGCTTGACCATGGAAACGCAGCCCTTGGCTGCTTCTTCATAGGAAGCATACTTCCCGTCTGCCACAGCGGCAACCAGTGCAGCGCCCAGGCAGGCAGCTTCTTTCTCTGCGGGGATGACTACGGGCAAACGGGTGATATCGGCCTGCATCTGGCACCAGATCGGGCTCTTGGAGCCGCCGCCGGTGGCAATGATGTAGTTGACCTTGGTTCCCTTTTTCAGAATGTCATCACAATTCTTGCGCAGCATGAAGGAAACACCTTCCATTACGGCACCGGCCATGTCATAAACATCGTTTTCCTGACGGAGACCGAAGAAAACACCGGTGGCATCGCTGTCAAATTCCGGGGCGTTCGTGCCGACGAGGTAGGGAAGGAAAATCAGGTTGTTGGGGAGGTCACGGGTTGCCAGAACTTCATTCATTTTGTCATAGCCGATCTCGCCCATGCAGGTCCTGTGGAACCATTCCAGACTGACGCCGCCGCTTTCTGCCACAGGCAGCATCACATGGGTGTCAGGCAGGAAACCATAGTGCATGGCAATGCCGGAATCCCGCGGGGCAGGTTCCTTTGCCATGGTGGTCAGCGCCATGACTGTGCCGGTGGACAGGGTAACGCCGCCCAGAGATACGTTGCCGGTACCGATCATGCCGGCAAAGTGATCCAGGGTGCCAACATTGACCTTGGTTTCCGTGCTGAGGTGCATCTTCTTTGCAAGCTCGGGGGTCAAACCTCCGACGGTCGTGCAGGGTTCCACCAGAGGGGGCAGTTTGCTTTCGGAAAGGCCGATAGCTTCCAGCATTTCTTTCCAATAGCACTTGTCATAAATGTCAAAATAGAATGTGAAGGTGGCAATGGACATGTCTGCAGCCTTTACGCCGCTGAGTTTAAAGACGATATAATCCTTGAGAAGCATGAAGGTTTCCGTTCCCTCATAGACCTCCGGACGGTTTTTCTTGAGCCAGAGGATCTTGGTGGCGGGCCAGGTGGGCAGGACTGCCTGCTGGCCGGTGATGCGTTCGCACTCTGCGGCAGAGAACTTTTTGGCAAGAAGTTCGCATTCTTCGGAGGAACGGTCATCCATCCAGGAGATGGCATTCATCAGGGCCTTTCCGTCCTTACCGACGCAAACCAGAGATTCTGCCTGTCCGGTAAAAGCAATTTCCCGAATTTCTTTGACACCGTTCTTCTCAACCATTTCGCCGATGAGGGCAGCCAGGTCGGAAAAATACTTCTCTGCATCAAATTCCACAAAACCGCCGTCCCGAATGTAGTTCACGGGCTTGCTTTGGCGGTCTACCAGCTTCATATTGCTGTCATAGATAGCAGCCTTGATATTGGTGCTGCCGAGATCTACGCCGATATACATACATTATCTCCTTTTTTGAAAAATGGGGTTTCCTTTTGGAAACCCCATCCGAATGGAATTACATCATGAGTTCAATGTCCATGATCTTGCAGAAGTCCTTAATGGATTCAACAAAGTCGCCGTAGGCAACGATAACGTGCTGTCCGGAAACCATCTGGGCAAATTCTTCCACAGTGCAGGAGTCGGGGAAGACCTGCAGGCTGGGCAGCTGGGGAGCGGGATCATCCCAGCCGAATTCGTTCCAGGCCATGGGGGTCTTGGCTTCGGCGGTGTAGACATGCATCTTATACTTGCCGTTCACATAGACAAGACGGGCGCAGGTGACATAGCCGGTCTTGACCTTGGAGACATTCAGCAGGGAAGCATTCAGCAGGCCGAAAGCTGCGGGCAGGACGGTGACATCGCCCATAGTTGCGGACTTGGGAACATAGTCAGGCACACCGATGAGCATGCTGTCCTCAAAGAATTCATAGTACTCAAGATAGGGGACCGTCTGGCCGGAGAGGTATTTCATGATGAGCTGCGTGACAGCGCCCATGATATCGTTCTCGGGGATGGTCAGAATGTCATAATAATGCTCGAGGAGCATGAACACCATGGCGGGAGGGAAGCCGAGGAGCTTCTTCATGCCGTCAACATCGATGAGGGAGATGGCTTCCCAGCCCCGTTCCTCGATCTTCATGCCGACTGCCAGAGCATACTTGACACCGTTTTCAATGACACTGTCATCGCAGGGCTTTTTGAAGACCCAATTGTCCTTGACGAACTTGACGCCTTCTGCGACCTTGGCAGGATCCAGCTTTTCAATGTTCTGGACCATTTCCAGCATCTCAAAGGGTTCCACTTCCACGCCGATCTTGCCGCGCATGGAGTTGCCTTCAAATTGCGTGCCATAGAGGAGCATATCCCGGTAGCCCATGGTGCCGACTCTGGCACTGCGGAGGGCAGCTCTTGTGCAGCAGGCTGCCAGATAAGCGTTGATCTTCTCAAGCGGGAAGGGCTTATCAATGACATTGTAGATATACTTGAAGGTATATCCGAGAGCTTCAAAAGCAGGACGGATCGCGGTGGTGCCGGCCTGGTCGGCAGTGGTGATCAGGCGGCCATTCTCATGCCAACCGCAGAGACCCCAAAGGAGCATGGGGACATGGCGGAAATTGTCGGTGACCCGGGTAACAGCGTGGGTGGGGACCCAACCGGCAACGCAGACGATCAGAGCAGCCATGGGGTAGTCCTTCAGAGCTGCCACAGCGGCATCTGCGGTCTTATATTCGGGATCGTCGATGACAACACCGGCATCGCAATATTCATAGTTCAGTTTCTTGAGTTCTGCAAGAGCCTCATCATGCTTCAGCTGCAGGCGCTCAAAGGGGGTATTGATTTCGCCAAGGCAAACAAAACCGATTTGCTTCTTCATATTGTTTCTCCTTTTTATTTTTTGCCCGTAGGCATTTTTATGAGTCTAGTTTCCCACAGTTTCGGGAAAAAGTCAACGGAAAAAGCGGAGATCGCGGTGCAATTCTACGCAAATAGAAGCGGATTTTTCAGGTGGTGCTCCGAACGATCAGCTTTGGCTGAAGGGCGATCTGCTGCCGGGAACTGTGGATATTTTTCTCCCGTTTGGTCAGAACATCCACTGCAATGGAGAGCATATCCTCATAGGGGTTGGCCACGGTGGTGATGCCTCCTTCCACATAGGCGGAGACGGCGATATCGTCAAAACCGATGACGGCAATATCCTCGGGAATCTTCTTTCCGGCTTCCCGGATGGCATGGATTGCGCCGATGGCCATCTGGTCATAGCTGCAGAAGACGGCATCCGGGGGATTGGGCAGGGCCAGGAGCTCCTTCATGCGGGCGTAGCCTCCGGCTTCGGCACGCTCAGAGCCCAAAGCGGAGAGTGAAGGGTCATATTCCAGGTTTTCAAATTTAACGGCCTGTTTGAAGATCGTAAGGCGGTTAGAGGTCATCTTTTCGCCGATGAAACCGATCCGCCGATAGCCCCGTTCCTGAAGATGCCCGACGGCCATCACAATGCCGCTGTATTCATCCAGATGAATGCAGTCAAATTCCAGAAGAGGATAGTATTTTGAGGTAATGAGCATTACGGGAAGATTGCTGCGGGAGATGGCCTTCACAATCCTATCGGACATGATCTCCTCGTCGTCCATCACAATGAGGACGCATTTTGCGTGAATGCGGTTCATGCAGTTGATCGCTTCCACCATTTCCGAAGCCTGAAAATTGGTTATTTTCACCAGGGTGGAATAGCCATTTGCCGAGAGAAGATCCTGGCTCATGGAGACGATTTTCGCATAGTACTCGGAAGTGACCTCCGGAACGATCAGGCCGGCAGTGTTCCACTCCGGGGTGCTGCGTCCGCCTCGGCCCCGCAGGGAGTATCCCAATTCCTCTGCGGCTTTCCGGATCTCCTCTTTCATTTCCTCACTGATTTCCTCGCTGTTATTCAAAGCCCGGGAAACCGTGGAAACGGAAACATGGACGCGATTTGCAATATCCTTCAAAGTGGCCATGGGGAGCACCGCCTTTCTCATTCTATACTCCGTAAAAGTCCCGATTTACCTCTTTTACGGAATAACGCGGCATTTGCCGCGGAAAAAATGCAAAGCATTATATTCGGCTGACATTAGTATAGCACGAACGCAAAAATTACGCAATAACATTTTGAATTTTGCGTACTTTTCGTATAAAACTTTTGAAACTTTCAGAGGGACGGTACTTGCGAAAGGGTTATTGCCGTAGTAGAATGAAGAAAAAAAGGAGGGATCATCCCATGAAAAAGATTACGGTAATCGGTGACCTTATGTGTGAACCCCCTGTTTTTGAACAGGGAAAAACAGAAAAAGGCTTTGATTTTTCTCCTGTATTCCGAAATTTGAAGCCCCTTCTTGCAGAGGCGGATTATGCCATTGCGAATCTGGAAACGCCCCTGGCCGGAGAAGAAGCCAAGTATACATACCGCCTGGTGTCCTTCAATGCGCCGGATGAGTATGCCCGGGCAGTGAAGGATATGGGCATTGATTTGGTTTCCACAGCCAACAATCATGCCATGGACCGGGGAAATGCCGGCCTGAAGCGGACTCTGGAGGCACTGGACCGGATCGGGCTTGCCCACTGCGGGACTTCCCTTGGGGGAGATGCCACGGCCTATTTTGACCTGGACGGCGTGAAGATCGCAGTCATTGCCTATACATACGGCACAAACTACGGCATCAATCGGGAGGAACCTGACGAGGCTGCCGGATATCATGTCAATTATCTGAAGCCCTGCACCTATTCGGGCGGGATCCGCCATCCGCAGCCGAAGGCTTATCTGGATGCTCTGGCGGCCTTTGAGGCAAAGGCCGGACGGGAGAGCAGCTGGGAAGAGCAGATCGAGATCCGCAAAAAGTTGGGGATATCCAATGCGTATTGGGATGATATTCTGATCCCCGAGGATAATGAGGAAGGTCTTGCCCGGGTCAAGGCAGATCTCAAGGAGGCCCGGAAGAAGGCGGATCTGGTTTTCTTCCTGCCCCATGTGGGAGGTCAGTTTAATGAGACCCCCGGCGCCTATTCCGAATATATTATCTACGAAGCGGCCAAAATGGGCTTTGACGGCATATTTGCCGCCCACTCCCATACCCTGCAGAAGGCCGGCTTCCTGAAGGGGATTCCCACCTTCTGGTCCATGGGAAATGTGACAATGGATCCCTACACTGCCTGGGCAGTTCCTGCCTCCAAGCCGGAGTATGCCGTGGCTGCCCACCTCTATCTGGAAGAAAAGAAGATCCAAAAGGTTACTTTTTCCATCACCAAGATCGTCTATGAGGAGGGCAGGCTGACCGTCTGTCCCGTAGATGCCCTGAAAGAAAAGCTCTCTGCGGCGGAGGCTGCAGAGCTGGAAAAGGAGACGGGAGGAATTTTTGCCCGGATTACCGGCAGGACCTTCCCCGGCATTCGCCACGAATACGAGCTTTGAAAGATCCTTTTTCGGAGCCTTCCATTCCCGGAAGGCTCTTTTCTCCTTGCATAAGAGTGGGGAATCGTTTATAATGATGTCTATTGAATAAACCGTCCGGCGTTTTATTCCCGCGGCAAATGCCGGTGAAATATTTTACATTTGAGGTGTTGTTATGCATTGGTCGGAAAAAATCGCTCAGGAGATCATTGCCCGCCGGCCGGATAAAGAAGAATATGTCTGCGCTGCCGGCATTTCTCCCTCCGGCTCTATTCATATCGGCAATTTCCGGGATGTAGCTACCAGCTATTTTGTGGTTCTGGCCCTTCGCCGTATGGGGAAGAAGGCCCGCCTTCTTTTCTCCTGGGACGAATATGACAGGACCAGGAAGGTCCCCGTCAATGTGGCAAAGGTCACGGAGGGCTTTGAGACCTATATCGGCTATCCCTACTGCGATGTGCCCAATCCTTTCCCGGAGTCCGGCGCCAAGAGCTATGCGGAGCATTTTGAGAAGGAATTCATTGCCTCCATGGAGCGCTTCGGCATCGATATGGACTATCGCTATCAGGCAGAGATGAATCGCTCCGGTAAATATAAGGATTATGTGATTCACGCTCTGAAAAAGAGGGGCGAGATTTTTGATATTCTGGATTCCTTCAGGACCCAGGAGGCCCAGCCCGGTGAGCGGGAAGCTTACTATCCGGCCACCATTTACTGCCCCTGCTGCCATCGGGATACCACCAAGATCCTCTCCCTTTCGGAGGACTGCACAAAAGCGGAATACGCCTGCGCCTGCGGCCATCAGGGCACCTTTGATTTCACGAAGGACTTCAACTGCAAGCTGGCCTGGAAGATCGACTGGCCTATGCGCTGGGCCTATGAGGGTGTGGATTTTGAACCCGGCGGCAAGGATCATGCCTCTCCCACCGGTTCTTACCAGACCTCAAAGATCATTTCGGAGAAGATTTTCGGCTATGAGCCGCCCCTCTTCCAGGGCTATGAGTTCATCGGCATTAAGGGAACTACGGGAAAGATGTCCGGCTCCTCCGGCTTGAATCTGACGCCGGAAACCCTTTTGGGATTGTATCAGCCGGAAGTGATTCTCTGGCTCTATTCCAAGACGGATCCCACCCGCGCCTTTGATTTCTGCTTTGATGACGGGATTCTCCGCCAGTATTTTGAGTTTGACCGCATGTACGAGGCCGTGGAGGCAGGAACAGCCGATGAAATGACGAAGGCTATCATGGCGAACTGCTCCGTCCGGGGAAGAAAGCTCAGCACCGTCCCCATGGGCCTGCTGGTTCAGCTCGGGTCTATTGTGGACTTCAACCCCAAAATGCTGGAAACGGTTTTTGAAAAAATCGGGACCCCTTATACGGAGGCCCAGTTTGCAGACCGTTTGGACCGCGCCCGTTTCTGGCTGGAGCAGTGTGCTCCGGACCAGGTGAACCGTCTCCGCGGGACCCGTAATTTTGAGGTATATGACGCTCTGGGTGAGGAAGAGAAAAAGGAACTGGAGCTTCTTCATGCCTATCTCTCCACGGAGGGCTATTCTCTGGATGAGCTTAACACCAACCTTTATGCCATTTCGGCGAAGGTCTGGGGTCTGGAGCCCGGAAGCAAGGAACTGAAGGCAAGACAGGGAACCTTCTTCAAGAATGTTTACCGCCTTCTGATCGACAGGGAAAAGGGCCCCCGGCTCTACCTCTTCCTCTATGCCATTGAAAAAGAGCGCTATCTCGGCCTCCTGGATTTCTCCTATCCGCAGACAGAAGAAGAAAAGGCCAAGGATGCCGCCGCAGCAGCCCCGGAGGAAGAAGTCAAGGCTGAAAAGGTTTATGGGGATCCGGATCCTGTGCAGCCTGTCAAGGAAGAAATTGACCTGGATACCTTCGCAAAGCTGGATTTTCGTGTCTGCAAGGTGCTCAAGGCCCAGGAGATCCGCAAATCCCATTCCTGCCTGAAGCTGACCCTGGATGACGGCCTGGGTGAGCGCACCATCGTTTCCTCCATCAAGGAGGAATATAAGCCGGAGGATCTGGTGGGCAGAAAGATCATCGTGGTTGCCAACCTGAAGCCAACGAGGATTACCGGCGTCACTTCTCAGGGAATGCTCCTGGCGGGCACCAATAATGCCTGCGGCTGCAAGGTGATTTTTGTGGATGATTCCATTCCCTGCGGAACGGCGATCAAATAAAAACGGACAGCAAAAAGCAAGCCCGGGATAGAACATGGATTCTATCCCGGGTATTTTTGCTCGTTTTTTCTGTTCCGACAAGAAATAATTCTTAGACGGCTCTTTAGCTTTACAAAGAAAAACGGCATAGCCTACATTGCTGTAAGCTATGCCGAGGTTTTCAGGATCTAAATCCCTTGGTGAACGAGCTTTTCAGCTCTTCCGCCATTCGTAATTAATCAATAATTACTTTGCCTTGTGCTCGTAGGCAGTAGTGTAGCGGCTCAGATCAACAATGTTCTCTTCCTTGGTTGCCTGATAAGCAGCGTTGTAGCGCTCTTCGATATCTGCTACAGCCTCGTCCCAGGTGCATTCGCCGTGCATAAATGCAGAGAATACAGCGTCGTACTTCTGACCCCACGGGCCTTCTTCAAGGTTATCAACGATAACAGAATCAGGATACTCGGGGTAAGAGCCGTAGCCATTGGTGTCGGAAAGTGCGAGCCAAATGGGCTGGAGCTTCTCGTCGATTTCGAGCTCAACGCCGTCCATCAGTTCTGCACGGATGGGGATGATACCGCCAATAGCGTAGATAGCCTTGTTCATTTCATCACTGTTGAGGAAGCAGAATGCTTCAACAATAGCGTCCTTCTTGGCCTGATCTGCAGCTTCGAATGCGGGCAGGCAGATGGAGTTGTTGCCACGCTCGATGCAAGCGCCGTAGTACTTGCCGGCGTCGTCGCCGTAAACGGGCATATCAACAAAGGTGAAGTTGAAGTCGCAGGGGAACTGAGTGGTGTAAACTGCGAAGTCGTAGGAAGGTGCGGGGAACATTGCTACGTTGCCTTCAGCAAACTGTGCACGGATAGGATCGATTGCAAGATCGTCCAGACCGATTGCCCAGCCTTCGTCGGCCATCTTCTTCATAGCCTCCATGGGCTCTTTGTACTGAGAGAAGGAGTAGGTCTCGGTGTTGGGATCCCACCAGTAGTTCTCATTGGAAGCAGCGGTTGCCTTGAAGGTAAGACGACGGTACAGAGCGCTCCAGTTGGTGAGGCCATAGCCGTAGTCGGTGCCGCCGGATTCGGTGCTGATCTTCTCAGCTACTGCAAGCAGCTCATCCCAAGTGGTGGGGATTTCGCAGTCGTACTTCTCCAGGAGGTCGAGGTTAACAGCCATCTTGATGGGGAGAACTTCGAGGGGGAAGTTGGTCATAACGCCTTCAACGAGACCAACACCTTCTCTTGCGTAGGGCTTGTAAGCGTCGATAAGGGTCTGGAGATCGGGGTAGTCCTTGGCGATTTCTTCAAGGTCTGCAACCCAGCCATTCTCGCACCATGCCTGAGAGCCGCCGCCATCAATGATGTCGTAATACTGACCTGCAGCGAGCAGGGGCTCATAACCGGCGGAGCCTTCGTTGATGTAGGAGTCAAGACGGATGAAAACGCCCTTCTCGGCACCGACACCGGCGTTGTACTCATCAACCTTTTCCTGGAGCTTTGCCAGGTAAGCGCCGATGGTGCAAGCATAGGTGATTTCGATTACTTCCTTGGATTCCTCGGGAGCAGCTTCTTCTTTAGCTTCTTCCTTGGCTTCCTCTTTTGCTTCTTCTTTTGCTTCTTCCTTGGGCTCTTCAACGGGTGCTTCTTCCTTGGCACCGCAAGCGACGAGACCGAAGATCATCACGCAAGCGAGAAGCAGTGCTAAGATTTTCTTCATGATATTTCCTCCTATTTTATTTTGCTCTTCCGAGCAGGATAACAATTATATTACATTTGATTCTGTCATTTGTCAACCATATAATTAGTAATCTGCAAATATCGCCATATTTTTAGCGATATTGCTCATAATTACCAAAAAAACACGGCGTCAACCAAACGAAATCAAGTATCGACTATACAAAATGAACAACGAAACGAAAAACATTTGAATGATCTCCGTTTCATCATGAATATACATTATTAATATATATTAGCATCGGAAGCATCAGAACATTTTTTCTGATGTTTTTTTGTTGCCGGCATATTGACAGATGTTTGTTTCTCATGTATTATAAAAAAGTCATTATTATGCATCGGGGTAGTGCCCGGAATTCTTTAAATCCCTCTCTCTGTTATTTTTCGGGCGGGGAGGATTGTTAGGAGGTCGTTTGTTTCAGTGAGACTAAAAAATGAGAAGCTTAACACAAGAGATACTATCATCAGCTACTTGATGATAGCGGGATCGGTCATCGGTTTGGCTCTGTTTGTCGTGTACCCTTTGTGCTGGGTTTTAAGATTCAGCTTCGTTAAGTATAAGGGCTTTGGCGAGATCAGATGGGTCGGTCTTGCAAACATAAAGAGAGTTCTTACCGGTGCTCCCAAATACTGGCAATCCGTGAAAAACACTTTCGTTTTTGCTATCGGAAAGCTTTGTGTTGAAATTCCTCTGGCTCTGGTTCTTGCCTTTATCCTTACAAGAAAGCTTAAGGGCAGAGATTTCTTCCGCGGTGCGTACTTTATGCCCTCAATGGTTTCCGTTGCAATCATCGGCGTTATCTTCAACTATCTCTTCAACCACAACAACGGTGTTGTTAACTCGGTATTGAAGTTCCTCGGAGCCACACCGGTTAAATGGTTCTCCGGAGGCGCCTCTGCCATGATTGTTGTTATGATAGCCTCCATCTGGGAGAACTTCGGTGTTAATATGCTGTTTTTCATGACAGGTTTGCAAAGTATTTCTCCGGAGATGTATGAGGCTGCTGCCATCGACGGTGCTACGCCGAAGCGTCAGTTTTTCAGCATCACCATCCCTCTCCTGGGGCCGGTTCTGCAGATGGTCGTTATGAACGCTATTCTGGGTTCTCTTAAGGTTACGGACCTGGTTCTCACCCTGACAAAGGGCGGGCCTGCCGGCAAGACAGAGGTTATGATGACATACATTTATAACCAGTTCTTCGGCGATGTTGCCGGAGGCGGTGTTAAGAACTACGGCTATGCCGCAGCTCTCACGCTTGTTACCGCAGTGATCCTTTCAATTGTAACCTTGGTTTACCTGCGCGCGACTCGCAAGTCCAGCGATGTATATTAATAAGAAGGGAGAGTTGAGCTATGACTAAAATGACTAAAAGAGCTATGATCGGCTGCTATATCTTCCTTGTTATAATGGTTATTATCGAGATTTTCCCCCTTCTTTACACCGTTTCCGGTGCCTTTAAAACCAACAAGGAAATTGCTTCCGGCAGCATTAATCTGATTCCTAAAAACCCCACCTTCGACAATATCAAAACCGTCTGGGGCATGAGCGGCACTTCTCTTAACTCATCCACCAGCTACAAGGACTACACGTTAAACTCCCTTATCGTTTCCTCACTCACGGTTTTAGTTGTTCTCATCTTCACCTCCATGAGCGCATACTGCTTCCAGAGAGGTAATTTCCCGGGCAAGGATCTGATTTACTGGATTTTCCTTTGCACCATGTTTATCGGCGCAGGCTCCATTACCTTGTATCCTCTGGTAAGACTTTCCTCTACGCTTCATTTAAACAACCTTGTAGGGCTTGCTATTATGCAGGGTATGATGAGCGGAGCTTCAAACCTTTTCCTTACAATGGGGTATCTGAAAACGATTTCCCACGATTTGGATGATGCGGCAAAGATTGACGGCTGTAACTTCTTCTCAATCTGGTATCGTATTATTCTGCCTCTCTCCAAGCCCATTCTTGCAACGATCTCACTTATGTCCTTCCGTGGAAGCTGGAACAACTACCTGCTCCCGAAGCTTGTTCTTTCCGGCGATCCCAAATATACCACGTTGGTTGTTGCCGTTGTTCGTCTTCAGAACTCCGGCGGCGCAGGTGCTTCTCAGTACAACCTGATGATGGCCGGTACCTTGCTTGCTATCATGCCGATGATTATTCTTTTCGCCTGCCTGAACAAGATGTTTGTTGAAGGCATTACCGCCGGCGCCGTGAAGGGCTGATTTAAAACAGTTTTAAAGGGCGCATTGCAAAATAGCTGAAAAAAGGAGCACAGAGACCTGAAAAAGGTTTTCTGTGCTTCCTTTTTCATGCCTTTTTCGTTTCTTTGCATAAAATCGCCCTTTCTTCTGCCCGAAATATAGGACCTTTGTGACTTTGACGCAGCTTTCATTTTGTGCTATAATACAGTCTGCTGAATAACTTGTCCGGCATTTTGTTCTTGCGGTAAATTCCCCCGAAAGTCCGGCCCTTCCGCCGCTGAAAGGAGCTCTTTTATGAAAAGTATTATGGATGAGCAAAAACCGAGGAAATTCTTCTATGGCTGGGTAGTTTTTGCCCTCTGCTTTATGATGATATTCTGCGTCCTGGGTTTTTGCAGTTCCGCAAAGAGCCTTTTTCTGGCGCCGATCACAGAGGATCTTGGGATTTCCCGCAGCTTGTTTTCTATCGCGGATTCTGTTCGTTATGTCACCACTGCCGTTGTTAACATCTTTTTCGGCTTTTTGATCGTCCGCTGGAGACCCCGGAAGATGGTTGCCTTTGGCTTTGTAGCGCTGATAGCCTTTGCCCTGATCACTTCCTTTGCGAAAAACCTGGCCGGCTTTTATCTGGGGGGCTTTTTCCTGGGAATCGGCCTCTCCTGGACGACGACCTCTTTGGTAGGTTATGTGGTGGAAAAATGGTTTACCAAGTCCAAGGGAACCATTATGGGCTTTATTCTTGCAGCGAACGGTCTCGGCGCTGCTCTGGCAAGCCAGATTTTTTCTCCTATTCTCAACAGCCGTTCCGACGGCTGGCGTCTTGCCTACCGTGTTTCCGCAATCGTTGTTGCTTCCTGCGGCGTTCTCGTTGTTCTCTTTTTGCGCAATTCACCGGAAGAACTCGGTCTGGAACCTCTGGGCCGGGATAAAGTCGCCAAGGCAAAGAGAGGAAATTCCTGGAAGGGGATTTCCCTGAAGGAAGCAAGCAAGAAAAGCTACTTCTATTTGGCCGCAGCCTGTGTTTTCCTCACGGGTCTTATTCTCCAGTCCACCGGCGGAATTTCCAGTGCCCACATGAAGGATTGCGGGATCGATCCTGCCTTTATCGCCACCTGCCTCAGCATCCATTCGGTTACGCTTGCCTGTGCCAAGCTTTTCACCGGTTTCTTCTTTGATAAGTCCGGACTTTCCAGCACCATGCTTTTCTGCGGTGTCTGCACGGTCATTGCAACGGCGGTATTGGGTCTCGTTTCCAATAATTCCATGGCCATGATCTACAGTATCCTGGAGTCTTTTGCTGCCCCGCTGGAAACCATTATGATTCCCCTTATTGTTTTGGATCTCTTCGGTTCGGAGTCCTATGCGAAGATATTGGGTCTCTTTATTTCTTTTAATACGGCCGGATATGCCTTGGGAGCGCCGCTGGTCAACAGCATCTTTGATCTGACCGGCTCCTATAAAAGCATCCTCCTGATCCTCTCTGCTCTTTCCGCTCTTGTGATGGTCCTGATGCAGTTCTGCATTGCGAAGGCCCACAAGCTTGCAAAGGATCTTGAAAAGGAAGAACAGTGAAAAAGATAAAAGAACAGCTCTGTGAGAATTCTCACAGAGCTGTTCTTGCTTTTACAGCAGAAAAATATGATGTTGCCGGAGGTCAGCCTAACAGGCTATTTTTTCACGAAGCGAAGATCCAGATCAACCTGCTCCTGGATCCCGTCCACCTTGCCCTCGTTTGTATATTGCCAGAATTCGTACTGGCCGGTACAGGTGGGCGCATCGTCGTACTCTGCCATCCAGATGCGGTAATTTGTAAGGAGATCATTCCGAACATCATTTTGCAGCAGATAGCTGTTCAGGTAAACACCGCTTTCATAGCCGGCTTCTTCCACGGTATCGCAGAAAACCCGGCAGATGGCGGAGATCATGAAAGCATCTGCTTCATAGGTGCGGTCACCCTCCCGGTCTGTTCGCTCCCAGTCATAAAAGATGGGAAGGGTGGGCTTTGCGTCCCCCAGAAGCTTCACCAGGGATTCCGCTTCGAACAGCGCTTCCTCGGTAGTAACGGCATTGGAATAGAAATATAATCCAAAGGGGATCCCCGCAGCCTGAACACCCTCCAGATACTCATGGTAGCGGAAGTCAAAATTCACTTCCCCGGATTCATAATTCATATAGCCGACACGGATCAGGACAAAATCAATGCCGTCCGCTTTCACGGCATTCCAGTCCACATTTCCCTGCCAGAGGGAGACATCAATGCCGTTTTCACTTCTGTAGTTTTCGTCCTCATAGTGGATGCGGCCCTTTTCATCCCGGCTGAACTTTTCCGGGTCATAGGGGACAGTATCCAAAAAATATTGGTTCTCGCTGTCCTGCCAACTGGACTCGGAGCTTTTCTGGACTTCTGCCTCCTCTTTGTTTATGGAGGGGTCATAGCCGGACAATTGTTTGATAAAGCGGAAAATGGCCCCGGCGGCCAGAAGAAACGCAGCGATGAAAACAACTGCAACGGTACTCCCGATGACGACCTTCGCCTTATGGGCTTTTTGTGCGGGAGTTCGCGGCTCTTTGGCAGTGTTTTTTTCTGCGCCTTCGGCAGGCTGTTCGGATCTTTCCGGGTTTATCGTTCGTTTTCCTTGGTACATCTGGAACCTCCCGAATAGGATTCCCCCTTATCCTATCATAAAATCCGCAAAGAGGAAAGAAAAACTTTTTCAAAGGATTCTTTTTGCCGGAATATAAATAAGATGTTATATAACATTATGTTGACAGCCTGTGGAAACTGTATATAATAGTGCCTGAAAGATTAAAAGCCCTGGGCTTCTTCCCACGGCGCGTGTCATGCTTCATCCTTTAGGAGGAAAAAGATGGGTAAGTATTTTGGTACTGACGGCTTCCGCGGCAAGGCCGGTGTTGTTCTTCGTGCAGAGCATGCGTTTATGATCGGCCGCTTTTTAGGCTACTATTACGCGCAGCAGCATGAGGGCGCAAAGATCGTTATCGGGAAAGATACCCGCCGTTCCTCTTATATGTTTGAAAACGCTTTGGCTGCCGGGATCACATCCTCCGGCGCAGATGCGTACCTTCTGCATGTTACCACGACACCCTGTGTCAGCTTCATTACGAAAACCGAGAATTTTGATTGCGGTGTGATGATTTCCGCCAGTCACAATCCCTTCTATGATAACGGCATTAAGCTCATGAATGAGAATGGCGAAAAGATGAACGACGCCCTTCTCGGCGAGATAGAGCGTTATATTGACGGGGAGCCTGCGGAGCTGCCTTCGGCGGCAGGCGAAAAAATCGGCAAGACGGTTGACTTCTATAACGGCAGAAACCGTTACATCGGCTATTTAACATCCATTTCCCGCCGAAGCTTCGATGGCTGCAGAGTGGGTCTGGACTGTGCCAACGGCAGTTCCTGGATGATTGCCCGGGCCGTTTTTGATGCCTTGGGTGCCAAAACCTTTGTCATCAATAATACTCCGGATGGCGTAAATGTGAATCTGGGCTGCGGGTCAACGCACCTGGAGGATCTGAAGAACTTCGTTGTGGATAACAAGCTGGATGTGGGCTTTGCCTTTGACGGGGATGCAGATCGCTGCCTTGCTGTGGATGAGCACGGCAAGGAGGTCAACGGCGATGTGATTATGTACATTGCCGCCAAGCATATGAAGGCTCATGGGCAGCTTCCCAGCAATACGGTGGTTACAACGGTCATGAGCAACTTCGGCCTCTACAAGGCCTTGGATGCCGCCGGAATTAACTATGAAAAAACCGCCGTAGGAGACCGTTATGTTTATGAAAACATGAAGGCCTATGACCATATGATCGGCGGAGAGCAGAGCGGCCATATCATCTTCAGAAAGTACGCCCACACCGGCGACGGTCTGATCACGGCCGTTATTATGATGAATATTTTGGTGGAGACGCAGCTTCCTCTCAGTGTCCTTGCGGCACCTGTCACTATGTATCCCCAGGTACTGGAAAATGTGAGAGTGGACGATAAGGACGAGACATTGAATGATCCCGCTGTCATGGAGGCGGTCAGTGCCTGCAGCAAGGAATTGGGCAGCGAAGGCCGGGTCCTGCTTCGCAAGAGCGGCACAGAGCCTGTTCTGCGGGTCATGGCAGAGGCACCCACGAAGGAGCTCTGCAGGAAAATGGTTGAGAGGATGTTGGATGCCATGCAGCAATCCGGACATCTCCTGGAGGTAAAGTGATGGCAGATATTACCGTTCAGAAGCTCTATGATCTCAGTCATAGCCGGGCAGGGGAGTATCTGCAGTCCTTTACCTATCCCTGGGAAGCTTTGGCAGGAATCGGAGATCTGATTCTGAAGATCGGCGAGACCCTTTCTCCCGAGGAGTTTGACCACCCTGCAGAGGATCTTTGGATTGCCAAGGATGCTGCGGTTTTTGCTTCGGCTTATATCAAAGGCCCCTGTATTATTGACCATGGAACGGAAGTCCGCCAGTGCGCCTTTATCCGGGGAAATGCCCTGGTTGGGAAAAACTGTGTGGTGGGCAATTCCACAGAGTTGAAAAATGTCATTCTTTTTGATAATGTCCAGGTTCCGCATTTCAACTATGTGGGCGATTCCATTTTGGGCTATAAGAGCCACATGGGTGCGGGCTCTGTCACCAGCAATGTGAAGAGCGATAAGCTGCCGGTTTGGATTCACAACCAAGGTGAAGAGCTGGAAACGGGCCGCAAGAAGGTCGGCGCCATGCTGGGCGATTATGCAGAGATCGGCTGCAACAGCGTTTTGAACCCCGGAACGGTCATCGGCCGTCACAGCAATGTCTACCCGACATCCTGTGTCCGCGGTGTGGTTCCGGAAAACTGCATCTATAAGGATGCGGACCGGATCGTAGAAAAACAATGACGGCTTTGGATACGGCAGGGCCGGCGCCCCTTTATTATCAGCTTCTTACCCATCTGCGGGAAGGGTTGGAGTCCGGCCGCTGGCTCCCCGGGGAAAAGATCCCCACGGAGGCAGAGCTTTGTGCAGAGTACGGGGTCAGCAGGATCACCGTCCGCCATGCAGTAGAGAATCTGGTGGAAGAGGGCCTTCTCCTGCGGAAGCAGGGAATGGGGACCTTTGCGGCCCTTCCTGCGGTCCCTCACGGAAATCAAAAACCCATCAATTCCTTTCACGAAGCCTGCGAGCGTCTGGGAAAACGGCCCTCCACCAGGGTCCTCTTTTCCGGGGAACGCCCCGCAAGCATTCGGGACAGGAAGGAACTTCGGATTCGGGAGGACTCCAATTTGGTGGAGCTTCGCCGTCTTCGTATGGCAGACGGAATTCCCGTTGTTCTGGAAACCAACCGTTTCTCTCTGGCTTTTTCTTACTTGCCGGATTGCGATTTGAACGGATCTCTTTATAACCTTTTGCGGGGCTATGGCGTGGAGGCGGTTTCTGCAAGCCATGACCTTTCTCTCGTCTTCGCCAAAGAGGAGGAAGCTGCTGCTTTGAAGGTCACCCTGGGAGAACCTCTTCTTTTCCTCCATGAGGTGGTCTATGATGCCCAGGGACGGCCTATTCACAATTCAGACCAGTATATTCGCGGTGACATCTTCACCCTGAGAATATAAAGCGTAAAAATTTAAAAAAAATAAAGGAAGCGTAAAACATGAAAGTAATCATCCAGAAAGACTATGACAAGATGTGTGAGTGGGCTGCCAACCACATCATGAATGCCATCAACTCCCACAAGGGTGACAAGCCCTTTGTTCTGGGACTGCCCACCGGTTCCTCTCCCCTCGGTGTTTACAAGCGCCTCATTGAGGCCAACAAAGCCGGCAAGGTCACTTTCAAAAATGTCGTCACCTTCAACATGGACGAGTATGTGGGCCTGCCCCGCACCCATCACGAGAGCTACTGGGCCTTTATGCATGACAATTTCTTTGATCATATCGATATCCCTGCCGAGAATGTGAACATCCTCAACGGCATGGCCGAGGATCTGGAGGCAGAGTGCGCCCGCTATGAGGCCAAGATCGCTTCCTACGGCGGCATCGACCTCTTCCTGGGCGGTTCCGGTGTTGACGGCCACATCGCCTTCAATGAGCCCTTCACCTCTCTGACCTCCCGCACCGGTGTTCGCGACCTTACCGAGGATACGAAGATCGCCAACTCCCGCTTCTTTGATAACGACCCCACCCAGGTTCCCTCCAAGGCCCTCAGCGTCGGTGTCGGTACTGTCTGTGATTCCCGCGAAGTTCTTCTGCTGATCAACGGTCACCACAAGGCAAGAGCTCTGAAGGAGTGCATCGAGGGCGGTCTCAACCAGATGTGGACCATCTCCGCGCTGAATATGCATAACAACGCCTATATCGCCTGTGACGAGCTGGCCTGCGGCGAGCTCCGGGTGGACACCTACAAGTATTTCCTGGATATCTACAAGGCTGAGCGCCTGTAATCTGAAAACAAAAGTCCCGACTGAGCCTTTTCAGTCGGGGCTTTTCCCATGATCCATAATAAAAAAAGGTCGGCTGAATCATCAGCCGACCCTTTGTTTCTTTGCTGTTATTTCTGCTGGGCTTCCAGCTCCTTCAGAGCATCCTTGCGGCTCAGGTTGATGCGGCCCTTTTCGTCAATTTCCGTGACTTTGACCCAAACCATATCGCCGATGTTGACCACATCTTCCACCTTTTCCACTCTGTGGTTTTCCAGCTTGGAAATGTGAATCATGCCGTCCTTGCCGGGGGCCAGTTCCACAAAGGCACCGATGGGAAGAATACGGACGACCTTACCGAAGTAGAGCTTTCCGACTTCGGGAACAAAGCAGATGTCGTCAATCATCTTCTTGGCGGCGTAAGCTGCGGAAGAATCCACAGCGGCAATAAAGATACTGCCGTCATCATTGATGTCCACTTTAGCGCCGGTTTCTGCGCAGATCTTCTGAATGGTCTTGCCGCCGGAGCCGATGACCTCACGGATCTGATCCACAGCGATCTGCATGGTGATCATCTTGGGAGCAAACTCAGAAACCTCCGGCCGAGGAGCGGGAATGCAGGGGATCATGATCTCATTGAGGATCTCTAGGCGAGCCTTGCGGCAGCGTTCCAGAGCATCTGCAATGATTTCCATGGTCAGGCCGTCATTCTTCAGGTCCATCTGAATGGCAGTGACGCCCTCTGTGGTACCGGCAACCTTGAAGTCCATTTCGCCGTGGAAGTCCTCAACGCCCTGGATGTCGGTAAAGGTTCTCCATTCGCCGGTCTCTTTGTCGGAGATCAGGCCGCAGGAGATGCCGGCCACGGGACGCTTAATGGGAACGCCTGCGTCCATCAGAGCAAGGGTGGAACCGCAGATGGAACCCTGAGAGGTAGAACCGTTGGAGGAGAGGACCTCAGATACCACACGGATGCAGTAGGGGAATTCTTCCACGCTGGGAAGGACGGGAACCAGGGCCTTTTCGGCCAGAGCGCCATGCCCGATTTCTCTGCGGCCGGTAGAGCGGCTGGCTCTTGCCTCACCGGTAGAGTATGCGGGGAAGTTGTAGTGGTGAATATAACGCTTCTCTTCCTCGGGGAAGATGGTGTCCAATTTCTGGTTCATGGAGAGTGTTGCCAGGGTGCATACGGAGAGGACCTGGGTCTGCCCGCGGGTGAAGAGGCCGGAACCGTGAACTCTGGGAAGAACGCTGACCTGGGCATCCAGAGGACGGATTTCGTCCATCTGACGGCCGTCTACACGCTTGCCTGCCAGGAGCCACTTCTTGACGACCTTCTTCTGCATCTTGTAGAGGCAGACTTCAATATTCTCTTCAAAGTCTTCGTACTTTTCTGCAAATTTGTCTGCAAAGTCCACCCGGGCTGCGGTGAGGCGCTCCTCACGGATGTTCTTGTCATCGGTATCCAGAGCATATTCGATCTGGTCCATGCCATAGCTGCAGAGGTCATCCAGAAGCTCGTGGTTTACGGCAGCCTTTTCAAACTCAAACTTGGGCTTGCCGATGGCAGCTACGATGGTGTTGATGAAGGCAACGATCTTCTTGTTGGTTTCGTGGGCAAGTTCAATGCCGCCCAGGAGAATCTCTTCGGAGATCTCTTTTGCCTCGGTTTCGATCATGACGACCTTTTCCGCAGTGGAGGCAATGGTGCAGAACATTTCCGCGTTAGCTCTTTGTTCGCAGGAAGGGTTGATGATGTATTCGCCGTTCAGATAGGCAACCTCTGTGGTGGCCATGGGGCCGTTCCAGGGAACACTGGAGCAGGCAGTGGCAATGAAGGCACCCAGGGAAGCAACTACTTCCACGGGATTCTCCTGATCCACAACGAAGGGAGTGCTGGAGATGACAACATCGTTCCGGAGTTCGTCATCGAAGAAGGGACGCATGGGGCGGTCGATCAGACGCATGACAAGAATGGCCTTGTCGGAGGGCTTGCCCTCGCGGCGGTTGAAGCTGCCGGGGATTCTGCCGACACCGTAGAGCTTCTCGTTAAACTCAATGGTGAGGGGGAAATAGTCCATGCCGGCCTTGGGAATGGGAGAGCAGGTCACGGTGGTCAGGACCACGGTGTCACCGTAGCGGCAGATACATTCCGCATCCGCCAGTTCTGCAACCATGCCGACTTCCACGGTGAAGGTACGGCCGCCGATTTCGGTTTCAAAAACCTGATGCTTGGGATATTGCTTTTTCGTAATCATTGTGTTTCCTCCTGTTAGATTTTTATTGATTCCGCACGGGAGGTTTAGCACTTGAAAGCGAAGCTGAAACAGCCGGGGAATCGGCTGCGCTTTCAATTGCTAAATGGTCCCCCGCACAGGAAAGAACGGTGAAAAGGCAGGGTGGCATATCCACCACCCTGCCAAAGAAAACTTATTTACGGATGCCCAGCTTGGCAATGCAAGCACGGTAGCGGTTAATGTCCTTCTTGGCCAGATAGTCAAGGAGGCTTCTGCGCTTACCAACCATCATGAGAAGACCACGACGGGAGTGGGTGTCCAGCTTATGAACACGGAGATGCTCGGTGAGCTCGGCAATACGGGCGGTCAGGATAGCAATCTGGACCTCGGGAGAACCGGTGTCGCCTTCGCAGGTTGCGTTCTCGGCAATAATCTGAGCTTTCTTTTCTTTGGAAATCATTTCTTTTTCCACCTTTCAATTATTCTCCCGTATCTCAGAACCGGGCCGGCAGAAAACCTCAAAAAGAGGAAAGTCCCGGAACCGTGAAACGGGTGTGCATTCAAATGCCGAGGTATTATAACACGCATCGTAGATTTTGTAAAGAGAAAAATCGGAAAAATTCCCTTTGCAGCAAGGAATTTCCCGGGAAAATTGAACATTCCGTAAACTCTTTCCCCCTTCTCTTGAAAAGGAGAGGAAAGGGAATATAATAAGAGGCAAGTTCGGATGTTCCTTTGGAGGAGAGTCAAGTGAGAAATTTCTTTTATAAAATCGGGGAGTCTTTCCGCCGCTTCATGTGCGGCCGCTACGGAAGCGACCGTTTGAACCTTGCTTTATTGGTCGTCGCTCTGGCGGTAAATATTCTCTGCGGCATTGTTTCAAAGCTGGCCCCTCTTTATTTCCTCAGCTATTTCTGTCTGATCTATGCCATTGTTCGCTTCTTCTCCCGGAATATCTCCGCCCGCCAGCGGGAAGCATCGGCCTATTTCTGCCTGAAAAAATTTTTCACGGACCGTAAGAGCCGCTATTTCCTCTGCCCGGGCTGCGGAAGCACAGTACGGGTCCCCCGAAAGAAGGGCAAGCTTTCCATTCACTGTCCCCGCTGCGGACAGCGCTTTGAAAAAAAGACTTGAATAAAGAATTCGAAAAGAGCCTGCAAGGGCTCTTTTTCATATATGAAAATATTTCTTCCCGCACTATTGACAATCTCCGCGGAGAGTGCTAAACTACGCTTGGCACTCAAAGAGTACGAGTGCTAACATCAGAAAGGAGCTCCTCCCATGGAAATGACGGATCGAAAGAAGAAAATCCTCTCGGTCATCGTGGAAAGCTACATTCGGGATGCGGAGCCTGTCGGCTCCAAAACCATTTCGGAAATGCCTGACATGAACTATTCCTCCGCCACAATCCGCAACGAAATGGCAGATTTGACCGGCATGGGTTATTTGGAGCAGCCCCACACCTCTGCGGGAAGAATTCCGTCTGCGGCAGGCTACCGTTTTTATATTGATGAGCTGATGCAGGAGTATCGCCTATCTGTAGATGAGACCCATGCTCTGAAGGATGCCATGGAAGGCCGCTTGCAGCAGTTTGATTCTGCCATTGCGCAGATGGGCAAGCTGGTTTCTCAGATGACGAACCTCCCGGCCTATGCAATGACCTCTCGGAAGGCAGCAGCTACGGTGCGCCAGTTTGAACTGATCCCCGCCGGCAGCGGCGGTGTCATCCTGGTGGTGATGATGGATTCCGAGGAGGTTAAAAACAAGCTTATCAAGCTTCCTATGGAGCTTGGGGAGCAGGATCTGAAGGTCCTTTCGGCAGTATTAAATGCCAGTCTCACGGGAATTACGGCAGAAGAGCTGACCCCTGAATTGCTGGGTAAGGTTCAGCGCTCTTCCGGGAATGCCGGAGCTTTGGTCCCCGTCATTGTGGACTATCTCATGCATCTCCTGCAGGAGCAGCGAAGAGAGGTCTATCTCACCGGACAGGCCAAGCTTTTGGCGCAGCCGGAGTATCAGTCCATTGAGAAAGCGCAAATGATGCTGTCGGGTTTGGATGAAGAAGTGATCACCAAGCTTCCGGCGCTGACACAGAAAACCCAGATTCTGGTTGGGCCTGAAAATGTAGCCAAGGAATTGAAGGATACCAGCGTGGTGATGACCCGCTTTGATATCGGCGACGGTATGCAGGGCATGATCGGTGTCGTGGGTCCCACGAGAATGGATTACGCCCAGATTACCGCAAGACTCAGCTATTTTGCGGAGGGTCTTGCCAAAATGTTCGGAAAGCAGGAGCTGCCTGCAGCAAAAGAAGAAAAGGAGAACCCCTAAATGGCAGAAGAAGAAAAGATTCAAGAAGAAGTAAAAGAAGAAGGCGTCGAAGAGGCTGCTCCCGAAGCTCCCACGGAAGAAAAATCCAAAAAGAAAAAAGACCGCAAGGCCGAGAAACAGAATGAAGAAATGGAAAAGCTCCGGGCAGAGCTGGAAGAGGAAAAGTCCAGCCGTCTCCGCCTGGCTGCTGAATACGATAACTACCGGAAGCGGACAGCAAAAGAAAAGGATCATATCTATACGGATGCGGTGGCAGATACGCTGCAGAAGATTCTTCCCATCTATGACAATCTGGAGCGGGCTTTGAAGCAGGAAACTGCCGATGAGGCCTATAAAAAAGGCGTTGAGATGATCATGACCGCCATGGAGGAGACCCTGAAGAAATGTGATGTGGTTGCCTACGGTGAGCCGGGCGAGACCTTTGATCCGGAACGGCACAATGCCGTCATGCATACGGAGGATGAATCCCTGGGAGAGAATGTCATTACGGATGTTTTCCAAAAGGGCTTCATAAAGGGAGAAAAGGTCATCCGTTTTGCCATGGTCAAGGTGGCCAATTAAATTTGTAAACAATTAACCTAAGATATATGGAGGTAAGAAATTATGTCTAAGATTATCGGTATTGATCTCGGTACAACCAATTCCTGCGTCGCCGTTATGGAAGGCGGCGAACCTGTTGTGATTGCCAACGCCGAAGGCAATCGGACCACTCCTTCTGTAGTGGCTTTCTCCAAGACCGGCGAGCGTATGGTGGGCCAGGTTGCAAAACGCCAGGCTGTTACCAACCATGAGAGAACTGTCTCTTCCATCAAGCGCCACATGGGTGAGAACTATAAGGTCGCTATTGATTCCAAGAACTATACTCCCCAGGAAATTTCCGCTATGATTCTTCAGAAGCTGAAGGCAGACGCCGAGGCTTATCTGGGCGGCCCTGTCACGGAAGCGGTCATCACGGTTCCTGCTTATTTCAACGATGCCCAGCGTCAGGCTACCAAGGATGCCGGCAAGATTGCAGGTCTGGAAGTCAAGAGAATCATCAACGAGCCCACTGCTGCAGCTTTGGCATACGGCATTGATAAAGAGACCGACCAGAAGATCATGGTCTATGACCTGGGCGGCGGCACCTTTGATGTCTCCATTCTGGATATCGGTGACGGTGTCATTGAAGTTTTGGCTACCAACGGCAATACCAAGCTGGGCGGCGACGACTTTGACGAGGCTGTTATTGCCTATCTGGTCCAGGAATTCAAGAAGGCAGAGGGCATCGACCTCAGCTCCGATAAGGTTGCCATGCAGCGCCTGAAGGAAGCTGCCGAAAAGGCCAAGATCGAGCTTTCCGGTGTGACCTCTTCCAACATCAATCTGCCCTATATTACGGCGGATGCCACCGGGCCCAAGCATCTGGATGTCACCTTGAGCCGCGCAAAGTTCAACGAACTGACTGCTCATCTGGTAGAGGCTACTATGGGTCCTGTCCGTCAGGCTCTCTCCGATGCAGGTCTTCAGGCCTCTGAGCTCAGCAAGATCCTCCTGGTCGGCGGATCCTCCAGAATCCCTGCAGTGCAGGATGCTGTTAAGAAGATCACCGGCAAGGAAGGCTTCAAGGGCATCAACCCCGATGAATGCGTGGCCATGGGTGCCAGCATTCAGGGCGGCGTGCTCACCGGTGATGTAAAGGATGTGCTCCTGCTGGATGTCACGCCTCTGTCTCTGGGCATTGAAACCATGGGCGGCGTCTTCACTCGCCTGATCGACCGCAATACCACCATCCCCACCAAGAAGAGCCAGGTTTTCTCCACTGCAGCAGATAATCAGACCTCCGTGGAAATCCATGTTCTTCAGGGCGAGCGTGAAATGGCTGCTTATAACAAGACCCTGGGCAAGTTCCAGCTCACCGGTATCGCTCCCGCACCCCGCGGCGTGCCCCAGATCGAGGTCACCTTTGATATTGATGCCAACGGTATCGTGAATGTTTCTGCCAAGGATATGGGCACCGGCAAGGAGCAGAATATCACCATCACCTCCTCCACCAATCTTTCTCAGGAAGATATTGACAAGGCTGTCAAGGACGCCGAGCAGTATGCCGCTGAGGATAAGGCCCGCAAGGATGAGATCGATGCGCACAACGCTGCAGACCAGATGGTCTATCAGACGGAAAAGACTTTGGCAGATTTGGGCGACAAGGTTTCTGAGGCAGACAAGGCTCCCGTCCTCTCTGCTTTGGAGGATTTGAAGGAAAAGAACAAGGGAAATGACATTGAGGCCATCAAGGCTGCCACAGAGGCAGTTACAAAAGCCTTTTATGCAATTTCCGAAAAGCTCTATCAGCAGCAGCCTCAGGGTAACCCCGGTCAGGCCGGCGGCTTTGGCGGCCAGCAGCAGCCTAACGGCGGCGATGATGTGGTGGATGCCGATTACGAGGTTGTGGACGACAACAAGTAATAGGATTCCTTTCGGCAGATTGGGAGGGCCTTGGCCCTCCCATCACGCCGTTTTTCAATCTCCCATAGAGGTGAGGTAAGTTGGCTAACGAAAATAAAAGAGATTATTATGAGGTTCTCGGCGTTGACAAGAGCGCTTCTGCGGAAGAACTGAAAAAGGCCTATCGAAAACTGGCTTTGAAATATCATCCTGACCGCAATCCCGGAGATAAAGAGGCAGAGGAAAAATTCAAAGAGGTCGGTGAGGCCTATGAAATTCTCTCGGATCCGGATAAGAAATCCCGCTACGATCAGTTCGGCTTTGCCGGAGTGGATCCGAATTTCGGAGCGGGTCAGGGCGGCGGTGCCGGTTTTGGCGGCTTCGGAGATATTTTCTCGGACATCTTCGGCGGTGGTTTCGGCGGTGGATTTGGCGGCTTTGGAGGCTCAACCCGGAGCAACGCTCCCCGTCAAGGAGAGAATGTCAGCGCAAATCTGGAGATTACTTTTGAAGAGGCAGCTTTCGGCTGCGAGAAGGATGTTACCGTAGGCCGGGTGGAAACCTGTGCTGCCTGCAAAGGCAGCGGTGCCAAGGAGGGAACGCAGGCAGAAACCTGCTCCCGCTGCCACGGCAGAGGCACAGTTCAGACGGTTCAGAATTTTATGGGCATGCAGATGCAGTCCTCTTCTCCCTGCCCCGCATGCGGCGGTAAGGGAAAGATTATTAAAGAACCCTGCGGCACCTGTCGGGGACGGGGAAAAGTCCGGGTCAATAAAAAGATTCATGTGAAGATCCCCGGCGGCATTGATGACGGTCAGGCTGTTCGTGTCCGGGGCGAGGGCTCTGCGGGTTCCAATGGCGGTCCCTGCGGGGATGCTTTGATAGGCGTCCGTGTAAAGGCCCATGCGCTCTTTGAGCGCAGCGGAGCGGATGTTCTCTGCGAAATGCCCATTACATTTGCCCAGGCAGCCTTGGGCGCTGAAATTGAGGTTCCCACTCTGGATGGCAAGGTTCGTTACAAGATTCCGGAGGGCACCCAGACGGGAACGACCTTCCGCTTCAAGGGAAAGGGTGTTCCCTATGTGGGTTATAAGAACCGGGGCGATCAGTTGGTTACCGTAACGGTTGAGGTTCCTTCTCACCTGACAAAGGAGCAAAAGGAAATTCTCAAGCAGTTTGATGAGGCCGGCGGCAGCACATCCTCCCGCCGCATGTCCTTCCTGGACAAAATGAAAAAGCAGTTCGGAGCCTAAATACAGTCGGATTTTGGCGTTTATGGGCTTTAGATTAAATCAATGAGGCCGCAATAAAGTCCGTAAGACAAACAACTTTATTTTAATGTCTACGGGCTTTAGAAGGGCCTGACGGCGAGAAAGCATTTAAAACATTTGCTTTCTCGCCATTTTTATGCTAAAATCAGCAATTAGAGTGGTGCTTTATGAGAGGTTTTTTCCATGAAAAAGCTGCCTTTTCAAAAGTTCATAATGCTCCTTTTGTGCCTTTCACTTCTTTTGAGCCTTTCCTCCTGTGCGCTCCCCTGGAGCAGGCCGGAGCCGGGGAATCTGGGCCTCCTTATGGAGGCGCTTCCTCTGCAGCAAGAAGAGCCGTGGGAGGCGGATAGCCTTCTCTTTGAGTCTGATGCTTCTGCGGAGGAGAAGAGCGAAGAATCCCTTTCTGCTTTTTTCGCTTCCTTTCCGCCCAGAGGAGAGGAGGAGTCCAGCTTTTATGATCAGCCCGGTCCCCGGATACGCAAGAGCCTGATCCCTTCAGGGGTCCTTCTGAATCACGCTCTGGAGCAGCCTGGTTCTTCCCCTGACGAGCCGGATTTAGAGTCCGGCCAGAGTTTTGTTTACTGCCTGAACAGCGGAGAGATGCGGATGCTCCGAGGGAAAGGGGAAAAGATATATCCCGCCAGCATTACAAAGCTTCTGACGATCCTCACGGCTCTCCGGTATTTGGAGCCGGATGAGGCAATCACCCCCGGCAATGAGATTTTTAAAGTTTCGGAGAATTCCTCCGTTGCCTATCTGAATAAGAGTTACACCCTTTCCGTCGCGCAGCTCATTGAAGCCATGATGATTCCCTCCGGCAATGACGCGGCTTATACGCTTTCCGTCGCGGCGGCCAGGAAAGCTTCTGGGAACCCGGATCTTTCCGCAGATGAATGCCTGAGCTATATGACGGAACTCATGAATGACTATGCATTTGAGCTGGGAATGCTGTCCAGCCATTTCACCACGGTGGATGGCTATCGGGATCCGGAGCATGTTTCCACTGTGGAGGATCTTGCGCGCCTTACTCTGGCAGCCTATGAATGCCCGGAGATTCGTTCCTGCTGCGGCCTCTCGGAATTAAAGGAGACCCTCCTTTCGGGAGATACGATCACATGGCAAAACAGCAATCTGATGCTGTTTTCAGACAGCGATTTTTATGATTCCCGTGTGAAGGGCATGAAAACCGGCTCTCTCAACGGACATAATTCCATGGTTTCCATTCTGGAAGAGAGTGGTGAAATCTATTTGGTTGGGGTTTTCACCTGCAACGAAAAAATCGGCCGTTATCGGGATATGCAAAAGATCATAGCCTGGATTTTCGGCTCGTAGGAGGCAGCCAGAAAGATGGATTATTCCCTTGCCTATTTCTATATGAATTTGGTCCTCTATGGAGTGGAATTTTTGACGATCGTCCTTTTTGTCGTTTGCTATTTTCTTAAAATGGCTCCGAGAAAAGGAACGCTGGAGTGGATTTCCATGGTGGATAAGCCCCGTTGGAGCCGGCCCGGCCTCTTTGGCCTGAGGCTGAACGCGGTCCCTGTACTGGCAATCGTTCTTCTGATAACAGCAGTCCTGGCCTTCCTGCGGACAAATCAGCTGGCAACCTTTATTTGGAGCTGTCTGGGAGCCGCCTTCATAGCCTTTGCTCTGCTTCGCTTTACGGGAGAAGCGCTCCTTTCGGCCTGCTGTGCCATTCTCCTGGGTGCTGCTGATTTGGGCACCCAGGATACGGGACTGATGGTATTCAGCCTGGGCTTCTTCCTCTTTGCACTTTCAGATAAGAAGCTGCTCCTCAGGATCCTTTGGTTTTTATTCGCTCTCCTTTTCTTCGTTCTCAGCAGGCTGATAATAAAAAACGGTTATTTAGGCATTGTTCTGCCGCGTTTCGGTGTGCTTTATTCCCCATGCATCCCTCTTGCCCTGCTGCTTTTGACTTTCCCGGTCTGCGTTGTTCAGGCTGTTCGGCTGCACAGTTTTTCCTGTGTAATCGGGGCTGTCTTTTTCTTCCTGTCATTGGTTAATTGGATCTTCGGCTATGTTTATCCCGCAAATGCCTGTATCATTATCGGGTTTTCTACGTTAGAAGCTCCTATGATTCGGCGTGGAGGAAGAGCGGAACTTTTGGTTCTTTCCGGTATTTTGCTTTTGGCACTTTTATTTTGTAAATAACTTCTTGTGGAGGATAAAAAATATGATTGCTCTTGCATGTGACCACGGCGCTTATGATCTCAAGGAAGCCCTGAAGAAACACCTGACCGAGCTCGGTCTGGAATACAAGGACTTCGGAACCTATTCCAAAGATAGCTGTGACTATCCCGACTTTGCCGGTCCTGCCGCTTTGGCAGTGGCTTCCGGTGAATGTGACCGGGGCATCGTTTGCTGCACCACCGGCATCGGCGTTTCCATCACTGCCAATAAAGTGAAGGGTATTCGCTGTGCCTTGGTTTCGGATTTGATGAGTGCCCGGATGACCCGCCAGCACAATGACACCAATATGTTGGCCATGGGTGCTGCGGTTTTGGGTGAAAAGCTGGCATTGGAAATCGCAGATGTCTGGCTGTCCACGGAGTTTGAGGGCGGCCGCCATGCCCGCCGTGTCAATAAAATCATGGAATACGAGAAATAAACTCGATTTCGGATTGAACTGACATCCTACTTTTTTCTGAAAATGAAAAAGCAGGAAAATGCGCCTCTTTATGAAGGAAAGAAGGAATATTCCGTTCCATTCCCTCATAAAGGGGCGTTTTCTGCGGGATAATTCTGTACTTTTTCTTTTTTCTGTGGTATCATTCAAGGAAGATATGCAAAAGCGTACCGGCACTGCAGCCGGGATGTTAAGGCTTTTTGTGAGACATCCGATTTTGCGAAAAAGGTTTTCTTCCGGATGGAATAGACTGGGCTGATGGATCTGCCCATATATTTGGAAAATAAAGGTAGCAAATATGAAAAAGAAATGTTACAGCATCAAAAAAATACTCATCGGAGCCCTGCTTTTGGGAATTCTGATGCTAATAACAGCCTGTTCCGAGAAGAGCAGAATCTATCCGGAGACCTATGAGGAACTGGACGGCCTTCGCGCAGGGGCTATGACGGGATCTATTCACGAAGAAGCAATCCGGAAAAATTTCCCCAACAGTCCGATAGTCTTTTTTAACACCAAGTCAGACCTGCTGGAAGCCCTCATCGCAAATAAGATTGATTATTTCGTGAATACTTTGCCTTCTACAAGAGATATGCTGGCAGAATCGGACAAAATCAAAATGATCGATACGTCGGTTTTTGATAATTCATTTGCATTTATTTTTAAAAAGGATGATCCTGCGGCTGCAGAGCTTCTGGCCCTTTTTAACGGATTTATTGCCGAATCTATGGAAGACGGTACCTTGGAAAACTTGCAGAAGGTTTGGGTTGATGATGCGGAAGTGACAGCACATCCGCCTGCCTTTGAGATTCCTTCAGAGGGAGAGAACGGAATTCTGACACTGGCCACATCTACATCGCAGACCCCCTATTCCTTCATTTATAATGGGCAGGTTACAGGCTTTGACATCCAGTTTGCAAGCCTTTTCTGTGAAGCGTACGGCTACGGTTTGCAGATCAGTGATTCCACCTTTTCCAGTGTCATTCCGGCAGTCAGTTCCGGAAAGGCAGATTTCGGGGGCGCCTGCATTACTATGACAGAGGAAAGAGCAAAAAGCATTGACTTTTCAGAACCCTATTCTTTCACAGGGCAGTATCCGGTCGTCGCTAACAGGGAAGCATCAACGAGTGCTTTTGCGGACGGCTTCAGAAAGACCTTTCTTGTGGAGAATCGCTGGAAACTCGTTTTGGATGGGCTATTTATTACCTTCCTGATTTTCTTCAGTTCAGCGCTTTTCGGGACGATTCTCGGTTTTGGACTTTTCCTCCTTTGCCGCAGGTTCGGAAAGCTGTTTAATAATATCGTCGATAAAATATTCTGGGTTTTCAGCGGGATCCCCATGGTCGTTATCCTGATGATCCTTTATTATGTCATTTTTGGGAAATCCAGTCTTTCGGGGACCCTGGTGGCCACAATCGCCTTCACCTTCAGCGTACTTTTAGGTGTGAATTCCAAACTGATTACATCGGTAAAGGCCATCGATCCGGGTCAGGTGGAAGGGGCTATGAGCCTTGGCTTTACAGAACGGCAAACACTTTTCCGCTTCATTCTGCCTCAGGCCATGACCCAGTTTATGCCAAACTATATCTCGCAGATCATTGACATGATCAAGGGAACTGCTATCGTGGGATATATTGCAGTTCAGGATCTGACAAAAGTCTCCGACATCATCCGCAGCCGAACCTATGAGGCCTTTTTCCCTCTGCTGGCAACTGCACTTATTTATCTTCTGGTAATCCTTCTTTCTACAGCAGCCTTGAGAAAGCTCGTTGTGGTAACTGAGGCAAAAAACAGAAGCGACGAACAGGTTCTCAGGAGGTTCGGGAAATGATAGAGTTTAGGAATATCCGAAAAGAGTTTGAAGATATAACACCAATTGAGAATTTGTCTGCGGTGATTCGGGATGGCGAAATTGTCTCTATTATCGGCCCATCCGGTACGGGAAAGTCCACCCTTCTGCGTATGGTAAATATGCTGACAAAACCAAGCTCCGGGCAGATTTTTGTGGATGGCGAAGAGATTACCGCAAAGAACTATCCCTTAAACAAGCTGCGCCAAAAGGCAGTCATGGTCTTCCAGAACTTTAACCTTTTCAGCAACCTTACGGTGATTGAGAATGTAACCGAAGCGCCGATCCGGCTGAAAGGGATAAAACCTTCGGAAGCCTATGACAAGGGAATGGAGCTCCTCAAAAAGGTGGGTCTTGCAAGAGAGGCTCTGAAATACCCGGACGAGCTTTCCGGAGGACAAAAACAAAGAGTTGCAATTGCAAGGACTCTGGCCATGGATCCGGAGATTATCCTTTTTGATGAACCCACTTCCGCTTTGGACCCGACAATGGTCGGTGAGGTAGAAAAAGCGATCCAGGGCCTTTGCGGAAAGGGATATACCATTCTCCTGGTGACTCATGACATGAAATTTGCCGAGAAAGTTTCCTCAAGAATCATTTTCCTCTGCAATGGGGGAATCTGCGAAGACGGCAGCCCGGAAGAGATTTTCCATAATCCGAAAAAGCAGGAAACAATTGAGTTCGTGAGGCAAAGCAAGGAATTCAATTGTGTGGTTACGGAAGAAGATGATGACTCGGAATTTTTGGAGTTTTATACGCAGATTGACAGATTCGCTTTCCGTAACGGTCTCGGTCAGAAGACAAAAGAAAGGGTTATCGCCTTATTTGAGGAAATCGTTTTCCAGATTCTGATTCCGGAGAATAAAAAACGGGCAAAAGAAGGAACGGGGAGCGGGAAATATGAGATCCGCTTCCATCTATCCTATTCCACCAGAGGTGAAGGGACCGTGGTCGATATTCATGCGGGGAACCTGGATCTGGATATGGAAAGAGATTACCCCCTTTCCTATCGGCTGATTGAGTTTTGCTCGGAAAGCCTTGCATTTGAGGAAGACGGAAACGGAAAGAAAATGGTCATCAGGGTCAAAGAGGAAAACCGCTGAAGAAAAGGCGGGAATCGCTTTCGTCCGACCTGTGGGAAAAAGTGCGTTTGTGCACAGTTTCGTATTATTATGTTTCAAAGCCGATTTTGGGGGTTTTATCTTGAGAAGAAAACCTAGTTGCAGGCCGATAGCCATGCTTTGTTTTTTGGGAATTCTTTTGATTTTTTCCGGGTGTCGGAAAGGTTCAGTGGAGACAGTCAGCTCTTATGAGCAGTTCAATTCACCTGACTGTACCGTGGCATCCTGGTATTCAACCATCACGGAAAGAATCATTCGGGAGAACTTCCCTTTGGCGCAGACGGTGGAAATGAACGGCGTACCCAATCTGATTGTTGGCTTGAAAGCAAACAGATGGGACACCGTGCTGACATCAAAAGTTATCTATGACAATTTTCAGGGAAAAGAAGGGCTGAAAACGCTGGAAACGCCCTTTGAAAAAGCTTATTTTTCCTTCCTCTTCTCCAATGATGCAAAGGGAAAAGCACTGAGGGAGGAAATGAATGCATTTATCGATCACGCAGAGGAAAGCGGACTTTACGAGCTTTTGGAAGAAGCTTGGCTCGTAGAAAATCCTCCGGGAAGAAAAACCGGTCATGGCAGTGAAGATCCTAATGCCCCGGAGTTGACGGCTGCAATAGAATACCAATCCCCGCCCTTCGGCTATATTGGTTCGGATGGGGAATGCACTGGTTTTGATGTAGACTTTTTGGACTGCTTCTGCAAAGAATACGGATACCGTCTGAACACGGTCGGTATGCCTTTCAGCATGCTGATTGCCGGGGATGGCAGCGGACGTTTTGATATTGCCGGCGGCGGTATTCAGGTGGAGAAGGAGCCGGATTCCAGTAAGGTCTTTTCAAAGAATTATTTTGAATCGCCCCACCTCTTGATAATCAACGGAGAAGAGGAAAAGATCGGCGTTTTTGATCGCTTAAAGAACAACTTTTACCGCACTTTCGTGGAAGATCAGCGGTGGGAAATGTTTGTGAATGGAATCTGGACTACTCTATTAATCGTGCTTGCTTCGGTCGTCATCGGCTCTGTTTCCGGTTTTTATCTCTATCGGCTGAATATGAAGAGGATACGGGTGCTGAATCTATTGACCCGGATTGCTGCAACCGTTCTGAACATCACGCCGGTTGTTGTCTTATTGATGATTTTCTATTATGTTGTTTTCTCAGGTGTCAGAATCAGCGGAGTAGCTGTTTCTATTGTCGTTTTATCCTTACTGATGATGGTTTCGGTCTTTGAACTGATGGATACCTCGGTAAAAACTGTTGACGCAGGCCAACGGGAAGCAGCTATTGCATTGGGATGTTCCCCGAGACAGGCTTTTTATAAGGTCGTTTTCCCACAGGCATTGCACCATTTTCTCCCGGTTTATAAGGGGGAAATCGTCAGTATCATTAAATTCTCCTCTATTGTCGGATACATTGCCGTGCAGGACTTGACGAAAGTATCGGATATCGTTCAGGCACGGACCTACGATGCATTTTCGCCCCTATTTGCCGCAGCGATATTCTATGCCCTTTTTGCGATTCTTGCTATTTGTTTTGTGAATTTCCTTTTTCAAATCACTGATCCGCGAAAAAAGCGAAGGAAAGAAATCCCGGAAGAACTGTCGGGGACTGTTGAAAGAGGAGGGGAATTATGATTACCGTAAAAAATCTAACCAAAAAATTCGGTGGTCAAACGATTCTCAAGGACATTAACGTCACCATTGAGGATGGAAATGTCATCTCCATTATCGGACCCTCCGGCTGCGGAAAATCCACTTTTTTGCGTTGCCTGAATCTTTTGGAGAAGCCGACCTCCGGGCAGATTTTTCTGGACGGACAGGAAATTACTGCAAAAGGCATTTCTGAGACAGAGGTACATAAGAAAATCGGCATGGTTTTCCAGTCATTTAATCTTTTCGGACATATGAATGTGCTGGAGAATGTGATGTTTGGCCCGGTGGAAATTTTGAAAAAGGACAGGAAGGAGGTCCTGCCTAAGGCCTTGAAACTTCTGTCTTTGGTCGGCTTAGCTGATCGTGCCCTTCACTATCCGGGGGAGCTTTCCGGTGGGCAGAAGCAGCGTGTGGCCATTGCACGAACTCTCGCGATGGAGCCGGAAATCATCCTCTTTGATGAGCCGACCAGTGCATTGGATCCGACCTTGGTTCATGAAGTGGAGACGGTTATCAAAAATCTGGCAGCATCCGGTTATACAATGTTGATCGTGACCCACGAAATGCGTTTTGCTCGGGAAATTTCCAATAGAGTTTTTTTTATGTGTGATCAGGGCATCTGTGAAGATGGAACGCCTGAGCAGATTTTTGAGCACCCACGGAAAGAAAAAACCAGACGCTATGTCTACCATCTCCGGACCTTGAATGAAGAAGTCCTTTCCAAAAATGTGGATTTCATTGGGATTAACGGCCGAATTGTGACCTTTGGACACAATAATTTGATGCCGGCACGGATGATACACAATGCAGAAGTGATTTTTGAAGAGCTTTGCATACAAAACATCCTCCCGGCGTTGAAAGACTCTGTCCGCATGGAGTTTACATTGGAGTTTTCAGAGAATTCCGGAAATGCGGCCATCTATATTCGATATGACGGGGACTATGAAATTGACATTGAACAGGAAGGCTATTCCTTTTCGCTGATTCGCAATGCCGGAGAAAACCTTGCGCTTTTACCCGCTATAGATACAGGTTTCCAGAAAAATTACCGGATATCCGTTAAAGGATAAAAACGGTTTTTCGTAAAGAAACCGGAAAAAGACAGGGAAATCCCAAACTGCCGGAGTCGGGAGGACACATTGTCCTCCCACTTTCCTTTTAGCCTTTGTGAGGAATCTGCCTGTAATTCTTTTGTCTTTCCTTTTTATAAAAAATAGTGTATAGTAATATCTGCTGAATAAACCGCCCAGCGGTTTATTCCCGCGGCAAATGCCGCATTATGGTCATGAGCAGACGCTTGTAGCTTGCTTTTGGCAGGCTGCGCAGCTGCCTATGAAGGATGGGAATTTCTCTTTCGGCGGAGATAAGGAGAACTATGTATTGCAGAAACTGTGGAGCGGAATTACCTGAAAACGCTAAGTTTTGCCCGGAATGCGGCTATAAGAGGCCGACAGAATCCGAAAGAGTTTACAAAGAAGAAGCAAACGAAGAACCGCTTAATGCGGAAAAGGGAAATCATTTCGATAGCTATGAATATTTTGCCTGGGAGGAAGAAAAGAAAGCAAAGAAAAAGCCTTTTTACAAAAAAGGTTGGTTTATTGCCCTTATTGCGATCCTGCTGACGGTTTCTTTTTATGGCTTGAGATTTCGGGCTGCAGTTCGCCTTTTTAATTGGGTTCGGGGGCAGTTTCCCGGGATTCATATTCATTGGGATTCCGGAAAAGACCCCAATTCCATCGATTTTGATTGGAAGTCCGGAGGCTGGCAGCAGAGCGGTGACAGATGGGACGACGATTGGGATGACGACTGGGATGATTGGGATGACGACCGCTGGGAAAATTTTGATTGGGAGGATATAGAGGATTATCTTCCGGAAAACTGGCAGGATGCTATTCCAGATGTGATTTCAGACTACCTTCCAGAGGGCTGGGAAGAGCATTTTCACGGCTCGCCTTCGGAGAGCATATATTCCACATAAAACTGCTTTTTAACAGACATTTATATTGGAAATCCCTGTCGGATGCAGGGATATTATCAGAGGAGAAGAACAGCTATGACAGTTAATAAGATCGTTGTAACCGGCGGGCCCTGTGCCGGAAAGACCACCGGCATGAGCTGGATTCAAAATGCTTTTACGCAAAGAGGCTATAAAGTCATCTTCGTGGGAGAAACGGCAACGGAATTGATTACTGCGGGAGTGAAGGCGGGAGCAAGCGTTTCACCCGCAGATTACCAGAGGTGTCAGGTCCGTCTGCAGTTGGAAAAGGAAAAGGTTTTTGAGCAGGCAGCCCAATATATGGATGCGGAAAAGGTTTTGATCGTCTATGACCGGGGAACCTTGGATGGAAAGGCATTTACGACAAAAGAGGAATTTGACGATGTGATGAAGGATCTTGGAACCAATGAAATTGAGCTCCGGGACCATTATGATGCGGTTTTCCATTTGGTAACTGCCGCCAAGGGCGCAAGAGAGTTTTATACTACTGCCAATAACACTGCCCGGTCAGAAACACCGGAGCAGGCTGCGGCAGTGGATGATAGGCTGATTGCAGCTTGGACGGGGCATCCGCACCTGCGAATCATTGATAACAAAAAGGGTTTTGAGGAGAAAATGAAGCATTTGATTTCGGAGATCACGGCTTTTCTGGGAGAGCCGGTTCCCTACGAGATCGAGCGGAAATTCCTGATTGCCTATCCGGACCTGCAGGCTCTTGCCAGTCTTCCCAACTGTGAAAAGGTGGAAATTATTCAGACCTACCTGACTGCCCCCGAGGGGGAGGAGATCCGCATCCGTCAAAGGGGCCTGAACGGGAATTATATTTATTATGAAACCCGCAAGAGAGCCGTTTCGGGAATGAAGCGGGTTGAGATTGAGCGCAGACTCAGCAAGGATGAGTATTTGGAGCTCCTGATGCGGGCAGATCCCACGCGCCGTCCTATCCGTAAGGACAGATATTGCCTGATGGATGGCAATCAATATTTTGAGATTGATGTCTATCCTTTCTGGAATGACAAAGCTATTCTGGAAATTGAATTGTCCGACCCGAATGAAGAGATTCGTTTTCCCAAAGGCTTGGAAATCCTTCAGGAGGTTACGGACGATCCTGCCTACAAGAATGCTTCTTTGGCCAAAATATAAAGATCCTGCGAGTTTTTCACAAGCTTGCGCATGAAAGGAGCCTTTCCGAATGCTTGAAGTTGTCGCGGCTATGATATGCCGCGGGGAGAACTTTCTCATTTGCCGGCGGCCGGAGGGAAAGTCCCGGGCGTTGCTTTGGGAATATCCGGGCGGAAAGGTGGAGCCGGGGGAAGACTTGGAAACTGCCTTGATTCGGGAGTGCCGGGAAGAACTGAATCTGGACTTGAAGCTGGAAAAGCTTCTCTATGAAACGAGTCACGAATACCCGGAGATGACGATTCACCTGAGTCTTTTCAAGGCAAGCGCAGGGGAGCAGGAGCCTCAGCTTTTGGAGCACTGCGATTCGAGGTGGATCCGGAAGGAAGAAATCGGAAATTATGATTTCTGTCCTGCCGACAGAGAAATCAATAAAGCTTTATTCGGATAATGTAAAGAAGTCGGCCGAGGGAAAGTCGG
>JAZUFG010000065.1:0-11522 GCA_045640565.1 Oscillospiraceae bacterium | reverse complement strand
TGCGGCGGACCTGGTTGTCGTAGGGCAGTTCTGCGGCAGCAATTCGGTGGCCGCCGTGGGATCCACCACATCCTTTACCCATCTTTTCATTGAGCTTTTCCTGGGCTTCTCCTCCGGCGTTGCGGCCTCCACGGCGCAGGCGATCGGCGCAGGGGATGAGAAAAGAGTTTCCAATATCGTTCGCAGCATTGTGCCCCTTGCCCTCCTTTGCGGCGGCGCCATGGCGACCCTGGGCATTTCCTTTTCCAAGCTGGGTCTTCGCCTTCTGAATGTCCCGGAGGATATTCTGGACCTGGCAGATTCTTATATTAAGATTTACATCGCGGGAATTCCGGCCATGTTGGTCTACAATTTCGGCGCTGCTGTCATAAATGCCAACGGGGATACCCAAAAGCCGCTCCGCTATCTGACTATTTCCGGAATCGCGAATATCGCCATGAATGTTCTTTTCGTGGTTGCCTTCGATCTGGATGTGGTGGGCGTTGCCTTGGCAACAACGATTTCCCAGTGTATTTCCGCTGCTCTTGTGGTCTGGAATCTTGCCCGAAGAAAGGATGCAGCCCATCTTTCTCTTCGCAAAATGGGCTTTGATCAGGAAGCAGTGCGGAAAATCGTGCAGATCGGCCTTCCCACCGGCCTCCAGAATTCCCTTTATCCCATTGCCAATGTGATGATTCAGGCCAATGTCAATACCTTCGGTTCCGCTGCTGTGGCGGGCTGCAGCGCTGCTACCAGCCTGGGCGGTTTTGTCAGTGCTTTCATCAATAACTTCGGCACGGCTGCCTTGAATTTCACCGGCCAGAATTACGGCGCCAAAAAGATCAAGCGGATCTATAAGACATCAAAGGTCTGCACCGCGTTCGGCTGGCTGATTTGCGGAACGGTTTCGGCCCTCGCCGTTATTTTTGCCCGTCCTCTCCTCGGCATTTATATTTCGGATTCCCCCGAGGCCATTGAGGAAGGGCTGAAAAAGGTCTATGTCCTCTTCCCCGCCTACTGCATTACGGGAACTACGGGAATTTTGACCGGCGTCCTTCGCGGAGTGGGAGTCTCCATGCCCCCCATGGTCGCCTCTATTTTCAGTATTTTCGGCGTTCGCATGCTTTGGATTTTCCTGATGATAAAGCTCCTGGGCTTCAATAACCTTTATATGGTCAATGCAGCCTTCTCGGTTTCCTGGATCATCCAGTTTATCATTATATTCTTTATTTACCGCTATTATCGGAAGAAGATTTTAGTCCCCCTGGAAGCAAATTGCAGGGAATGAGGAAGGAGAAAAAGATGGAACTTGCGGAAAAACTGCGGGAATTGGGCTATCAGGTCTCGGAATATGAGACTGCTGCAGAGGCCGCAGAGGCGCTGGACAAGGAACTGGATGGAAAGAGCATCGGTTTCGGGGGCTCTGCCACGGTTTCCCAGATGGGCCTCTATGAGAAGCTGAAGGCGCATAACCGCGTTGTTTGGCATGGAGATATCCCGGCAGGAAAGACGGCAATGGACATGCGTCTTCTGGCAAGAAATACCGAGATTTATATCAGCTCCGTCAACGCCGTCTCGGAAAAGGGAGAAATCGTCAATATTGATGCCACGGGCAATCGGGTTTCCGAAATATCCTTTGGCCATAAGACGGTTATTCTGCTGATTGGCAGGAATAAGGTTACCAAGGATCTGGAAAGCGCTGTTTTGCGGGCCCGCAATATTGCCGCGCCTCAGAATACCCGCCGCCTGGGGAAGAAGACTCCCTGCGCCGAAAAAGCAGACCGCTGCTATGACTGCGCCAGCGCGGACCGCCTTTGCCGCAGTCTTTCCATCCTCCTTTATCCCCCGTTGGGAGCGGAGTATCGGGTCGTTTTGATCAACGAAGATTTGGGATTCTGAAAGTTTACAAAGCGGAAAAGGGGACCGTTCCCCGGCCGGTCAGGAAGGAGAAGGCATGAAACGGACAGATTACATCAGTTGGGATGAATATTTCATGGGGATCGCCGTATTGGCAGCCAAGCGCAGCAAGGACCCCAACACACAGGTCGGAGCCTGTATCGTAGGCCAGGATAACATCATCGTTTCAACGGGATATAATGGCATGCCGAAGGGCTGCTCGGATGATGATTTCCCCTGGGAACGGGATGGGGACGAAACGAAATACCCTTATGTCGTTCATGCCGAGCTGAATGCCATTCTGAATGCAAGCGGGAGAGACCTGCGGGGCTGCAAGCTCTATGTGGCTTTATTCCCCTGCAATGAGTGCGCAAAGGCCATTATTCAGAGCGGCATAAAAGAAGTATGGTATCTTTCGGATAAGTATGCGGATTCCATGTCAACACTGGCGTCCAAGAGAATGCTGGATTCCGCCGGAGTGAAGTACTATCAGCTTCGTCCGAAGATCAAAGAGATCGTGCTGGACATGGTCGCGCCTGAGGATAAATAAAAAAACAGAGAAAAGAGTGCCGACCCTTTGAATGAAGTTCAAGGGGTCGGCACTCTGTATAATCGTTTATTCTCCGCAGGAGGCATTGGCTTCCGCTATTTTTTTGTTAACGGTTTTGTAGGTCCAGTAGAGGAAGAAGAAGCAGATGAGCCCGCCCACAAGAAGGATATATACCGTGGGCTGATAGGAGCCTCCGAAGCGGTCGGCAAGAACACCGGGCACGATGGAGAAGACCATGCTCCCGACGCAGTAAAGGAGATTAAATAACTGGCGGAGGCGGGGCCATTCCCGTTCCGGGGCCCAATCCGCGGGCCAGGAAACCAGACCGATGGCGGCCATGGATATGCTGCCGATGAAGAATACCGCTCCGGCGTAGAGCAGGATAACGGAAAAACGGGAAAAAACCAGGAAAGAAACGCCCAAAACCAGGAAGAAGGAAAAGAGCATGGAGGTCTTGTATTGGGTGATCTTTTCAGAGAACCAGCCGAAGGCAAGCTTTCCGACCAGGAGAGAGATCCCTCCCAGAGAGACTGCGGTGGCCATTTGGGAATCCGAATAGCCCTGAGAGTTTGCAATCAAAGGCAGGACGGCAAGGGCGCAGCCGCAGACAGCCCCCAAGATCGTCAGCATGGCATAGATGGAGACCCAGAGTCCCTTGCCGAGGGGAGGCGGCTCTTTTTTGGGGGAAGCTGCCGCCTTGGCAGGGGTGTCGCATTCCACGCCGAAGGGGGCCAGGTGCTTATCCGTGGGGAATTCAATGAAGAGAAGATAGCAGAGCAGGGAAAGAAGGAGCATGGTGATGGCCTGACCTGCCAGAGTGGAGGAAAGGCCGAAACGGCTGATGGAGCGGGCGATGAGCTGCGGAGCAATAAAGGTGGCGATCCCGGAAGAAGAGGAGAAAAGGCTCATGGCAAGGTTTCTCCTTTTCAGGAACCAGCGGTCGATCAGGAGAGAGATGGGGATGGCCCCGGTGAGATTGACTCCAAAGCCGGAGAGACAGCAGCCGATGACCAGAGCAAAATAGCCTTTTGCCAGAGCAAAGAAAAAGTATCCGGCGATCAGGATAAAGCAGCCGATCAGAATGCCGAAACGCACATTGATATTCCGGTAATAAAGGCCCAGCACGGAAAGGCTGAGGAAACCGGAAAGGAGACGGCAGGTATTCATGAAGGAAAGCTGGGTCTGTGTTAATCCGAAAGTTTTCAGAAAGTAGGGCTGATAGACAGCATAGCTGTTGTTTACCAGGCCCACAGACATGAAAAAGAGAATAAAGCCGGACAGGCAAATGATCCAGGCATAGTGGATAGGGAAGATGCGGTTTTTCATGGCAAGGACCTCGAATCACTTTTTGCACCCGGAAAAGCGGGCTTTCATACTGAAAACTGATGAAAACAAGACATATCGTGGCTTGTTTTCATAGCCGCCGCAACGGCGTAGTTTTCGCATGAGACACCTTTTGAAGCATTAACCGCACTCTGTGCGGCTCTTGAATGCTTCAAAAGACCCGATTAAAAATGTCCGTTTTTAATCGGGTAATAGTATCAAAGGCGGGACAACCATACCACAAGGGCAGAGAAAAGGCAAGGAGATTTTCGCTTTTCCGCGGAAAATCTCCCTGCTTTTTGCCTTTTTATTTATTTGTTTTCCAGAATGATTTTGATGAGCTTTCCGTCCCGGTTGTTCGTCAGTTTCCGGAAGGCTTCATCGCCCTCTGCCATGGGCATGTGCAGGGAGATGATGGGGGAGACATCTACATTCCCTTCGGAAAGAAGCTTCACGCAGTCCCGGAAATCCTGATAGGAATAGATGTAATTTCCCTTTACTGTCAGCTCCTTGGTGACAATGTACTGCATGTTGACGGAAACGGTCTTGGCAGCATTGCCGATCCAGACGGCCAAGCCTGCGGGCCGGAGGGCATCAATGGAGGAAGAGGCAGTGGGGGAAACGCCGACGGCTTCCACGGAGATGTCGCACATTCTGCCCCCGGTCTTTTCTAAAATGGCTTTTTCAAAATCGCCGCAGTTTCCGGGATTGATGACATCGTCGGCTCCCATCTTTTTGGCAAGCTCCAGGCGGTGATCGCTCATGTCACTGACGATGACATGCCTGGCGTGCCGGTATTTCAGCCAGGTCAAGGCCATGAGGCCGATCGTTCCCGCGCCCACAAGAAGGATGTTTTCTGCGGAAGAAAGTTCCTCCTCGGAGATTTTGTTGACGGCATTGTAAGCTACGGCGGCAGGCTCCGCCAGGGAAGCAATGTCTGCAGCAGAGCCGGAGTAAGGGATCAGATACTGCTCCTTTACGCAGACATATTCCGTCATGGCGCCGTCATAATCCAGAACTCCCAGGAAGTCGGCATTGGGGCAAATATTGACCTTGCCGGATTTGCAGGTGGGGCATTCGCCGCAGAAGAATTTGGGGAAAATAGCGACCCTGCTTCCCTCGGCCAACCTGCCCCCTGCGGGGACCTTTGCGACGGTGCCGGCGCATTCATGCCCCATGATCATGGGGGCGATCCGGCGTCCGGTTTTGCCCAGATAACCTTCCACATCGGAGCCGCAGACGCCGCAGGCGTCGATTTTCACCAGGTATTCGTCATCCTTCGGCGTGGGGATAGGGATTTCCCGGATCTCCATTTGATTGTCGGCAATATAATATACGGCCTTCATGTTATTTGTCCCTTCTCACATCCGTGGCGGAAAGCGCCTCATAATAGCGCACCAGGGAACTGTGGTCTTCCTTTTCATAGCCGTTGGCCTTGAGCCACTGCATCATTTCCATGACGGAAGAGGTAAGGGGCAGGGGAGCGCCCACTTCATGAGCGGTATCAATGGCGTTGTTCAGGTCCTTAATATGCAGGTTGATGCGGAAGCCGGGCTTGAAATTGCCGTCCATCATCATAGGAGCCTTGGCGTCCATGACGGTGCTGCCGGCCAGGCCGCCGCGGATAGCCTGATAAATGGCTTCGGGCTTGACGCCGGCCTTTTTGCCCAGGACAAGAGCTTCGGAAACGGCCGCAATATTGGCGGCCACGATGACCTGATTTGCCAGCTTGGTGGTGTTGCCTGCGCCGATGTCACCGCAGAGGGTAACGGAGGAACCCATGACAGCCAGAATGTCCTTGACCTGATTAAAAATCTCTTCCCTGCCGCCGACCATGATGGCAAGGGTGCCGTCAATAGCCTTGGGCTCCCCGCCGGAAACAGGGGCGTCCAGCATGAAGCAGCCCTTCTTCTCCACCTCGACGCAGATCTCGCGGGAGGCAATGGGGTTGATGGAACTCATGTCCACAAAAACCGTGCCGGGCTTTGCGCCGTAAAGGGCGCCGCCTTCCCCGAGAACAGCTTCCTTCACCTGGGGAGAGTTGGGGACCATGGTGATGACCACATCCGCAAAGGCGGCCACATCCTCGTTGCTTTTGCCCGGGATGGCGCCTGCGGCGGCAAGCTCGTCCACGCCTGCCTTGACGATATCGTAAACCTTAACTTCATAGCCTGCCTTCAGGAGATTCTTTGCCATGGGCTTGCCCATGATACCGAGGCCGATAAAACCGATTTTTTCCATTGTGATTTCCTTCCTGTTCTTAAAGAATTTTCTTTGCCCGCTCGGCAATGTCTTCCGGGGTGAGCCTGTATTCTTTCAGCATGAGTTCATAGTTTTCCGCGGAGGTTCCGAAGGAATCCTCCACACCGATGATTTCCGTAGGCAGAGGTTTTTTCGCCAAAGCTTTCAGGATAGCGGCGCCCAGGCCGCCGAAGACGCTGTGCTCTTCCACGCTGACGGCAGCCTTCATGCCCTCGGCCAAAGCGCAGACCTTCTCACAGTCCAGAGGCTTGACGGTGCTGATATTCACCACTCTGGCGCAGATGCCCTCTTTTTCCAGGATCTTTGCGGCCTCCAGGGACTGATAGACCATCAGGCCGGTGGCAAAGATCACGATGTCTGTCCCTTCCCGCAGGGTACTGATTTTTCCGATATGATATTCTTCCTCCGGGTCCGTCAGGACGGGGACATCGTTCCGGTTGATCCGAAGGTAGCAGGGCCCCTTCATCTCCACCATGGCTTCCACCATTTTCTCGGTTTCCACGGCGTCCACAGGGGAGAGGACCGTCATGTTGGGAAGGACCTGCATGATGGCCAGATCATCAATGGACTGATGGGTCTTGCCGTCGCCGTAGTCGGAAAGGCCGGCAGAGGAGCCGCAGATCTTCACATTGGCATTGGGAATGCAGATGGAGGAGCGGATCTGGTCATAGGGACGGCCGGAGGAGAAGACGGCAAAGGAATTTGCAAAGGGGATCTTTCCCGCCAGTGCCAGGCCCGCGGCAGTGGAGAGCATGTTTTGCTCGGCAATGCCCATTTGGAAATAGCGCTCGGGGTTTTCTGCCCCGAAGAGCTTGGACATGGTGGAGTTCCCCAGATCCGCTTCCAATACGACGATATCCTTATTTTCTGCGCCCAATCTGCGGAGCGCTTCGCCGTAGGCATTTCTGCAATTCTTCATTTCCATATCAGATTTCCTCCCGCATCTTTGCGATCAGTTCCTTGGCGCGAGCGTACTCTTCTTCCGTCATGGCGGCATTGTGGTATTTGCTCTTGCCCTCGGCAAAATCAAAGCCCTTGCCTTTGACGGTCTTTGCCAGGATCATGCTGGGTTTGCCCTTGCACGCTTCTGCCCGGTCCAGGGCATCCAGAATGGAGGCCATGTCGTGGCCGTCGATTTCAATCACATTCCAGCCGAAGGCAGTCCATTTTGCCTTCAGATCGGGAATGGGGAAGATCTTTTCCGTCGCGTCTGTGGCCTGAACACCGTTCCAATCAATGATGGCGCAGAGGTTGTCGGCTTTATAAACAGGGGCGGCCATGGCAGCTTCCCAGACCTGGCCTTCCGCCAGTTCGCCATCCCCCAAAATGCAGTAAACGCGGACCTTGGGGTCATCCAGACGGGTAGCAAGGGCCATGCCCAGGGAAACGGAAAGACCCTGGCCCAGAGAACCTGTCACGGCTTCAATGCCGGGAATGCTCAGGTCGGGGTGGCCCTGAAGGAGGCCGTGGAGGGTTTTCACATTCTTGAATTCGTCCTTGCTGAAATAACCCAGCTCTGCCAGACAGGCATATTGGGCCAGAACGGCATGACCTTTGGAAAAGACGCAGCGGTCCCTGCGGGGGTCCTTGGGATCGGCAAAGACCTTCATTTTACTGAAATAAAGGGCGGCGGTCACATCGGCAATGGAAGCGCTTCCGCCCAGATGGCCGATTTTTCCGGCGGGGATCATTTCCACGATGTCTGCGCGGATATCCACGGCCCGTTTTTTCAGCTCCTTGAGTTTTTCGGGTGTAAATGCCATAAGAGATCCTCCTGTTTTGAAAGAGATAAAGCCGGCCCAAAGGGCAGCTTGTATGCTTGTATTACAAGCTAGATAATAACATAGAGGGTTGAAAAGTCAACCCTTTTTATTTTCGGATGGCCTTTTCATTTTCGGCCAGGTGCTCCCGCATGACGGATTCCGCTTCCTCGGCGCTGCCGCTGCGGATGGCGTCGATCAGGAGCTGGTGGTATTTTTTGGCATAGCCGAAGCCCAGCTTGGAGACGGTCTCCTCCATGGCAACGCTGAGAAGATCCCAAAGGACCTCATAGACCGTTTCGATCAGGGAATTGTGGGCGCAGCGGGCAATTGCCATGTGAAAATCCATGTCCAGGGAGGCATATTCCTTTAAGGAAGCGCTCTCGGCCGCCTGCAGCTGCCGCTCATAGATGGCAGATAGCTCCGCAAGCTGGGCATCCTCGGCATTCTTCGCGGCTAACCCGGCAGTCTGGATTTCAATGGCCCGGCGAAACTCCAGAACTTCATCCAGATTATGGGGCTGCAAAAGGGCCGCCGGTGTGATGGCAACCTTGAAAGCGGAGCCTACATTTTCTCCGCAAACATAGCTCCCGTCAGCCTGCCGGGTTTCAATGAGACCCAGAACGGTCAGCTTCTGCAGGGCGTGGCGCACAGAAACGCGGCTGACCCCCATCATGGAGCAGAGCTCGTTTTCGGAGGGGATTTTTGTCCCCACGGGCCATTCACCCCGGATGATCTGCTCTTTCAGCTGTTCAAAGACCAATTCGCTGACACTTTGTTTTTTTATGGGATTGACTGCCATTTTGATTTCCTCTTCCTGAAAGTTCACTTGTATTACAAGTGGAGTATAGCAGAGATTGCGGAGAATGTCTATCATGGATTGACAAACGAGGAAAAGAAGGTTAGTATCGCTATATACTGAAAACGGATGAAAACAAGACAGATCATGTCTTGTTTTCATAGTCGCCGCAGCAACGCAGTTTTCGCATGAGACGGCTTTTGAACTGTCAACCGCGCTTTGCGCGGCACTTGGACGATTCAAAAGGGCTGAATAAAATATCTCATTTTAATCAGTGAGCAGTATTAGAAATCGGAGAAGAGGTATGCCTGTGAAAATAATGATCGCATCCTTCGGACAGGAGACAAACACCTTCCTGCAAAAGAAGATCGGCTTGGGGGAATTTCTCCCCAAGGGCTGGATTCCCGCGGAGAGGATCCTCCGGGATTTCCGGGGAACAAAGAGCTATTTAGGCGGGGCGCTTTCTGCCTGCGAGGAGCTGGGCGTGGAAGGCATTCCTCTGGATTCCATGGAATTGGATGGAGGCGCCATGATGACGGCGGAATGCCTTCGGGAACTGATGGGGCATTTCCTTCCTCAGGTCGAAGCACATTACCGGGAGGCAGAAGGCTTTTTCCTGGCCATGCACGGCGCGGGCAGCGCAGAGGGCGTGGAGGATCTGGAGGCCTATCTTCTCAAAAAGGTCCGGGAGATCGTGGGCAAAGAGTATCCCATCATGTCCACACTGGATATCCACGCCAATGTCACGCCGGAGATGGCGGAGCTTTCGGACGGACTTTTTGTTATTAAAGAATTCCCGCATACGGATATGGCAGAGGCAGCGGATTTGGCAGTCAAGACCCTGATTCGGACGGTTCGGGGCGAAATAAAGCCGCGAATGACCCTTCTGCCCCTTCCCATCATCCTCCCCAATACGACCACGACCACAGTGGCGGGCCAGCCCATGGCGGAGGTGCGGGACTATTTTGCGGATTATCGCAGGAAGCATGGCCTGATCGACGCCACACTGGTTCAGGGCTTTTCCGCCAACGATCAGTATTGGGCGGGGGCTTCTGTCCTGATCGTCGCCGAGAGGGATGCCGACTCGGAGGCAAGAGAGCTGGGAGAATACTTCTTTGCCCGGAGGAAGGATTTTGACGCCCGGTCCCACAATGCCGCAGAGGCGCTGACCCTCGCAGAGGAGTTCCGCGGTCCCGGATATGCCCTCATTCACGAGAGCTCGGATAATCCCGGCAGCGGCTGCCCCGGGGATGGGACCCACCTCCTGCGGGAGCTTTTGGAGCGGGACTGCCCCCATTCCATCTTTGCCATGATTTATGACCCGGAAAGCGCAAAGCAGGCCCATGCCGCCGGCGTGGGAGCAAAGATCCACGCGAAAATAGGCGGCAAGACGGAGCCCATCTGCGGAGCGCCCGTGGAATCGGATTTTGAGGTGGTCAACCTTTCGGACGGCAATTTCCGCTATGTGACCCCCATGAATCACGGCGTTCCGGTTGCCCTGGGCCCCACGGCCCGATTGCGCCACGGAAATGTGGAGGTCGTGGTCGCCTCCTATCGTACCCAGTCCTTTGATGACCGCCCCATGGTAATCACGGGAGCGGATCCCGAGGATTATCGCGTGATCTGCCTGAAATCGGCAGGCCATTTCCGGGCTTACTTCCAGTCCCGGGCGGGGAAGATCATCACCTGCGAGATGCCGGGACTTCGCTCCACGGACCTGCGGACCTATGACTATCACAAATTGCGCCGACCCATCTATCCCTTGGAGGAGGCTTCTTTATGAGAGAGATCTATCTGGATAATGCAGCTACATCCAAACCGCACCCCAGGACCCTGGCCTGCGCTCAGCAGTTCATTGATACCTTCACCGGCGAGGAAAAGGCAGCCAGCGATATTACCCGGGAAATGCGGAGCTATTTGACAGGCGCTCGGGAAAAGGCAGCAGAGCTTATTCACTGTGATGCGGATGAAATTGCCCTGGTGCAGAGCACGACCCACGGACTGGGTATCGCCGCCAATGCCATTCCCCTCAAAAAGGGGGATAACATCCTGATTTGTGACCTGGAGTATCAGGCTTCCACAGCCTGCTGGAAGCCCCGGGTCTGCAAGCTGGGAGCAGAGCTGCGGGAGGTCAAAAGCCATAACGGCGCTGTCACGGCTGCGGATTTTGAAGCTGCCATGGATGCGCATACCAAGGCCATCACCCTGGCCTCCGTGCAGGAGATCAACGGTTATCGGGCAGATCTGCGGGAGATTGCCGACCTTTGCCATGCCCGCGGCTGCTATCTGCTTGTGGACGGAGTTCAGGAATGCGGCGCCATGCAGGTGAATGTCCGGGAAATGGGCGCGGATTTCTACTGCGGCGGCGGCAAGAAATGGCTGGGCAATCCCTTCGGCATGAGCTTCCTTTATATCAGGCGGGAGCTCGTTCAAAAGCTGGACCCCATGTATTACGGCTATTTCAGCCTGAAATTCCCTTCAAAATTCCCGGATTATGTCTCTTATCTGGAGGACCCGGCCCGGGATCCCTTTGATGATGACGGGATCATCAACGATGCCTCCAAGTTTGAGATCATGGGCTTCCCCAACTATATCGGCGCCTTGGGCCTCAGCGAGGCCATTCAGGTCCAGCTGGACTACGGCCCGGAGAAGATCGAGGAGAAGATCCGAACCCTTCATCGGCATTTGCTGGAACGCCTGAGGGCTTTGGGAATCACCATGTGCAGCCCAACGGATGAAAAGCACATGTCCTCCATCGCCTCTTTCAATTTTGGCTTTCCCGGAGGCAGCATTGAGAAGGAAAAGGCCCTGGTTGCCTTCCTGCAGGAGCGGGGGATCAAGGTCTCCCTTCGCAGCTCCACGGGAACCGGCGGCATCCGCATTTCCATGCACTATTACAACAGCCTGGAAGATATCGATGCCCTGGCAGATGGCATCCGGGACTTCCTGAAAT
>JAZUFG010000064.1:0-20084 GCA_045640565.1 Oscillospiraceae bacterium | reverse complement strand
TTCCTCACGCGTTACTCACCCGTTCGCCACTAGGTTTACTCCCGAAGGAATAAACCCCGTTCGACTTGCATGTGTTAGGCACGCCGCCAGCGTTCGTCCTGAGCCAGGATCAAACTCTCAATAAATGGTATCTTAAAGCTTCTCAGCTCTAAAATCTTACTTATCGAATAATTCGCTCTTAGCTATTACTAAAGAAATTACGTTGGCTGTTCTTGACATCAAGAACAACTTTCGTTTAAAAAATTGTCCAAAGGTGCTATCTTTCTTTGCATTGTTTAATTTTCAAGGTACAGGCTGATGCCTTTGCCGAGGCTCTTGCCTCAGCGGTGGCATCTATAACATCCTATCATAAAAGAAACAGACTGTCAACAAGTTTTTAACCTTTTTGTAATCTTTTCTTCTTCTATGAGGGGAATAAACAGCGCCTCTCTCAAGGCGCCCGCGTATTATAGCGCGCTGCTATTCTCTTGTCAAGCACAAAATCAAGAAATTTTAGGAAATTCTAAAAAAATTTTAGCTGTTTCTTTTTTCCCTCTTTTATTAGCTTCGGGTGAAATGCTCTTGTATTTCTCCGGTGGACATATTATAATGCGTACGAAACAAAGCTGAAGGAATGATCTGCTTTTCAGTTTATTCCAAAACAACATTATCATAATGTACGGCAGAAAAAACGAACGAAGGGGGGCTTTCCTGTGGGCGATGTGATCGCTGCCATAGCGACCGGCAAACAAATCAGTGCTATCGGAATCATCAGAGTTTCCGGTGATGGCTGTGCTGAGATATGCAATCGTGTTTTTCATTCTCATTCTCAAGTGTCCCTCAGCGATGCTCCCAACCGAAAATTGATACTGGGATCTCTTCTGGATCGGGATGGCCGGGTAATTGATCAGGTCCTGGCCGTCTATACCCGCGGACCTCACAGCTATACCGGCGAAGATACTGTGGAATTTCAATGTCACGGTTCTCCCGCAGTCCTGGCCGGAGGCCTGGATGCGCTCTTTGCTGCCGGTGCGCGGCAGGCCGGGCCGGGAGAGTTTACAAAGCGCGCTTTTTTGAATGGCCAAATGGATCTTACCCAGGCAGAAGCCGTGGTGGACCTCATTGATGCGGAAACCATTGATGCGGCAGCCAATGCCGCAGGTCAGGTTTCCGGCAGTCTAACGAAAAAAATCACCCCCATTTATGAGAGTTTACGGGATATGATGAGCCACTTCCACGCGGTCCTGGACTATCCCGATGAAGAGATTGAAGCCTTTGAGCTTCAAAATTACTCTGACAGTCTGATTTCTGCGCGGGAGCAGCTTTCTGATCTGCTCGCAAGCTTCCGCAGAGGGCAGATCCTCAAGAAGGGTATTCGTACTGTAATTCTGGGAAAGCCCAATGTGGGCAAATCCTCCCTTCTCAATCTCCTGGCCGGCTATGAACGGGTCATTGTCACGGAAATCGCAGGTACAACCCGGGACTCCGTGGAGGAAAGCGTTCTTTTGGGCCGTCAGCTTCTTCGTCTGGTGGATACCGCAGGAATTCGGGAAAGCAAGGATCCAATTGAATGCTTAGGCGTCAGCCGCAGCAAGGAAGCCGTAAAAAGTGCGGATCTTGTCCTGCTGCTTCTGGACAGCTCCCAGCCTCTGACAGAAGAAGACCGGGAGGCATTGGCGATCTCCGAGCTCTGCCCAAAACGCATCCTATTATATAATAAGTGTGATTTGGACCAGAAGTTCCAAGGCAAAGAAGGCGGAATCCCCTTCTCTGCCAAAACGGGAGAAGGTCTCGAGGAACTTACCCGGCAAGTGGAAGAGCTCTTCGGAGATGCGTCTCCCTGCGACGGTTCCCTTCTCAGCAACACCCGGCAGGCGGAAGCCCTTCAAATGGCTTTGGAGGCGCTGAAGAGAACTTTGGAAGGTCTGAACAGCGGAATGACCCCGGATGCTGTCCTCTGTGATGCAGAATCTGCCATGGAATCTCTGGGAGAAGTCACCGGGCGGACCTTCCGGGAGGATATCGTCAACCGAATTTTTGAACGCTTCTGCGTTGGAAAGTAGCATATCATGATTTACTTGGATAATTCTGCAACCACGAAGCCCTGCAAAGAGGCCATAGAGGCTATGGAAAAAGCTTTGAAGACCTGCTGGTACAACCCATCCGCTCTCTATGGGGCGGGCCTGGAGGCCAGAGCTATGCTGCAGGAGGCAAGGAATTCCGTTGCTGAAAAGCTGGGGGCGGAACCTGACCGAATCTTCTTTACGTCCGGTGGCACGGAGGCGGACAATTGGGCCGTCTTTTCTGCAGTGGAGCGTTTGGGGAAACGGGGCAAGCATATCGTCACCACAGCAGTGGAGCACCATGCCATCATAAACCCCATGAAAAAGCTGGAAGCCAAAGGCTTTGATGTGACCTATCTCAAGCCGGATGCCGACGGCAGCGTTTCCCTTGCATCTCTGGAGGCTGCCCTGCGGAAGGACACCATTTTGGTTTCCGTCATGATGGTCAATAATGAAAGCGGCGCCGTCATGCCCATTCGGGAAATGGCCCGCCTGACCCATCGGCTTTCTCCCCTTGCGCTCTTCCACACCGACGCTGTACAAGGTTTTCTAAAGATTCCCTTCAAGGCCAAAAGCTTGGGGGCGGATCTGATTTCCGTTTCTTCTCATAAGGTTCACGGTCCCAAAGGCTGCGGCGCCCTCTATATAAAACCCGGTCTTCCCCTGCCTCCCTACCTTTTGGGCGGCGGGCAGGAACAGAATTACCGCAGCGGAACGGAGGGCTGCCCTGCTATTGTGGGCTTCGGAGCCGCCTGTAAGGCTGCAAAGCCGGAAGAAGAGATCCCCGCTATGGCAGCCCTGCGGGATTATGCTGTGGAGACTCTCTCCGCTGTTCCCGGGCTGAAGATCCTTGGCAGCCATCTGGCGCCCCATATTATTTCCCTCTCTCTTCCCGGAATCCGGAGCCAGGGGCTGATCAACTGCCTGCAGGACCGGGAAATCTGTGTCTCAGCCGGATCCGCCTGTGCCAAAGGGCATCGGAGCCATGTTTTGGAGGCAATGGGGGTTGATCCGGTCCTTATGGACGGTGCCATTCGGGTTTCCCTCAGCCGGGAAAACACCAAGGAAGAAATTGATGCCCTGCGGGAGGCCCTTTTGGCCGCCAAGGGGATTCTGAAAGGCTAATGCTATGATTGACCAATCCAAGTACTATATCGTGGAGGCCTCCGCTCTTCCGGAAATCTTTCTGAAAGTTGCCGAAGCCAAAGAGCTCCTGTATACCGGAAACTGTAAAACCGTGGGAGAAGCAGCCCGGGCGACGGGCATCAGCCGCAGCGCCTTCTATAAATATAAAGACGCCATCGCTCCCATGCAGAATCTGATGGCAGGACGGATCCTGACCTTTCAGCTTCTTTTGCAGGATCGGGCAGGTGTCCTCAGCGGTATTCTCTCCGTTTTTGCCAGATCCGGAGCCAATATCTTGACTATCAACCAAACGATTCCCCAAAACGCCTGCGCCTATGTGACCATTTCCGCAGAAACCTCCGGCCTGAATTCGGATTTAGAGGAACTGCTCCGCTTGGTTTCCGAGTCCGACGGTGTGGTACACGCAGAAATCGTAGCCGGCTAAGCTGAAAGGAAAAAACTATGGCTAATTTACATGATGAAATCTCCCGGCGGAGAACTTTTGCAATTATTTCCCACCCGGACGCCGGCAAAACAACCCTGACGGAAAAATTCCTCCTCTACGGCGGTGCCATCGCCCAAGCCGGCGCCGTGAAAGGAAAAAAGAATTCCCGTACCGCAACCTCTGACTGGATGGAAATTGAGAAGCAGAGAGGCATCTCCGTTACCTCTTCTGTCATGCAGTTCCAATATGACGGATATTGCATCAACATTCTGGACACTCCCGGTCACCAGGATTTTTCCGAGGATACCTATCGGACCCTGATGGCAGCAGACTCTGCCGTCATGGTAATCGACGGTGCCAAGGGCGTAGAGCCCCAGACGCGGAAGCTCTTTAAGGTCTGCGCCATGCGAAAAATCCCCATCTTTACCTTTATTAACAAGATGGACCGGGAAACCCGGGACCCCTTTGACCTTTTGGATGAACTGGAGCACGAGCTGGGCATAGAAACCTACGCCGTGAACTGGCCCATTGGATGCGGCAAGGAGTTCCTTGGCGTTTATAACCGGGAAAAGAGCCACATTGAATTCTTCTCCGGCATTTCCGGTAAGAACCGGGCAGAAAAGGTGGAAATTGACCTGGATGATCCCACAGTCAGCGAATATTTGGGAGAAAAGAAGCATCAGCAGCTCCGGGATGATGTGGAGCTTTTGGGCGCAGGCCGGGACTTTGCCCTCGATGCTGTCCGGTCGGGCACTTTAAGTCCTGTGTTCTTCGGTTCCGCTCTCACGAATTTCGGAGTAGAACCCTTCTTGGAAGATTTCCTGAAAATGACCAGTTCTCCCCTGCCCAGAGTGGCCAGCTGCGGAGAAATTGACACCTTTTCTCCGGATTTTTCCGCCTTTGTCTTCAAAATTCAGGCAAACATGAACAAGGCCCATCGAGATCGGCTGGCCTTCATGCGAATCTGCTCCGGAAAATTTGAGCGTGAGCAGGAGCTTTACCATGTGCAAGGTGATAAAAAAATGCGTCTAAGTCAGCCCCAGCAGCTCATGGCTCAGGAACGCGAAATTGTTGATGAAGCCTACGCCGGAGATATTATCGGTGTTTTTGATCCGGGCATTTTTGCAATCGGAGACACCATATGCGTTCCGGGCAAAAAGTTTAAATTTGCCGGGATACCCACCTTTGCCCCGGAGCATTTCTCCCGTGTCAGTCCCAAAGACACCATGAAGCGGAAGCAGTTCATTAAAGGCACGGAACAGATCGCTCAGGAAGGCGCCATTCAGATCTTCAAGGTCCCCAATACCGGCATGGAAGAGGTCATCGTAGGTGTTGTCGGCACCCTGCAGTTCGATGTTTTCCAGTACCGGATGCTGAACGAATACGGGGTTGAGCTTCGGATGGAAAGTCTGCCTTACGAACAGCTGCGCTTCATCCAGGCGGCTCCCTGCCCTCTGGATGAACTGAAGCTCTCTACGGATGCAGAGCTTTTGGAGGACTATCGGGGCCACTCTCTGCTGGTCTTTACATCCCCATGGAGCATAGATTTTACCCTCCGGAAAAATCCCGGGCTGGAGCTCAGCGAGAGTCTGGATGCCACGGAGGAATAGCTCTTATCGGGTCCGCAGCGTCCTTCTGCAGCAAGAGCAGAAAGTTCCCAAAATTTTCATATTATCACTTGCAATCCAAATAAAAATCGGTAGAATAATGCTATACGATTTTGAAGGAGAGAGGAGGCCTGCAGCATGAAGCTTTTAGCGCTGCTTTTGGCTGTCCTCTCTCTTCTTTTTTCTTCCTGCGGCAAGCCCAAGCAGCCAAATGGTTGGATGCCCGCAGATTTGCCTGCCCCAAGCGCATCCGAAGCTGCTCCCACCGAGGAAACCCACATCCCCGATCAGGACTCCGCAATTCCGTTTGACGACCGCGGTGCTCTTTGGCAGATTCCGAATCAAGCTGTGGAATCCGGCATTTTCCAGGAGCTCTATGCCTTCCGCGGAAACATCCTTTTGGTCTCTGAAAGCATGGGGGGGAATGGAAAAGAAAGTCTGACCCTTCAGCTGCTTTCTTCGGAAAACGGAGAGATTCTCTGCTCTGCGGAACTTTTAAATATCGGCAGTCCCAGCCTGCAGGTCCTCGGCGATTCCATTCTGGTTGCCGATACAGGTGCAGGACGGATCTCTGTTCTCAATGAAAACCTTGAAATACGGAAAGAGCGTGATTTCCCCGTTATCTATAATCAGGTCTACCTGAATCCCACCGGAGATATTGCCTATTCCTTCAATATCCGTGGGGAATTGAAGGCTCTGGATTTGGAAAACGGAGAGGAGCGTTCTCTCCTCAGTCAGGCAAGCAATCTTTATTCTCTTTCTTCCTCTGAGGAAAATGTTGTATTTCGCTATACCGATATGCAAAGCGGACTTTATCGCTACTTTTCCCTGAATCTTTCGGATGAAAAGTTGGAAGAAGTCCCCTTCGGTGCTGACTACTCCTCCCTCTATCGGCAGGAAGATTTCTGGCTGGGGCAAAGCAAGGGCAGCGAGAGCTGCTATTATCTGGGCTCTTCCTCCGATTATTACGGATTCCTGGCCGGAGATAAAAAACTTTCCCTTTTATCGGAAAACAGGCTTTTATGCCAAACGGAAGTCAGCTCCAGCCGTGGGATCACGCTGACCTTAGAACTCTACGACTGCAGCGGAAAAGGAATTTCTTCTGCAGCCCTCCCTTTGCAAGACAGCTATGTGGGAAGCTTTGTTCCAAATGAGGATGGCTGTTTCTTCCTTGTATCCAGCTATTTTGGGGAGCCTTCCAAGCTTTTCTATTGGGATTATTCCGAAGGGGAAATCCCGGACGATCTGCTTCTCTTCCCCAATGCAGAATTCCCTGAGGCCGGAAACGACCGTGCTCTCTCCGAGTGTTCCAAGCGGGCAAAGGCCCTTTCCGAAGAATTCCAGGTGGAAGTTCTTTTGGGTAAACAGTGCAAAACGGACTTCAGCGATTATTCTGCTGAGCAGATCAAAAAAGTTTCCAGCATTTCCGCAGCCCTGGACCAGCTGGAAATTGCCTTCAGTTCTTACCCGGACGGCTTCTTTTCCCAACTCCTGCATGATGACCTGCGCTCCGTTGAAATCCATCTTTGCGGCCCATTAACTGCCAAGAATTCAGAAATCCGGGAATCCGGATTCGGGGATTTCCGAGGCTTCGTGGAAGAGACTGAAGGGAAGTATCTTATGGTCCTGGATATTTCCGGAGATGCGGATCTGACCGGTTCCATTTACCATGAAATATCTCACATGATCGACAGCAAGCTTCAGGCGGATGCTCTTTTGAGGGATGACGCTCTTTTCTCTGAAGAAATCTGGGCAAGCCTGAACCCTGCAGATTTTGACTATTCCTATTCTTATGCCGGCCTGACGCCTTCCGCTCAGCAAGGAAAATATGAGGACTATTTTACAGATTCCTACGCCAGGACCTTCCCCACCGAGGACAGAGCCCGGCTCATGGAATATGCCATGACCTCCGGATACCTCCTTGCCGGAAATACGGGACTTTTAGGAAAACTCAGCTACTATTCCCGCTGCATCCGGGACTGCTTTGACTGCGAGGGTTGGCCCGGGATTACCCTTTGGGAACAGGTTTTAGCCGTCGGCTAGAAGCAATATCAAGAAAAAATCCCCGCTTGATGGGGATTTTTCTTTGCTTTTTTTGGCATTTATGCTATACTCAACTCAATAGAAAGAGAGGTTGCGCTATGAAGCTGGATACTCTGTTTGCTCAAAAATATTTCTGTGACGAAGAGCCGGACTACCGTTCTGCTCTGGATACCCTCCTTAACCGAACCGGAGAAGGCCGGGAATATTTAGGCTGGCTGGACCTTCCCGTGAACTATGACAAGGAAGAATTTAAGCGAATCCTTTGCTGTGCGGAAAAAATCCGCAGCGAATCGGAGGTCCTGATCGTCATCGGAATCGGCGGTTCCTACCTCGGAGCCCGAGCCGTCATTGAGTTCTTGGGTTCTGAATTCCACAACCAGCTATATACCCATGTTCCCGAGATTTATTTTGCCGGCAACAGCCTCTCCGGAGATACCGTCAATAATCTCATCCGAATCATCGGAAACCGGGATTTCTCCGTAAATGTCATCTCCAAATCCGGCACTTCAACAGAGCCCGGTGTATCCTTCCGGATCTTCAAGAACCTTCTGGAAAAAAAGTATGGGAAAGAAGACGCTGCCAAGCGGATCTATGCCACAACAGACCGGGAAAAGGGTGCTCTTAAGGCTATGGCAGACGCTGAAGGCTATGAAAGTTTTGTGGTTCCGGATGACATCGGCGGCCGGTACAGTGTACTCTCCCCTGTTGGTCTCCTTCCTATTGCCGTAGCAGGCATTGATATCCACGCTCTTTTGATGGGCGCTGCCCACCAACGGGAGAACTGTCTTCTCCCCTATGCGGAAAACGATGCTCTCCGTTATGCCGTTGCCCGCCAGCGGCTCTACCGTTCCGGAAAAAACCTGGAAATCCTCGCCTGCAGCGAGCCCTGCTTCCATTACATGGCTGAATGGTGGAAACAGCTCTTTGCCGAATCGGAAGGCAAGGACGGCAAGGGTATCTATCCCTCCTCCGTCAACTTTACCACGGACCTGCACTCTGTCGGCCAATATATTCAGGACGGCATCCGAAATATTCAGGAAACCATCGTCACCTTCAGCCATCCCAAATCGGATTATACGGTTCCCTTTTCCGAAGGTAATCCGGATGGTCTGGACTATCTGGCCGGACTGAATATGTCTGAAATCAACGAAAAGGCCGTTCTGGCCACAGCCGTTGCTCACCGGGACGGCGGCGTTCCCGTTTCTATCCTGCATTTTGATGAGTTTAATGCCTATAATGTGGGCCAGATGATATATTTCTTTGAGTTTGCCTGCGGCGTATCTGCCTATATTTCAGGAGTCAATCCCTTTAATCAGCCCGGTGTGGAGATATACAAGCGAAACATGTTCCATCTTCTGGGCAAGCCCGGCTATGAACATCTTTAATTCCAATTGAGGAGAAAAAATATGAATCGGAAAAGTGAAAATTTTGATTTCACTCTCTGCAGAAAACATTGACCGCTGCGCGGAGGAGGTCAAAAAATATCTTTCCTCCCAGAAAATAGAATCCCGGGACCAAAAGCGTTTCTCCCTTTCCGTGGAGGAAGCCCTGCTCCGAACCATGGACCAGCAGGGCGTGGGAGCAAAGGTCAGCCTGAATATGGGAATCCGTTTTCTCTCCCCTACGGTGACTCTTTCCGTGGAAGGTCCTGCATACAATGCTCTCTCCAAAAAAGCAGAGGACCGCAGTGCCTTAGGCGACAGTCTCCTCCGCAATTTAGGTTTGGAACCGGAGCACAGTTACCGGGACGGTGTTAATATCTATTCCTTCCGGGCTCATCGCCAGCGCATGAATCCTTTCGTTTCCCTTGCCCTCACCCTTGTCGCTGCCTTTGCTTTCGGCTTCTTGGGTATAGCAGTTTTACCCGACGCCTTCCGGATGAGTATTTTAGATAATATTTTGACCCCCATCCACGATACTTTTCTGAATGTATTGGGCGGAATTGCCGGCCCCATGGTCTTTCTTTCCGTTGCCTGGGGCATCTACGGTATTGGCGATGCCGCTACCCTCAAACGCGTTGGCAAACGCTTAATGGGTGGCTACACCGGAACAGTTTTTCTGGTAGCCGCTGTTATGACTCTCCTTGCTCTTCCCCTCTTCTCCCTGAGCTTTTCCGGTTCCAAGGGGGGACATTCCGAGTTGGGGGCCATTTTCTCCATGGTTTTGGGGATTTTTCCCAAGAACATCATTGCACCTTTTAATGACGGCAATACCCTGCAGATCATTTTTTTGGCTGTCTGCGTCGGCATCGCCATGCTCTTCCTGGGACAAAAAACCACCTCTGTAGCCCGGGCCGTAGAGCAGATCAACTACATCGTCCAGTTCCTGATTGAATTCATCAGCCGTCTGGTCCCCTATTTTATCTTTATTGTCCTCGTCAGCATGATTTGGTCGGATACCACATCCATTCTGGTCGGTGTAGCCAAGATGTTCCTCATTTTCATCGGGATGGTTCTCCTGATGGTCATCATCCTGATATCCATTACATCTGTTCGCTGCCGCATCAACCCCTTCAAGCTCGCCCGGAAAGGCCTCCCCACGCTGATTATTGCCCTGACCACTGCTTCCTCGGCTGCAGCATTCGGCAACAACATGACCGCCTGCCGAAAAGAATACGGTATTGATGACACCATTGCATCCTTCGGCATTCCTTTGGGTATGGTCACTTTCAAACCGACTACGGCTCTGAACTATATTTCCGTTGCCCTCTTCTTCTCTGAAAGCTACCATGTGGAAGTTTCCGCGTCCTGGGTTATCGTCATGGTTCTCACCGCCACAATCCTTGCCATCGCCACTCCCCCCATTCCCGGCGGAGCTCTGACGGCCTACACCGTGCTCTTTGCGCAAATGGGAATTCCCGCCGAAGCTCTGGCCATTGCGTTGGCCTGCGACACCCTCTTTGATTTTGTGGACACCGGCTGTGACCAGTTCCTTATCCCCTTTACGCTTCTAGGCCAGGCGAACCGCTTGGGTCTCGTGAATCGGGATGTCCTTCTCAACAAAAAGAAATAGTCTCTGAACTTTCTACTTGCAGTTCTTATTTTTTGTCTCTTTTTTCATTACTTTTCCCTGATGGGGCGGCTGAAAACCGTCCCATTTTTATTGCTAAAAAACATATTTTTTCCCTACTCTTCTCCGAATTATATCCTCTTTTTGCAATTCTGCACTTGCACCAAAAGGCATGTCCTCGCCTTCTCCAAAGGGTGTGCTTACCTTGACAAAATGGGTTGATTTTGTTATACTCTGTTGCGAGAAGGGGGATTTTGGCCTCGCCGTTTTTTTTGCCAATTTCCCTGTCCATAATGACTTTGGGTTGTAGGAATTAAAAATGAGAAATCGGACTGCGTCTTTTGCCGCCAGAAAAGATATCCTTGCTGCCGGTGAGTTGAAAACTCTAAAAGATCTCCTTGTCACCGCATCGCAATTTCATTTAGGAAAAACGGCCTTTCGTGAAATGGTTGGCCCCGCTCCCGTAGATTATAGCTATGACCAGCTTCTTCATGATGTGCGTGCCCTCGGTACAGCTCTCTTTGATATGGGAATGGAAGGCCGGCATATCGCAATTCTCGGTGAAAACTCCTTCCGCTGGGTCGTCAGCCACCTGGCTATTACTTCTTTGGGCGTCTCTGTTCCCCTGGATAAGGAATTAACGCCCTGCGATTTAACGCGTCTGGTTGAACTCAGTGAAAGTGAAATGCTTTTCACCTCTGAAAAATACCTCAAGACTGCCATGGCCATTCAGGCCGAGCTCCCTGCGCTGAAACAGATTGTTCTCTGGACAAGCTGTGATTGCATTCCAGACGGTGTTCTCAGTATGGATTCCCTTCTGGCAAAAGGGGATGAATTGCTGGCAAAAAGAAATCGCGCATTTTTGAATCGAGAGCCCCAGCCGGATGATTTGGCCGCCATCCAATTTACTTCCGGGACCACCGGTGCCAACAAGGGCGTGCAGTTAACCCACAGGAACATTTGTGCCACTCTGAATTCCATTGCGAACATCGTCCCTATAGAAATGGTTTCCTTCTCCGTATTGCCTATGAACCATACTTTTGAGACGAACTGTCATATTTTACCCGGGATTTATCTCGGTGCGACTATCTGTTTTAACTCCAGCCTTAAGCGAATGATGCGAAACCTGCAGATTTTCAAGCCGGGCATGTCCGTTGTCGTTCCTCTTTTTATTGATGAAATCTACTCTTCAATTTGGATCAATGCCAAAAGGCAGGGAAAAGAAAAAGAGCTGAAAAAGGCGCTTGTCCTGTCTAAGGCCCTCCGAGCTATCGGTGTTGACGCGAGGGAAACACTCTTCCGTGATGTGCATGAGAGTTTTGGCGGCAACCTTAACCTCTTTGTGTGCGGCGGTGCTCCTTTGAATTCTCGAAGTGCCAAGGGTCTTGAAGATATGGGCTTTGATATCATCAACGGCTACGGAATCACGGAATGTGCTCCTTTGGTTGCAATCAACCTATTCGGCGGAAGCAATATAGAAGCGGTCGGTGCAGCTGTTCCCAGCGTGGAAATCCGGCTCACCAATAACTGCATTAACGGAGTAGGTGAAATTCTGGTTCGCGGCGACAATGTTACTGCAGGCTACTACAAAGACGATGAAGCAAATGCTGCTTCCTTTGAGGATGGTTGGTTTCGAACCGGAGACTACGGTTATATTGACCGAAAAAAACGGCTTTGGATCGCAGGACGCAAAAAGAACATAATTGTTCTGGATAATGGAAAAAATGTATTTCCTGAAGAAATTGAAGCATTCGTCTTGAAGAATATCCCCTACGTCAAGGATATCATTGTTCATGAGGCAAGCTTCTATATCTGCGGTAATCTGCGGCGCCAAATTGCTGCAACCTTTACCCTAAAGGACGAGTTCGAACTATCTGCCTTGGATTGCGATTCCCGCAAAGAACAAATTGCTGCAGATTTCCGTAAGCTCAATCATTCCCTTGCTTCCTACAAGCAAATATCTGCAGTTCGGATTTCAGAAAAGGACTTCACCAAAAACGCAGCCAAAAAAATTATTCGCTCTTCCATTGCAAAAAAGGGCGATTATATTTTCCTATAAATCATTTTTTCAGGAGGATTTCAGCTATGCTGGATAAAATCAAGGAAATCGCTTGCCAATATGTCGAGATTGATCCCGAGGAGATTACAGAAAAAACAGGTTTAAAGGCCGAGTTGGGTCTTACTTCTCTCGCGCTCATGAATCTCCTTGTTGATGTTGAAGATGCTTTCGGGATTGAAATCGACGAGGCTGCCGCATTGGAATTTGAAACCATGCAGGATCTTTTGGACTATCTTTCTTCCAACGGATCCAAATAGAGATATCGGAAAGGACGGGCCCTGCTATGAGCGCATATATTGATTTCCAAAATGTTTCCAAACAGTACCAAATGGGCGACACCATCATAAAGGCCGTTGACGATGCCAGTTTTTCCATAGAAAAAGGAGAGTTGGCTGTGATTCTTGGTGCCAGTGGGGCCGGAAAAACTACCATTTTGAATATGTTAGGCGGCATTGATACGAGTGATCAGGGACATATTTTTGTGGATGAAAAGGATGTCAGCGCTCTTTCGGATTCAGAGTTAATAGACTACCGCCGTTTCGATATCGGCTTCGTTTTCCAGTTCTATAATTTGATTCAGAATTTGACTGCAAGGGAAAATGTTGAGCTTGCCGTGCAAATTTGTCCCAATCATTTGGATGTGGATAAGACCATGGATGCTGTCGGTCTGGGCGAGCGTAAGGATAATTTCCCCTCCCAGCTTTCCGGCGGCGAACAGCAGCGTGTCGCTATTGCCAGAGCTTTGGCAAAAAACCCGAAGCTGCTTCTCTGTGATGAGCCCACCGGCGCTTTGGACTATGTTACCGGCAAGATGATTCTCTCCCTTCTTCAGGATACCTGTTACAAAACCGGAACCACAGTTGTGCTGATTACCCACAATTCTGCCATTTCGGAAATTGCCGACCGAGTCATCCGGATGCGTTCCGGCAAAGTAGAGAGTATTACAATTAATGAGCATCCCAAATTAGTTAAGGATATTGAATGGTAATGATTTTTATCTAGCAAGAAAAGCGAGGTTCCCACTGTGAACGCACGAATGAAAGATACTTTCCGAGAAATAAAAAACTCCCTGGGGCGCTTTCTGTCCATTCTCTTGATTGTTGCTGCAGGTGTCGGTTTTTTTGTTGGCGTGAAGGCTACTGCACCTAGTATGCATAAGACTGCCGAGAATTACTTTAATCAGCAGTCCCTTATGGACTTAGAAGTTCTCTCGACCGTAGGTTTCAGCGATGAGGATGCAGAAAAGGTTCGAGCCCTGGACGGTGTGGAAAAGGTTATGCCCGCTTTCTCGGCTGATCTTTTGTGCAAGAGCGGTGATGAGACACTTGTTACCAGGCTCTTTTCCCTTCCGGAGGATCCGGAATCCGCAATCAATATCCCCGTTTTGGTTGCCGGCAGACTTCCCAATTCCGACGATGAGTGTGTTTTGGTTGCTATGGAAGGCTTGAATGAGTTTCTTCCCATCGGCGGTAAACTGACAGTTGAAGAGCCCGGCTTGGAATCTGAGGAGGATTCCTCCCTTGCAGCGTATAGTTATACAATCGTCGGCTATGTGGATCTGCCTCAGTATTTCTCCTACTCCTTCGGCTCAAGTTCCGTGGGAGACGGGAGTGTTTCCCTTGTTGCCTTGATCCCCCAGAGCAACTTCCTCTTTCCCCGTTATACGGAAATGTACTTAACACTGGACTGCCATGCAAAGGGAATCAGTGCCTTTGATGATTCCTATTCTGAAATATTGGCTTCCATCAGCTCTGAATTGGAGGCTATTGGTGATGTCCAATATCAGGCTTTTGTTGCAGAATCCGAAAAGGAGCTGGAAGCAGCCGAGGCTGAGCTTGCCGAAGGGCAGAAAGAACTGGATGAAGCAAAAGAACAGCTGAATGACGGCAAAAAGCAGCTGGAAGACGGCAGAAAACAGTTGGAAGACGGCTGGAAGGAATACGAGGCCGGCCGCAGCGAACTGCAGCAAGGAATTGCTGAAGCAGAAGAGCAGATTTATGACGGCAAAACACAGCTGAGTGACGGCAAAAAGCAGCTGGAAGACGGCTGGAAGGAGTATAAAGAAGCCCTTCAGGAATATGAACAGGCCAAGCAGGATTTGGCAGATGGCTGGGCAGAGTATAATGCCGGGCTTGACGAATACAATGCCGCTTTGGAACAATACAACGCCGGCTTGGAAACATATAATTCCTCCCTTGAATCCTATAATCAGTACCTTGAGTATTATAATATGGCCGCTGCAGCATTGGCAGAGCAAGAAACCTATATCAACCAGCTTCAGGATGATCAAAGTTATGCCGTAACCAGCGAGGAAATTGCTCAAATCACAGAAGCTTTGAACCAAGCCAAGTCAGAACTGGAAAACAACAAAAGCCAGCTTGAGACCTTGGAACCCGACAGCGTGGATTATATGACTACGCAAATGGTCATAGAGACTCTTGAAAGTGAAATTGCATATCAGGAAGAGACCCTTGCAAGGCTGTCTGAAAGCGGAGTCGCTACATCGGACGATGTTCGGGCTGAATATACTCACGCCCAGGAAACCATGACTACAGCCGGCAACAAGCTGGCAGAAGCCAAAACCAAATTGGATGAAGCAGAAGCAGAACTCAACTCTGCAAAAGCGGAACTAGCTGAGGCGGAAGCCCAGCTGACCGAAGCAAAAGAAGAGCTTACCAAATACCAGGAAGAATATGATTCCTCCAAGGAAGAGGTTGAGCGGCAGTTAGCAGAAGCGAAAGCTGAACTTGAAGCCGGCGAAGAGGAGTACAAATCCGGTCTGGCAGAATTGCAGGAAGCTGAGGCGGAGTATTATGCCGAAAGAGAAGCTGCTGAACAGGAACTTCAGGACGCCTATGAAGAACTGACCGCAGGAGAAAAAGAGCTGGCCGGCTATCAGAAAGAATACGACGAACAGTTAGAAGAATTTAATAAAATGGCTCCGGAAGCAGAAAAAGAACTTTCTTCCGGGAGAAATCACATCCAGAATGCCAAGAGGGATCTTCACGATATTGCTCTCGGTAAGTGGTATATCTTCACCCGAAACGATGTTGTGGAAAGTTATTCCAACTTTGGAGACGATGCTCAACGGATCAGTAAGATTGCCGATGTTTTCCCGGTCTTCTTCCTCATGGTAGCTGCGCTCGTCTGCCTGACCACCATGTCCCGCATGATTGATGAGCAAAGAACACAATTGGGTACCTATAAAGCCCTGGGTTACCATCCTCGGGAAATTATCTCCAAGTATTTGACTTACGCTACTCTGGCATGTATCGGCGGCTGTATCGTTGGCCCAATTCTTTGCGTAAATACACTTCCGCGGATTATTTTCGGTGCCTATGCAGTGCTTTATGTTCTTCCGGATTTCACCGTCAGCATGCCTGTTACCATGTTGATCATTTCCGTCATTGTGGCCTTGCTTTGCACGGTTTTGGTTGCCTATATTGCCTGCCATAAAGAACTGAAAACCACCACCGCCGCACTCATGCGGCCAAAGGCACCCAAGGCAGGCAAAAAAATTCTTTTGGAGCGAATTCCCTTCCTTTGGAGGCGTTTTTCTTTCTTCCAAAAGCTGACGGCCAGAAATCTCTTCCGCTACAAAATCCGCCTCCTCATGACGGTAATCGGCATTTCGGGCTGCATGGCTTTGGTTGTAGCCGGTTTCGGCCTGCATGATGCCATCGCCCCTATTACCGAACGGCAGTATGATGAGATTACTCCAGATGATGTTGAGCTTTACCTTGACGGAAATTATTCCTACGAAGAGATAAAAGAAGAATATGCTGCCATTCAGGCTGATGAGCGGTTGGATTCCTCCGTTCTTGTGCTTCTCTCCGAATGCAAAGCCTCTGACAGTTCCGAGAAAAACCATGTGGATGAATGCAGTATTTTCCTTCCTCAAAGTATCGGGGAAGCGGAAGAGCTGATTCACCTCCGGAACAAAAAAACGAAATCGCCGCTTTCCTGGTCCGATGAGGGCGTTATCATAACGGACAAGGTTGCAAGGTCTCTGAATGTTGATATCGGTGATCAGCTGGTGCTTCTTGCGAACGATGAAAAACATACTGTTCGTGTCAGCGGCGTCACGGAGTTCTATATCTACAACTATGTATTCTTCACTCCGACATATTATGAGGAAATCTTTGGTGAGAGCCCTGTTTATAATACTGTCTACGCCTCGGAAAGCGAGAAGATGGTGAACCGGGATGCTTTCTCCTCCGAATGGCTCAGCAAGAGTGGGAGCGTTTCCATGCTCTTCTTCACCGATGGGCTTCAGGATGTGATGGACGATACCTTGAACAGCATGAATATCGTTGTATATGTCATGATTATCTGCGCCGGTATTCTTGCCTTCATCGTGCTTTATAACCTGACGAATATCAATCTCTCGGAACGACTTCGCGAAATTGCAACCGTTAAGGTTCTCGGATTCCGCCACATGGAAACCAATATGTATATCTTCCGTGAAAACATCATTATGTGTGTTTTCGGCATCCTGTTAGGTTCCGGATTAGGCTACCTTTTGGCCCAGTATATGATCAATACCGTTGAGGTCAGCATGGTTTCCTTCTGCCGCGAAATCCGGCCTCTTTCCTTCCTCCTCTCCGCATTCATTACCCTGGTTTTCGCTATCCTCGTAAACTTATTTATGACGAAGAAGATTAAGGATATCAGCATGGTAGAATCATTAAAAGCAATAGAGTAAAAGGAGTTTTTTCATGGCCAAGACAGATTATTCCGGGTTAACTATGTACGAATTCAGTCCCTCGCAGGAAGCCACCGTTTATCAACAGGATTTTTGCCTTCATAAAAATGTTGATCAGGTCCCCGTATACATGATATTCAACCGCGAAATGGATTGGGATCTGCTGACCAAGGCCGTTAATGTGGAAATTGAACGGAATGACTGTCTCCGTCTCCGCTTTTTGAAGACCGGCCACGGGCGGAGGGAATGCTTCCTCCCGGAATATCAGATTCCTCAAATTCCCGTTCACGATTTCACCGGCAAAAGTAAGGAAGAAATGCTAGAGGGCTTAGGACTCATTGCGTCGAAACCCATACGCTATCTCAAGGGCGAGACTTTTGTGATTCATTTTTTCCGTGCTTTTGACGGTCGCTACGGTATCTTTCTCTGTATTTCCCATTTGGCGATGGATATTGCTGCTGTCTTCGTCTTCTTCAAAGATCTGATTGAAGTCTACGAATCCTTAGCGTCAAATACTCCCATGCCGAAACCCCTGTGCCGTTTTGAGGACAGTCTGCGGCGCGATCTGGAAAAGGCACATAATAAAGAAAAATATGATCGGGAAGATGCTTTCTTTGTTGACTATTTTGCAAACAGCCAACCCAGTTTCTATGCCGGCGTCGACGGTATGCGGCAGCTCAATAAAGCACGGCAGAAGAAGAAAAACCCGACCTTGCGCTATGTTAACATTTTTGATCCTTTCCATGACAAGAGTGCCAATTTGATGGTCCATGAGGACGGCAATACCATGCAGCAATTAACTTGGTTTGCCGAAGAGCAGCATGTTCCTTTTCAGAGTCTGATCTACCTCGGCATGAGAACCCACCTTTCCGCAATCAATGAAAGAACGGACGATGTGTACTTCCATATGATCGTAAACCGCCGCTCCGCTCTGCAGGATTTAAACTGCGGCGGCGACCGTATGCATGTGGTTCCCATGCGCACAATTCTCCAGCCTGAAATGACATTTGAAGAGGCATTAAACTCCTGCGCTTTGACCCAAATGAAAATGATGCGTTATGCCGACCATCCTACGCGGCGAGTTTTTGATATTGTTGACGCCAACGAGCACAGGGCTCCCGGTGGAAATACCTCCACAATGCTTTTCTCCTGCCTGCCACTGAATTACTTTAAACTTCCGGATGGCTGGAGCTGTGAGTTCGGCGGATGCAGCACGGGCCGTTTTGCTTTCCCCGAATATTCCCTTCTCGTTCCCAGCCTTGTGGATGGCGGTATGGATTTTTACTATGAATACCAAACCCATCGCTTTACAAAAGAGGACCTGCTCTCTTTGCATCGTGGAACTATGAAAGCTATTTCCATGGGAATGGAGAATCCTCAGATTACAATCGGAGAACTTCTGGACGCTCTTTCTTAATTATCGGCGGTGATTGATTATGTCCTCCCAAAAACAAAAGAAGTATTATAAGCTGACGAAGTCCCAGCAGACAGAAATTTTTGGGATGTGCTTTACCGTGGAACCCAAGAAGACTCTTCAAAATGTGCTTGTTCCTCTTGCACTTTTTGTTGAAAGAGACTTTAACTCTGATTCTATGGAAAAAGCTTTCAATTGCCTCCTTTCCCGTACGGATGCGCTGCGGCTTCAAATCTCCCTGCGGCCCGGCGGTCTTCGCCAAACGATCGCGCCATACGAGGCCTATCAAGCGGATCGCATTACCCTGAGGGATTCTTCGGATTTCTCTGATTATTCTCTAAAGTACTGCAGCCGTCTTTCTCTCTTTTCAAAAAAACTTTATAAGGCTAATTTGGTCTCTTTTGAAGCTGGCGGCGGTGGGATCATCATTTGCCTGCATCACATCATCAGCGATGGATACACTGCGGATCTCTTGGCAGAAAAGCTCATCCGTTATTATGAGGTTTACAAGGCCGGAGGGGAACCACCTTCGGAAAAGAATTATTCTATCACAAACTATTTTGATACGGAAAGAGCCTACTTAAAAAGCAAGCAGTTCAAGGAGGACCGCAAATATTGGTTCCGCCAGTATAATTCTCAGCCTCGCTATTCCTTCCCAGCCGGGCGTATCCCTTGGAGGAGTAATATCAGTGTGGAAGCGCTGACCCTCAACTCTGGGCAATACACACAGTTACAGAGCCTTTGCAAATCCCTTTCCTGTTCCCTTCCCTCCCTTGTGATGTCCCTCAGCGCATTGGTCGTCAATGCGCTGCACGGAGATGAAAATTTCTGCTTCTATTCTATTCAGCATGGACGCATCGGCCCAGCGCTTAAGAAAACTGCCGGCTGCATGTATAATATGTTCCCGGTTTTCTATAACCTGCAGAAGGAACAGACTGTAACGGATTATTTGTCCGGCAGCTATATGCAATACCTGGAGGCTCTTTCTCATGGGCGCTTTCCGGTCTCGCACCAAATTCTTATGGCCGCGAAAGAAACCTATATGAAACGCTTTGGGTATAATCACATGTGGTGCATCTTCAGCAATATGGGGCAGGGTTTTCCTCCTCATCAAGAGTTCAAAGCCATCAGTATGCAGGAAACCTATTTAATGGGCATGTTTTACTGCGGTTTATTTGACCACCCGGAAAGCTCCAGTCTGCGAATTGAGCTCACCTATCAAAATTGCTTTTATTCGTCTGCTCAAATCCGTACCATTTTTCAAACCTTTCTTATGATTCTTGAAGCAGTCGATCAAAACCCGGCAGATTCTCTTCGTCAAACTCTTGGATCTTTGCGATTATCTTCAAATGATTAGCACGCTTCCTATAAGGCGAGAACAAAGCCTTATCCGTTTATTTTGAACCACCCGCTTAGCGGGTGGTTTTCTATATACAAAAAACCGGCTTTTCCACAAAAATGCAGAAAAACCGGGTTTGAGAGAGTATTACTTTAGGTTGTGTCAAGAATTTTTCGCACATTTCCAGAGAACCCGAAAACGTGAAATGGTAAAAAGAATATTCCTGGTTTCCAGAGCCAGAAGTTTAAAGATAGGGCAAGACAGCCACCGCCCGTCAGGGCGGCTTGACCTTGACA
>JAZUFG010000063.1:0-2326 GCA_045640565.1 Oscillospiraceae bacterium | reverse complement strand
CAGATCCTCTTCGGACATATCAAACTGGAAAGCCTTGGCTATGGCTTCCTCGTCAATGCTGAAATCAAAAAGATCCGCGAGGCCGGAGAAAGCCCCGACGAAATAGGCCGATGCCTCATTTTTTACCCGCTCCAATGCCGTGGGTGCCAAAAGACGCAGGCCCATAGCCTTGGAAGCAGTTAGGAAGAGGGGCTCGGAGCAGTAGCCTTCCAGGATCCCCGGAATATCCTCTGCTGTAAAGCTCGCTTCTGTTTCCATGAAGGCATTGGCCGCCTCCAAGGGAGTTTTGATCTCGGAGATATCATCCGGAATTCGCTCGTCAATTTTTTCCATGTTCTCCCGGAGTTCTTCCCCGCTGGGGAGCTTTTCATGAAGAGCATCCAGGCCTTCCCGGACTTCTTCCCCGGTCGGAAGAGCTTCTCTGACATTCTCCGCGATCTCGGCGACGCCTTCAATGCTCTCGCGAATCGGCTGCGGATCCTCTATGATTTCTTGAATTCCCTCTTTTGCTTCCTGCACAGTCTCTTCAAAATTCTCTATTCTATCCTGAATCTCCGCCGCCTTGTCCCGGATCTCTCCCAGTTTTTCATCCACGGCGATGACCGTTTCTTTCGCTTCCTCCGCCTTCTCGGCGATTTCTTCCTCTGTCGGCGGATTTTCGGCAGCCTCCCGGAGCTTTTCTCCTGCCTCCTTTAAGGGCTCGGAAATTTCCGGATGGCCGCTGATGATATAGGAATCCAGCATGGCTGCCAAAAGGGGCCGGGCCACCTTCTGAATTTCCTCTTTATCGCACGAATACTGTTCCGCAAGGGCCGAAAGCTCCCTGTCCGCCTCTTCGCTGCAGAGATAGTCCTCCGCAAGCGCGTCCGCGCTTTCAAAGGTCACACGGGCACTTGCCTGACCGCCGAGAATCTTCTCCAGCATTCCTGTTCCTACGCGGCCGAAGGTATCCGAGAAATTCTTTCCTGCCTCCTCCGCTTCTTCACTGATGGAGGCAAGAATTCCCTGAAGACTGCTGCCCAGGGCAGAAGAGAAATCCGGAATCCCGATATTTCCCATATCCCCCATGTCAAAGAGCTTCCCCAGAGCATCCTCATCCACGGAAATCATCTCTTCAAAATCCAGGCCGGAATCAGAGGATCTTTCTCCGAAAACCTTTCCGGAAAAAACATCCTTATTCTCGTCCTTCAGCTGATCCTTCACGATCTGCTGGTCTGCTGCATATTCCATCATGGACAGCGTCAATTCCGGAAGATAATAGAAACCTGTGGATAACGTTGCAGAACTGGCATCCTCCGTCGGACTGGCAATTCCCGAGATTTTCAGCTTCATGGCCTTCCCGAAAAGTTTTTCCATGAAGGCCTCGCTGTCCCGCATATCCGTATAGACCTTGTGGCTCTTATCATAGCGGTAGCAATCCGCTGCCTGGATCAGGCGGAAATCCAGCCCCATCAGTTCCTCGTAGGACCACTGGTTGGTCTCCACAGGGAGCGAGGGCGTTTCCCCGTTCATGATCTGCACCATCATTTCCTGGATGTTTTTCATGTCATGAAGGCCCACGGAATAGGTCAGGAAATCACTGATCTGCCCCGGATCCTGAAGGACCAGAAGGATCTCGTTCTCCTTTTCCGGCCAGGTGCCCATCAGCAAATCGTACTGGCTCCGCACACGCTCGGAATTATCCGTCAGCTCTGAGAATGTGGACATGCCGCTGGCGCCGAAGCTGGAAGCCATGGAAGAAGCCGAGCTCGCCCCGGCAGTTCCGGAACCCCCGGACATATAGGCGGAAAAAGGCCCCGGGTTGCTTTCCAAAAGGTCCCCGTTCAAATCCCGGGTGTAAATATGGGGTGTCAGACCGTATCCGTAGAAGATGGCATTGACATCCTCTTTCAGCTTTTCTTCGTTTTCCTCCAAAGAAACCTTAAAGGACCGAAGATCGTTCGTTCCGATCCCGCCGAAAAGGCTGGCGATAAACTGCTGTTCTGTGACGGAATTCTCTTTCCTTGCCTCATCTGCAGCCTTATCGGAGGAAAGGTAACCGGAAATAATGGAAGTCAGATCCGCGGACTCCTCCGTGATGGCCAGGGGATAGGCCGTAAGGGCATCCTCCTGAACCCGGTCAATATAGTCCGATGTGCCTTGAGATACCGCGTAAATCAGGGCAATGCCGATAATGCCGATGCTGCCTGCAAAGGCCGTGAGAAGTGTTCTTCCCTTTTTGGTAAAGAGGTTGTTCAGAGAAAGGCCGAAGGCCGTGGCAAAAGACATGGAGGCCATCTTTTTCCGTTTCCCTTTTCCCGGCAGTTCCGACCCTTCTGCGGAATTG
>JAZUFG010000062.1:0-62133 GCA_045640565.1 Oscillospiraceae bacterium | reverse complement strand
GATGACTATTATGATCGGGTCGAGGTTTGCGATGAATCTTCTCGAAGTCATCCAAAGGCAGCCATTCAAATCCGTAACAGGAACATGGTTGACCGCTCGGATTTGGTAGTCTGCTATGTCGACCATCCTTCCGGTGGTGCGTTTCAAACAATGCAGTACGCAGAAAAAAGCGGCAAGGAAGTAATAAACCTTGCCGCTGAAGAATAAATTTTCCGGGGTTGCAGTCATTGGCTATTCGGGTCAATAAATGAGCGAAAATTAACGATTGCCCTCATTTTGTTGCTATTGTCCGTTTAAGCCATAAAAGAAACGTCTTTTATCTACCAAGGCAAAAGACGTTTTTTCCTGCTTTTTGGGGCATTTTACAGCAAAAATTGCATAAAATGAGGTAAAATGGGCTTCGAGATGGCCATAGCGGCTGTCCCGGAGCCCGTTTTTTCGTTTCCGGCAACGAAAATAGGGCGAGGATGCTGGTGTACTTTTTGCGTTTCTTTGCTCTGCAAAGTGCTGGATAATCGACTGCGAGGGGGGATTTGAACTATACCAAAAGCAAAAAACTTGCCCAGCGGCGGTAACAGTTCAGCGGTCTAGTTACATACGGCTCTATTCTAAAACAAGGCCCTGCTGGAGTTTCCCGGACGGACACGCTCACGGTTTCTAAAAGCGTCGAGTAAGCCCGAAAAGTGCTTTTTTGAGAAAGAGATACTTTAATCGGGCTTACTCGACACTTTTTTAACGAAACCCCGAGGAAGTTCCTTCCTCGACGCTACCGTCCGCTTTGGGAATCTCCGGCAGGGCCTTGTTCCGTGTTCGCAGAGCTCAGGTCTGAACTGTTACGTGCTATGCAAGAAATTTTGACAAATTTTGAAATAGATATTGACATGTTCACAAAGAATAATTAGAATGAAAAAAAGACATGAAAGGAATCATTGATATGGAACCAAATGAAAAAATCTCCAAGCCGATCAGCAAACGCTCCATCGCAGCCGTTACCGTGATTAGTTACATTCTTATATTGGTTCAATTATGTGGATCTATATATGTTTTATTTGCTTCCAATGCGCTCGATGACATAATTTATGCGGTCATTGCGATTTTAGCTGTTGCTGCTGCTCTGGTATATTTTCTGATAGGCTGTAAAAAGGACGCTGCAAAATATTATAAAGCATTTTACGCATTGTACGCCCTTTCTCTTTTAGCTTCTCAAATAGGAGTATTGTTCTCTTCAACGCCCCTGCTCGCTCCGATATCGGTCGTGTTGAGCATGATCGTATACGGCAATGTTTTACTGCTTACTTTTGCAAAAGATCTTGGTAAAAAAACTTCATATATTTTATGTGGGATCAATGTGCTTTTGTTTTTAGGCGCGTTCATATTTGAGATCATCACTCTTTTCGCATTTGAAGGAGTCGTCGGGATCATACTGACAGCCTGCTGGCTGGTCGAATCCTGTGTCGCCGGTCTGATGACTGTCATGAAATACTACGATAAGCAAAAGAGAAACGCTTAAAATAACTCATCGAACGCTCAACAACCTACTGCTCTGCGGCGAGGGACCAACGTTTGAACGATGGTTGAGAATAGGATGTATTGCACCTGTCATGACGATGGGTGCTTTTTTCGTCCTTTGTGTCTGTCTATCTTTCTTGAACGAATAAGTTCCATTATTACGGAAAGTATAACCGCGGCCATGACGATGACAGTCCAAATAATCCACAAATTGCTTATGGCTCCGCCACCGGCATGAGGGTGCAATCCAAAACGGTGATGCGTTCAATGAATGACCTTAATGTCATTCTGCTCATATAAACCTGCTTTCCGCAGGAAGTGACCAACGACATTATACACGCTGCCGTGGTTCTCCGAAACGGCTCCGGCACCCTACGGGCTACCCCCGAAGCTCGTTTCTCCGCCCAGGGGGGGAACTGCAATATCCCGCCTTGCCGCAGGGCGGTTCGCTGGCAAGAGCAAAAGTATTCCGCTTCTTTTGCAAAAGTGAACGTCATGTCCACCCTGCTTTTTTGACCTCAAATTCTGCCCTTCACTTCTGCAATCAAACAAAAATCCGGATATTCTGCTCACAATCTGTCCCCTTTATCGGACTCTTTAAGGAATTTTGAAAAAATTTGGATTGACAGGGCAAGACGGGAAGTTATAATGAAGAGAGAAAAACTTTCGGAGGTGCGGGATGTCAGGATTCGGCGGTCAAAAAGAGAGGCTCCTCTTTTTGCGGAATTATCTCTTGAAAAAGACAGATGAAAACCATCCGGTAACCATGCCGGAGCTTTTGGACCTTCTGGCGCGGGCAGGTTTTTCTGCGGAACGAAAAGCCGTTTATGAGGATATCTATGCGCTTCGGGATTCCGGTATGGATATCATTGCGAAAAAGGGCAGGAACTCCTGCTATTACGTGGGCAGCAGAGACTTTGAACTGGCAGAACTGAAGCTGCTGGTGGACAGTGTGCAATCCTCCAAGTTTATCACCGGCAGGAAAACGGGGACCCTGACCCGGAAAATCGAGGCTTTAGCCAGCGAATACGAAGCCCAGCAGCTGGACCGGCAGATGATCGTCCGGAATCGGGTCAAATCCATGAATGAAAGCGTCTTTTACTCTGTGGATGCCATATCTACGGCCATTTCTCAGGACCACTGCATCAGCTTTCAGTATGCGGATTTTACCGTCCGAAAGGAGCGTTTTCTCCGCCACAAGGGCGCGCTCTATACTGTCAGTCCCTTTGCCCTGGTTTGGGATGACGAAAACTATTATCTCATCGCTTTTGACCATGCAAACCGGGAAATCCGGCACTACCGGGTGGACAAGATGGTCTCCATCACAGAGGAGCGCAAGGCCAGACAGGGAAAAGAGGAATTCCGCAAGGAGGACATGAGCTCCTATACAAGCAAAACCTTCGGAATGTTCAGCGGGGAGACGGTCCGGGTTCAGATTCGCTTTGAAAACAGCCTGGCAGGCGCCGTTATTGACCGTTTCGGTTCGGATGCCTACATGTCCATAGACGGAGATGGCCATTTTATCCTCTCCGCGGAGGTCAATCTGAGTCCCGTCTTCTACGCATGGGTCTTTGAGTTCGGTTCCAAGGCGGAGATTCTCTCTCCGGAGCCTGCCCGCAGGGGGATGAAGGAAATGCTGGCATCTGTTTTCCGGTCCTACAATATGGAGAAATCGGATTGACGCTCCCATGGTTTCAGACGCGGAACTGTCCGTTCCGGCGGCATACGCAAGATAGCACGCAAGATAATAAGCAAGATATCGGTTTTTTCCAAAGACAGAAAAAGCGGCCAAGGGCACTCCCCTTAGCCGCTTTTTGCTGCTTTCTTATGCTCTTTTGATCCGGGGAAGGCCCCGCTTTTCCAAGCGCAAGCCCATTTCCCGAAAATTTGAGTTTCAAGATCACTGCCCCTTAAGCAGGGATTCTCCTTTGCAAATTTCTATTTTTTCAGTTTCTGAACAACGGCATCTTGCCATTGACATCCGTGGAAAAAGCGCGAAAACCCCACAGTTATTTTGAATCACACGCAGAGAACGCCGGCCGCATCCTCTCAATACTTTCGCGGCTCAACCTGTACGATGCGGCTAATCTTTCCCAGTTAACCCTGACAGCAGAGGATATTTCTTCCACAATTTTTTCCGCTTCTTTATTTGAAATCCCATAGTATTCTGCTGTATCAACGGCGAGATGAAAATCCACGGAGTTGTCTTCCTCGCTCACATTCAAGGCAAGATACTCACCGTAAGGAACAGGATTCACATCAAACACGGGTGACAGACGCCAACCGGTGCGGGTGAGAATAAATCCATGATTTCGCAAATGGTCATCCGTATTGGATACTGCCATGTTAAACACAATACGTCTGAAAAGCTCAACCAAATCTGTCTTCGTTGAAGCTCCGTTTGCTCGCAGAAAGGAGGCGAGCTCCAAATAGCTTGTTCCATCAGAGGATGAGGCTCCGTCCGTTTTTCCCAACATGGTCATAGCAGATGCAAAATGGATTCTTCTGTTACGGTCTCTATCAAAGCGTTTCACAAGAAATGTGCTGCCCAGCTTTGAAAATGTCTCCAATCGGGATTCCGGAACATTCAATCCGCAAATCCGAGCCAAATCATGGACAACTTTCTCCCAAGCTCCGTTGTTATTCTCATCGTGCTTCGACGGAAATTTAGCAATCCAAAGAGTACCATCTACAGCCTGAACCGTAGCTTTTGGCCTTGCTCCGCCCAAAGATGACCCGGGGCCGATAAGCTGTTTCAGCCACCTATCTTCTACACTGCTCTCGTCTTTTTCAAACTGCCGGGAGGCTTCCTCCAGATTTCTCAGTCTTGCCCATGGAGGAGCAGCCATTTCCTTATCTGCAGACAGAAAGGGGCCGCCGTCTTCCGCGCAAAAACGGATGGCTCCCATGCGTGTTTCATCATAAACACCCAGCAAGTAATCACTCTCTAAAAGTTTTCTCGGCTTTCTTCCTTCTTTGTCAGCAATATACTTTTCTCTGCGCTGCATAAGCAGACGCCCCCATCGATCCGGGGCGGAATCTGCAAAAATGCCAAAAGTATTCTTGTCAATAGGATACTGCCTGCCCTTATACAAAGAAAGATCCGGATCCAATACATGAGAAAACTGGCCGACAGTCAACCAGGCTTCGTCATATTCAAATGCATATTGTTCGTTGCCTCTCGCCTGGTCTATATGGAGTTTTCCCAGCTTCACCGGGGTGTCTCCGCTCCAGTTTTCATATACATAAATGGATTTGGACATTTCTATTCTCCTCTCTTAGGTGCGCGTCGGCGAGTGAGCAATTCCAGATCCTGCAGCTTGTGCCCCAACTCATCGTCTTTGGCAAGCAGCAGCAAATCCGTATCCATACCGCCAAGTGCGTGAAGCACCGCAGCATAGCTGCCAATTGCAACAGAAGGACTCCCCTTTTCAATATTACATAAGGTCACCCTGCTGATGCCTGCCCGTTCTGCCACAAGTTCAGAAGACAGCCGCCTCCGCAGCCGGGCAGTTTTGATCTGCTCGCCCATTTGCAGCAGTATCTTCTGCGTTCCGGGCATAATTACCGTGGTTTTCCTATTCATGGCATGCCCTCCTTAATGTAAATTATTATAATCATATTTAGCTATTATGTCAATTATTATTTACATTATATTGGTCAATGGGCAGTTTGAGGCATTTGAGTTCAAGACAGAAGAACAACCGTCCCTCTGTCTTGGCACGCAATTTTTGCATGTATAGCAAAAAATAAATACGCAAAAATTGCGTATTTATGTTGCGTATTTCTTCCCGCGGTGTTATAATGCGAATGAGGTGACTAACTATGACGCTGAAAGAACTGCGGAAAAGCAAGCAGATTACGCAGGCAGAATGTGCGAAATATCTTGGAGTTCCCCTTCGCACCTATCAAAATTATGAGACGCTTGCCGGCAAAGAAGGGACAATAAAATATCGCTTTATGGAAGAAAAACTGAAGGCTTACGGATTCATAGACGAAAGCCACGGGGTTTTGGATATTCCCCGGATTCGGGAAATCTGCGAATCCGTTTTTCAAGATTATCCCGTTGAATACTGTTATCTTTTCGGTTCCTATGCAAAGGGAAATGCCACAGAAGAGAGTGATGTGGACCTTTTGATCTCAACCGCTGTGGGAGGCATCCGCTTTTTTTCCTTGGCAGAAGCCTTGCGAGAAAATCTTCATAAGAAGATTGATCTCTTAAACTTTGAGCAGCTTCATGAGAATCCCACTCTGATAAATGAAATTTTGAAGGACGGGATAAAGATATATGGATAACCGCAAAAACGACCGCTATTATCTGAGAAAAGTAATAGAAGACCTGGCGTTTGTCTATCAAAACACTAAAGAAATATGCTTGGAGGAATTTGAAAAGAACGCGATTCTTCTGGACTCTGTCATGTTTCGGTTGATTCAGGTTTCAGAGAATGCGGATAGGCTGTCTGACGAATTTAAAGCAGGCTGTATTGACATTCCTTGGCGGGCAATAAAGGGTTTACGAAACAGGATTGTCCATGAATACGGCAGTGTTGATTTATCCATTATATATGATACAGTAAAGCATGATATCCCGGAACTGTTGGACTTACTGGAGCAAATATGAAGATTCGGGCGCTTCTTTTGTCTTTGAAATCAAAACAGAAGAACAACCGTCCCTCTGTCTTTTGCATGTGATAATGGGTTTAGGCGCGTGATTTTGGGAAGAACGAACCTAAACATTCTGAAAGCGACCAAGGGTACTCCCTTGGCCGCTTTCTGCTGCTTTTTTATGCTCTTTTGATGCTGGGAAGGCCCTGCTTTTCCAAGCGCGGGCGCATTTCCCAAATAGCTGCGTTTCAAGATTACTGATTCTTAAGCAGGGACTTTCCCTTTTCATAGTAGCCTTGCATATCCGCTTTGGGAACCATGGAGCCGCCGGTGGCCCAGACAAGGTGGACCCCATTGCGAAGGTCTGCCGTTTGGGCATCCTTGAGGATGCCGCTTTCCACGAGGCCGGGCCCCTTCATGCCTGCCAGGGCAGAGGGCTCCAGATAAATGCCCTCGCTGTCTGCCAGGCGGGCGAGGTCCGCAAACATCCGCTCATCCGAGAGGGTATAGCATCCCGAAAGGAAGGGGCGAATGAGCCCGCCCACAAAGCCGGAGGCCCGGCCTACTGCCAGACCGTCTGCTGCCGTATGGGGATCAATGCCGAAATCCTGAACGGAGACTTGACTGTTCTCCCCGGTAGCCATGCCCAAAACCATGCAGGGGGCATGGGTGGGCTCTGCAAAATAGCAATGGACCGCATCCCCGAAGACCTGCTTGAGACCGAAGGCAACGCCTCCCGGTCCCCCGCCGACTCCGCAGGGCAGATAGACAAAGAGAGGATGCTCCGCATCTACGGAAATTTCCTCAACCTCCAGCTGCTCTTTCAGGCGAAGGGCTACCACCGCATAGCCCAGGAAGAGAGTCCTGGAGTTTTCATCATCCACAAAGTGGCATTTGGGGTCCTGCTCTGCCAGCTTTCGCCCTTCCGCGACAGCCTTGCTGTAATCGGAGGCATATTCCACCACCTCCACGCCCTTGGAGCGCAGAAGGTCCTTTTTCCATTGGCGGGCATCCGCGGACATGTGGACCGTCACGCGGAAGCCAAAGGCAGCGCTCATAATGCCGATGGAAAGGCCGAGATTTCCCGTGGAACCCACGGCAATGGAATAGGAAGAAAAAAGTTCCCGGAATTTCGGCTCCGCCAGGACGGCATAGTTGTCGCTGAGCTGCAGCATCCCGCTCCGAAGGGCAATATCCTCCGCCGTCTTCAGGACCTCATAGATCCCGCCTCTGGCCTTGATGGAGCCGGAAATCGGCAGATGACTGTCCATTTTCAGGAAAAGGCGGCCCTGCAGATCCTGCGCTCCGGCTTTTCGGAGGGCAGCTTTCATGGCCGGGATCTCCATGAGGGGCGATTCAATGATGCCCCCCATCATGGCCGTATCGGGAAACTCCCGGGCAATATAGGGCGCAAAACGCTCCAGGCGGGCAGAGGCATCCTCTATATCCGCAAGGGTGAGTTCACAGGCAGAAGCTGCTTCGGCAAAGGGGCGAAGGTCCGGATTCAGCCAGGCAGTTTCCCTGTGGGCCATGAGATCGGCAAGGATGGGAAATTTCCGGGTGTAATCCGAAATTCGGGAAGATGAAAACATGGAAAAACTCCTTTCCAAAAGAAGTATTCAGCGGGTTTTCGGTCTGTAATAGCGGCGGGAGGAGAGGCGGTGGCAGGAATCGCAGACGGTAAAGCGGGAATTCCAGGGCAAGGGACTTCCGCAGACGCTGCATTTCCGCATTTCCTTCCCCTTGGCCTCCAGCACCTTCATGATCAGGCGGGAAATCTGCTCCTTTTTGGCCATGGCCTCTTCTTTGAGAAGGGGCCGGTCAAAGAGCCTGCCGAAGTGAAAATAGAGGTCATAAATCTTGGACTGGAGCTCCAAATCCAGGAGTTTCTGCCCCGGCTGGATCTCCGGGGGCGTAACCCCGGCCAGCTGCCCCCGGGCAAGGAGCTTGGTCAGGAAAAGCCAGGTCTCCAGAAGACGCTCCTCCTTGCTGTCAAAGGGAATCATGGCAAGGCTGAAAACCGTGGATTTATCGTCAATATATCGCTCGGCCTCCCGGGCCAGAAGGATCGGCTCGGAAAGGTCTGCCTTCCGGAAGCCCTCCAGGGGCGGGATGGCCATCCATTCCTGCATGAGGACGGAAACAGGCGAATCGATACCCAAAAGCTGGCGGGGAAAGCCGAACATGGGGACTTCATGCTCGCTTTCATAATGATAAACGGCCCCGGCAATCTCCTTGAGGAAATCTTCGTGAACCGAGGAAACATACCCTTCTTTGAAAATTCCCCGGCGGCCCGCGCGGCCTGCGATCTGGCGGATCTCCTCACTTTCCAGATCCCGGACCTGCCTGCCGTCAAACTTTTCCGACTCCATGAAAACCACCCGGCGAATGGGCAGATTCAGGCCCATGCCGATGGCATCCGTAGCCACAAGGATCTTTGTCTCTCCCCGGCGGAATTTTCGTGCTTCATTTTCCCGGACATCATAGGGCAGATTGCCGTAAATGATGCTGCAGGGTTTCCCCGCCTGCTCCAGACGGGAAGCAATGGCATGGACCGATCTGCGGGAGAAGGCAACCAAGGCATCATGATCCCGCACGCCTCCCGGGAAGGAAACCGGGCGATTCTCTGCCGTCAAAGGCGTGGCGCGTTCATGCTCCTGAATTTCATAGCTGTCCTCGCAGCTTTCAATGAGCTCCCGGACAGTCTCCAAGGCCCAGGGGGAAAGGCAGACATGGATCTCCTCGGCCTGGAGGCCCAGGAGGGCTGCCGTCCAGGCGCCGCCCCGGATAGGATCCGTCATCATCTGGCATTCGTCGATCACCGCGCAGGCATAGCGGACCGTAAAATCCGCCAGCTCAACAGTGGAGGATGTGAATCGGGCGCCGGGAATCAGGCGCTCTTCCTCGCCGGTCCGAAGGCTGCAGGGGAAGCCTGCCTCGTTCATCTCATCGGCCTTTTCCAGAGCCAGCATGCGCAGGGGGCCCAGATAAACCCCGTTTTCATGGGTCATGAGCGCCTGCATGCCCGCATAGGTCTTGCCGGAATTGGTGGGGCCGGCATGGAGAATAAAATGCCGCCTCATGGCTCTGGTGGCGGGATAGAGAGCCTGATAGGTCTCCGGCATGGCAGTGACGATGTTATAGCGGAGTTCGGATTTTTTCCGCTCCCCCTCCCGCCAGACCGCGATCTTTTTCTGCAGGGGCGCCGGGCAGTTCGGATTCTCCAGAAGGAGGGCAAGCAGCTTCTCCCGGTCAAAATAGCCCAGGAGTCTTGCCGCCAGTTCCCGATCCCAGGAGAGCAGTTCCAGCCGGGACTGCAGTCCCAGGAAAAGGGGCTCCCGCTGGTCCAATGCCTCCGCTATGGCCGCGACTTCTTCATAGCGGGGAAGGACCCGCTGCAGGACAAGCACGGCAAATTCGCAGAGGTAGGCAAAGGAGCCCACACCCAGGGCGCTGTAAAGAAAAAGCTCCCGCTCGTCGTCTCCGCTGTCCTCGTCCATGAGGTTCAGAACACTGTCCCGGCTGATCCTTTTGAAGGAGCGAAGGGCCTCCTCCGCCATGGTCTCTCCTGCCCGGATAAATTCCGGGAAGATGGCGTCCCAGTCCGGACTTTCCAGATAAACCTCCACAAAGTCCGAAATTCCCAGGGCATTCTCCTCCGAGAGAAGGGCCTCGAATTTTTTCTTCTCTTCTCCGTGAAGGATCCGCAGAAAGAGCCTCTGCGCCCGGCCGGAGAGAAAATTCTCCGGATGCTTCAGGGCCTTTTCAAATTCAATGTAATTGGGATCTTTATAATTCAGGCGGGTCAATTCCCGCTGATAGTCCTCGCTCTCCCGGACTTCCTTCAAAAACTGCTTTTTGGGCGGAATCCAGCCGTTGGTCTTTCTCAGGGCAGCCTGGTCGTTTTTCTCGCTGCAATAGCGCCAAATGGCAGCCCGAGCTTTCTCCTCAAAGCCCTCGGCTGCGCGAAGCTCTTCCACAAAGGCAAGGAGACGCTGCCGGAGAGCTTCCCGCATTTTCCGGGTCTCTTCGGCCTTCTGCGCATACTTTTCAATGACTTCGTCCGGTGTGGGCATAGGGCGCTCCTTTCCATAATTTTACGAAGCAGGATCCGCTTCCCCGGTCAAAGCGTAAAGAGGGGCAGCATGAGCGTTCCCAAAAGGGAAATCAAAAGGACATTGGCAATGTAAAGAAGGGCCCCGTGCCTGAAAAGATACTCCGGTCGGAGACCATGACCCACGGGGATCGCCCGCACAGAGGTGGGCAGCATATGGGCCACATTAAAGGCTGCAATGGAGATGAAGACATAGGGAACGGGACTCAGGCCCAAGCCCTCCGCTATGCTGATAATGATCGGCACCGCAATGGCAGCGGCGGCAGTATTGCTGGAGATTTCGGAAAGGACCGTGGTAAAGAGGACAATCACCAAAACGGTGGTAAAGCCTCCGTTCAAATTGCCGGATGTAATCAGGGCGGCGATAGCTTCCGCAGCGCCGGAATCCTGGATCATATTCCCGGCCGCCAAACCTCCTGCGAAAAGGAAGAGGAGGCTCCAGCCCACTTTTTTCTCTGCCAGCTTCCAGGTGAGCAGGGGCTCCCCGTTCTTTTTGGGAACAAAGAAGGTCAAAACGCCGCAGAGGAGGAAGGCATAGGCAGGCTTGAAGCCGGGAAGAAGATCGGCATAGAGACTTCTTGTGAAGGCAAGAAGCGTGGCCGCCAGGAAAAGAACAAGGCTCCAGATCTCATCCCGGGAGAGGGGCGGCAATTCGCTGTAAACCCGCCGGAAATATTCCCTGCTTCCCGTGAGCTTTTCCTTTTTGGGCCGGTATAGGAAGAGAAAGGCGATATCCAGAACTGCCACGGCGATGAGCATGGGGAACATGCGGATGACCCAATCCGTATACATAAACTCTTTCCCGGTAAGCTGCTCAAAGGCATCCACTGCCACCAGATTCATAGCGCCCCCAAGAGGCGTCCCGATACCGCCCACGCCTGTTCCCCAGGCAATGGCTGCCAGAATGATCTGGCCCACACTGCTCTCCTCAATGGCTCTATCCAGGGTGAATTTCAGCATGGTGGCGGCAATGGGGACCAAAACAGCGCACACCACTGCTTTGGGCAGGAACATGGCGAGGACCGTGGAAAGAAGGAACCAGACCAGGACCTGGGAGGCCACGGAGGGCCCGATGATACAGAGCGCCTTCATGGCCAAGCGCTTATCCAGCCCCGTCTCTTCCCAGGAAGCTGTGACCAGGTAGGCGCCGAAAATCAGGATGACCGTTTCCGCAAAATAGCAGGAGGTGATCTTGTCCATGGGAATGACCCGGAAAAAAGCATTGAGGCAAATCGGCAGAAGGGCTGTTACGGCGGCGCCAACGGGAAGGGTGATCCACCAGAAGCCCATCCAAAGGACTGTGCCCACGGAAACCCGGGCCCCCAAGGAAAAGCCGGGCAGGGGCAGAGCTGTCAAAAGGGCAAAAAGGAATGGCCCGATCAGCAGGTTTCTGATTCTCTTTTTCCTCATAACTGCATTCATGGCGAGAACTCCGAAAAATCTTTTTTTACAGTATATCACAAGGCAGGGCGTAATTCCACTTCTTTCGTTTGACCCTTCCCGGAAAGCATGCTATAATGGCCGAAAAATACGAAAAGCAATTGAGGAAACGCCATGAAAATCATGATCATGCGCCACGGGCAGACGGACTGGAATATCGGCCTGCGCCTTCAGGGAAGGACCGACATTCCCCTCAATGAAAACGGCCGCTCCGTGGCAAGAGAGCTGGGCAAAAAGATGGCGGAGGAAAAGATCGACCTCTGCATCACAAGTCCCCTGGGGAGAGCCAGAGAAACCGCCGCCCTCATTCTGAAGGAAAATCGCCGGGAATTGCCGGGCACGGATCCTGCTCTTTGGCCCCACGGCCGGGCGGTGACCGAGCAGGGAATCTCTTTCTTCACAGATGACAGAATTCCAGAATACTGTTTCGGAGAATGGGAAGGAAAAATATTCAAAGGTCCGGGCTATGCCCTCCCCGTTAAGGAATACGGAGACTATTGGGAATCCCTTGAGGATGAAGTCATCTATCCCGGCATGGAGGGGAAAGCCAAGCTGCTTGCCCGGGTGCGAACTTTTCTTAACGAACTCACGGACCGCTACGGAGATACGGATAAGACGATTCTCGTCATCGTCCACGGCGGCGTTCTTCGGGCCGTAAAGGTCATTGCGGACGATGACACCCAAACCTTCCGCATTTCGGTTCCCGGAAATTGCGAGGCCTTTATCCTTGCCCCGGATGAAAATGCCGCGGCTGCTCAGGCTGCCAAAGGCATTCTTCCCGGAAACATCAAATACGGCAGGCGGCTGAAACTGGTGAAATAATCTATGAAAAGGCAGACACATGGAAAAGCGCCATGATGTCTGCCTTTTCTTTATACAATACAGCAAGGCGGACTGAGCATTTTTTATGCTCAGTCCGCCTCAGACTGTCAGTAAAGTCCCTGACCGTCAAAAACGGAAAACAAAAAGGACTTACTTCTATTTATCAAACGGCAGCAAGTTATCAAACGGCAAGAAGAAAAAAGCGATTTCCTATTATGAAGGCAGAAAAAGCTTGCTGCGCAAATTGCGTCTTACCGTATCCATATACGCCGACAGACGCATTTTGCTTGTCTCAGTGCCTTTCTTAACAGTCTGCGTGAATATCAGTATGTATCGATCGGAGGTTTGGTATAGTCCGGAAGCGGGCAGGAATATTTGCCTCCGTTCTTTTCAAGAACCTCTTTCTTCGCTTTCTCAATAAGCTCAGGCATATCCGCGGTTCTTACAGATGCCAGAGTCATGACCTCTGCTGCCCTCAGCATTCCCTTCATGCCGATCTCGGATGCCGAAAATGCGGTGTTCTGCCATGAATGTCCGGCATTTCCGAAGCAGGAGGTTGCAATATAGGCCGTAACAGTGGGCGTGACATATCCGGCATCGCCGATATCTGTGGAGCCGCTTTTGTATCGGTTTTCTCTTCTGTCGTAGCGAACAACGCCGCTGTGCAGAGGCTTTGCAAGCAGAGATTCAACATCCTCATCCGGGAATATGCTTCTCATCTCATCCTTGATATTCTGCAGAGCCGTCTTGGGATAGGTCCTGAGGAATTTCAGAGCCGTCTCATAATCCTCATCCGACCATTCGGGGGCGCCGTACTCTGCAAGCGCCTGATCCATAATCGGCGCAAGCGTCCTGTTTGCGACATAATCGGAAAAGGCCATTGTAATCTCGTATTTCATCTCGGTGTCGGTCATTATGGCGGCGCCTCTTGCGACATTGACGACCCTGGCAAACAGTTCCTGTATCTGGCTTACCTTAGGAGCCCGGACCTCATATTTGATGGTGGCATGATCGGGTACAACATTAGGCGCCGTTCCGCCGGCATCGGAATACGCATAGTGGATCCTCGCCTGATCGATAATATGCTCCCGGAGATAGTTGCATCCTACATTCATCAGCTCCACGGCGTCGAGCGCTGAGCGCCCAAGCTCAGGTGCAGCGCCGGCATGAGAGGATGTGCCGCTGAAGCAGAAGTTTGCGCCCATTATTGCAACGCTTCCCATTCCGGAAACCGTGTTGAGGTACTGCGGATGCCATGTGTAGAAATAGTCTACATTATCAAACCATCCGTCTCTGGCAATGAATTGCTTTGAGCCGGCCCCCTCTTCTGCAGGGCATCCAAAGAGAGCAACGGTACCGTTTTTGCCATTCTGCTCCAGGTATTCCTTTGTTGTGATTGCGCTGAGGACTGTACCGGCTCCCAACAGATTATGCCCGCAGCCGTGACCGGTGTGCATCCCGTCAACAGGGCATCTCTCCGTTTCGCCGGCCTTCTGAGACAAGCCGTCCAAGGCGTCATACTCCGCAAGGAAGCCCATGACGGGTTTACCGCTTCCTACAGTCGCCTTTGCAAGAAATGCCGTAGGTATGCCGGCTATCCCTTCTTCAACCGAAAAGCCCTCTTTAATGAGTATATCTATGATTTCCCTGGAAGATTTTTCTTCTTTATAAGAAAGCTCTGCGTAATTCCAAATGTCAATCGCAAGCTTTTTTGCCATATCTTTCTTTGCAGCTACAAGCCTTGATACCTGTTCTTTGTCAGTCATGTTATCACTCCGATTTCGTATTGCCAATTATTATGCGTACCGATATAACAAAAAAACTGTATTACAGAACCATGCTGAGGAACCGGATGGTTGCCGGATCCATTGGTGCGGTAAAGAGTACATCCGGAGTTCCCTCTTCCTTAATAACTCCGTCACAAATAAACAGCACGCGGTCAGACACCTTGCGAGCAAACGCCATCTCATGCGTTACGATCACCGTGGTCATGCCGGATTTTGCAAGGTTTGCTATTATTTCAAGGACACCCTTGACCATCTCAGGATCAAGCGCAGAGGTCGGCTCATCAAAAAGCATGACCTCAGGATGCATGGCGAGCGCTCTCACTATCGAAAGGCGCTGTTTCTGGCCTCCGGAGAGCTTTCCCGGGTATTCGTACGCCTTGTCCTCAAGCCCAACAGAGCGAAGAAGATCCATTGCCTCTTTTTCGGCAATATCCTTGGGAATCTTTTTCTCCATTATCGGCGTCATGGTAATGTTGTCCAGAACCGTGATATGCGGAAACACATTGAAGTTCTGAAAAACCATTCCGATTTTCTGACGGTACTGCTGTATATCGAGCTTGTTTTCGTTGATACATTTTCCTTCGAAATACACTTTTCCGGAGGTGGGCTCTTCAAGAAGATTGAGGCAGCGCAGAAATGTCGATTTACCGCCGCCGGACGGGCCTATGATCGACACCACTTCGCCCTTTCGGATAGAAGTCGAGATTCCCTTGAGGACTTCCAGATCTCCGAAATTCTTGACAAGATTTTCCGTGCGAATAATCTCATCTTTCACTTTGCTTCAGCCTCCTTTCAAAAAGAGCAACAAGCTTCGAGAGCAATACATTCAGGACCAGATATATCACGCCGGAAATGCACAGTGATTCCAGCGGCAGGAAGGTCGCCGAAGCGACTGTCTTGTAGCCCGTCGTAAGCTCATTGATAAAGAACACCGAGGCGAGGGATGTGCCCTTGATGGTGGAGATGAACTCATTACACAGCGCCGGAAGAATATTCTTGATGGCCTGAGGCAGAATGATGCGCCTATACATATTCCTCTCCGACATGCCCAGAGAGCGCGCAGCTTCCCACTGGCCCTTGTCAACAGCCTGAATTCCGGCACGGATTATTTCGGATATGTAGGCAGACGCATTAACTATGAATGCAACAATTATGCTGAATGTATCGGAGACTTCAAACGGAACAAGCTTAGGAAACAGAAGCCAAAAGAAATACAGCTGCATGAGCGCGGGTATGCCGCGTATGACCTCGACATACAAATCGGCTATCATGCGGAGCACTCTTGCCTTACCCATGCGCATAAGCGCAATGAGTATTCCCAGAATAGTTCCGAAGAATACGGTCACTGCGCTCATCCACAAAGTACCGCCCAGTCCTTTTACAAAGACTGAGCCGTACTTGAGCAATATTTTAACTATCTTAAGCTGTTCTAATGTAGTTAGAATTTGCATGATTACCTGCTTTTGTATTTATTATTCAATACCGAGGCTTTCTGCCTGCTGAACGGCTTCCTCGAACCATCCGTCAATCACACCATCGGCGTTGAGCTCTTCGATGACCTTATTGACAACCTTCATGAGTTCTTCAGTGCCTTCCGTGGGGCAGGCTACAACTACACCGTTCATGTTGGGGTCAACATCGAAACGGAATTCGGGAACTGCAAGAACATTGTCGTTTGCTTCTGCGTAGAGCTGTGCGGAGTCGGTAGAGCAGACGCACACATCGGCGCGGCCTTCCTGTACTGCGAGGTAAGCATCTGTCATCTGAGCGAAGAGCTTGACCTCTTTGCAGCCCTTTTCGGTTACATCAGCCCGGAAGATTCCTTCCTGAACTGAGCCGGACTGTGTTGCGACTACAGCGTCCTTGAGGTCGGCAATACTATTGTACTTTTCGGCATCCTCGGCGCGGACAATAAAGCCGTATCCGGTATCAGAAGCCTTGTAAACGTTTGACAAATTCATGCTCTCAGAACGTTCGAGAGAGTATGCAATAGCGGAAATAGCCATATCGTACTTTGCTGTGGTGATACCTGTGAGAACTGCGGTGAAGTCAAGAGGAACGATTTCAAGCTTGACGCCAATCTCATCCGCGATTGCCTGCATAAGCTTGATGTCAGCGCCGAGATACTGCGCATCGCCTTCCTGGGAGGGGTCAATGAATTCGTAAGGAGCGAAGTAGGGCTCGGTAGCAACCTGGAGGACACCGGCCTTTTTAATCTGATCAAGGCGGCTTGCAGCGGCTCCCGTTGAACCACAGGCAGTGAAGCTGAGAACAATAACCAGCGCAAGAACAAGTGCAATTATCTTTTTCATTTTCTTTTCTCCTTTTTATTTGTAACAGAATATACAGATTGATTTGCTATGTCTTATTACGCGTTGATTATACCATACCACTTTAATGAAGTAAAGTGGTAATTTGCTAAAATATTAAATTATTTTGCACAATTTCTAATGGTTTTTTCCGGCTTGATATGGCATTAATGCCAATCTGCCGCTTTGGCTGGCTTTTACAAGCTCATTTACAGCGTAAAATCCATGCCAAAAAAGGCTTGCCCGTGTCAGGAAGCCCTGAAATCTTCACTGCACAGTTTGCAAAAAAAGACAAGTACGATTTACCGAACCGTACTTGTCTTTTTTGATAACACACACTTATGCTGTATGCGATATGGGCCATTTCTGCCTGCAGGCTGCTATGCCTCCGCCTTTCAGGGATTCGTTTTCGGATGGATCGGGATCAATTCATCGGGAATGGGAATGGGGGCAAGGGGAATCTGCAGATCCACATATCCGGAAAGCAGCCCATTTACCGTATCGATCTGCGCATCCCCCAGCGTCAGTGAACGCATATGCGTCAAATCGTCCAGAACGCCGGACTCGCTGTACTGATAGCGCGTTGTCTCTCCCGCAGTTTCGATAGAAAGGAAGCAGGACGCGATACTGTTGGAAACAGCGTCGATCCACTGGGTTTCTGCTTCCGCCGCAGTGATTTGCGCCATCAGGGATGCGGCATCTTCGGCGGAAAGAGCAACCCCGGTGTCAAGCCCGTCGCTCTCTTTTGCAACGACAATGCGGCAGTCGGCAGATGCCTCTTTTTTTGCGCAGCCGACAAGGGAAATGATAAGAATAACAGCTAATATGATAAGAACCGTTTTTTTCATGATGTCCTCCCGGTATTTATCTTTTCACAGAAACTATAGTTACTATAAAAAAGTGCGGCAAGTCCCCATTGGGAATCCCGGTTTTCTGCCGCAGAGAAAGAAGCCTATTTGGGTTCATAGCCGAGGCTGCGGAGCTCTTCTTCCGTCATGGGACGGAATTCCCCGGGAGCCAGGGCCGGGTCCAATTCCACCGGGCCGATCTTGAGACGCTTGAGGTAGAAAATATGGCTGCCCACCTCTTTGATCATCAGTTTGACCTGGTGCTTCTTCCCTTCCGTTATCTCCAGGGTGCCTACCGTAACAGGCCGATCCGGATTCCGAAGATAGTGTTCCCTCTTTGCCTCCGGGAAATATGCCGCATTTTCAGCGATGGTCTCATAGCCCAGAATCTCTGCTTTTGCGGGATCGGACAGCTTGTTCTTGCCGATGAGGGGCACCCCTTCCTCCAGGCGAAGGCGGTCCTCCTCTTTCAGAACGCCGAAGCAGCGAAAAAGGTATTTCTTTGTAACATGCTTTTCCGGGCGAAGAAGACGGATATCCAGACCGCCGTCATTTGTGAAAATGAGAAAGCCCTCTGTATCCATATCCAGGCGGCCGATGGGGTGAAGGGGCTCTGCCAATTCCTTCGGGAAGCACTCCATGACCGTGGGATGGTCGGGATCTGCCTTGGAGGTCACCAGGCCCCGGGGTTTATTGAGCATATAATAGAGCATAAAAGCAAAAACCGAGAGCAAGAGGGAAAAACCCTCTTGCTCTTCTTTCTCAATCAGTAAGAGATGGCAGCCTTGTTGCCTTCCTCGTAGGTGACCAGGTCCCAATCCCGCATGAAGCGGTCGATCTCAGCAAAATAGGCTTCCTTGGAGGGGAAACGGGGAACAAAGTCCGCAACGATCTTTTTGGCCTTGGCCGCGCCGTCCGAAAGGAGGGATGCCGCCAGGCAGAGCTGGCCGACAGCGCTCTGCACACAAGCCAATTCCGGATTGGCAACGATGTAATTATCCCCGTGGCTGACACCGGTGGAACCGGCAAAATGGGGATGCATCGCAGGCATGACGGCCGTCATATCGCCCATATCCGTGGAGCCGGTGGTCCACTTCTGGTTGATCTCCACGCGCTCCTCGCCGAAGACTTCGCTCAGGCAGGAACGGGCAGCCTCCACCAATGCGGGATCGTTGATCAGAGGGCCATAACCGGGGCGGTCCGAAACCGTGACCTCTGCGCCCAGAGCAAGGGCACCGGCAGCGATGGCGCGGTTCACCTTGTCATTTGCCGCGGCAATAGCTTCCAGGGACGCTCCGCGGACATAAGACTGGATCTTCGTCTGGGCAGGAATGATATTCACGGAGGCCCCGCCTTCCGTCATGATAGGATGGACCCGGATATGGTCATCATCCATGAAGGTCTCACGAAGGCTGTTGATGGCCTGGAGGCCCAGGGAGGCCGCATAAAGGGCATTGACACCCTTCTGTGGACTGCCGCCTGCATGGGCTGCCTTTCCGTGATAGGTCACATCCTTGGCAATGCAGCCGTTGCCGCCCTGATTGCAGTCAAACCATATGCCGTCCTGACGGGTTCCGGTATGGAACATATAGCAAAGATCCACGCCATCCATATAGCCCCGGTAAAGGAACTCCACCTTGCCGCCCAAATAGGTGATGATCCCCTGTTTCTTCAGGGAATTCCGGTATTCGATCTCGATCAGCTCCTCTGCGGGCACCGCCATGAGACGAATGGAACCGCTGAGAGAATCCAGAACGCCGGGCTCCTTCAAAGCCAATGCCACACCCAAGAGGGCTGCGCTCTGGCAGTTATGGCCGCAGGCATGGGCGTTTCCGTTATGGCCGTCCACATGATTTGGGGCAACGAGGGCATCCATCTCTCCCATGATGAGGAGCTTGGGGCCCGGACGCCCGGTATCAATATCCGTGTAGAAGCCAGGAACATTTCCTGCCATAGTCAGCTTGTAGCCGGCCTTTTCATAGAGTTCACTCAGGTACTTGCAGGTGTTCCACTCCCGGAAACCGGTCTCGGGGTCATTCCAAATATGACGCTCGGCATCCAGAATCTCCCGGCGGTGCTTTTCCACTGCAGCGCGAAAAACGGAATAGTCCATACTCTTATCTCCTATCTTCCTCGGTTCGTACCGAAGGATAATCATTACTTGATATCTGCCTCTGTGAAGGGGTCACCGCACTGGGGACAGAACTTGGGAGGATGATGGGGGTCCTCCGGCTCCCAACCACATTTATCGCAGCGGTAAAGGGGAGCGTCCGCGGGCTTCTTGGCGCCGCATTCCGTGCAGAACTTGCCCTTATTGACAGCGCCGCAGGCGCAGGTCCAGCCCTCTGCAGGCTTCTTGGCACCGCAGTTGGGGCAGAAGTTTCCGCTTGCCTGCGTGCCGCAGGAGCAAGTCCAGGTTCCGGAACTCTTGGCTGCCTCCTGAGCCTTTGCCTGCTGTTCACTCACCATCTGATACATGGCCTGGGGATTGAAATTCGTAGATTGGGCAGCCATATTCATGCCCATGAAGCCGATGGCTGCGCCGCCGGAATTCTTGGCTGCATCCTGCATGGCCTGAGCCTGAGCTGCGGACATATTGGCTGCATAGCCCTGGGCAGTACCGAAACGTTGCTGGTCTCTGATGTATTTCTCGTCTTCCTCATTGGCCTTCACAGAGGAAACGCCGAAATTGACGATCTCAATTCCTCTGAACTCCGTCCACTTTGCGGAGAGCTGTTCTCTCAGGGCATCGGCCAGCTCCATGGCATGACCGGGGAGAGCGCTATAACGAATGCCCATTTCAGAGATCTTGGAAAAGGCGGGCTGCAGAGCCGTCAGAAGCTCGCTGCGAAGCTGACTGTCCAGCTGCTCCCGATTATACTCGGAGGAAACATTGCCGCAGACATTGGTATAGAAAAGGATGGGGTTCACGAGCTTATAGCTGTACTCGCCAAAACAGGTGATGCCGATATCCATATCCATGCCGACCCGCTGATCCACAACACGGAAGGGAACGGGAGCCGCCGTGCCGTATTTATTGCCTACGAGCTCCTTTGTGTTGAAATAATAGACGCGCTGATCCTTGGGCGTTTCCCCGCCAAAGGTGAAACGCTTGCCGATGGCAGCAAACACGGCCTTGATGCCCTCTCCCAGCTTGCCGGAGAAAATAGAAGGTTCTGTGGAGGCATCATAGGTGAACTCGCCGGGCTCTGCGCAGAGCTCAACGACCTTCCCCTGCTCCACGATCATCATGCACTGGCCATCGGCCACACAGATGACGGAGCCGGAGCTGATGACATTATCGCTGCCGTTTGTGTTGGAAGAACGAGAAGAGACCTTTTTCTTGCCCTTCACTGCAAGTATATCGTTGGGGAGTGCTTCACAATAGAAATATTCTTTCCACTGGTCGCCCAAGGTGCTTCCGATGGCACCGGAAATTGCTTTAATCAGACCCATAATGTTTCTCCTTGTCTTTATTATTAGCTGAATAGCTATCAAGGCTATTATATGGTATCTTCCTATAAATTACAATCCCAATTTCCAAATCCCGCAGGATCCGTGAGGGAATCAAAAATGCCCTCCTTTCGGGCGCACGCCTTGGGGATTTTTTGACCGCGATACCGGCAAGATACAATAATTAAGAACCCCCTGTTTTCTTCTCCTCCGGCTTGAATCTGATTCTATTGCGGTAAAAAAAGAAAAGCGGACAGAAAGAAACCCCGGAAGTCCATTTCGGATCCCGGGGTTCGGTTTTTTATATTCGGAACAGTCTTCGGAGCTTGACAGAAAGCTTCGGCAGAATGGCATCATAGAGGAAAAAGACCAGATTGAGGCCCAGGAGGAAGAGGATGAGCAGCATCCAGGGGGAATCTTTTGTTTCCGAAAGAATGCTGGGCAGGCCCAGCAGATGAAGAAGTCCCAATAGGGCCGCAACAAAAGCGTTAAAAATCAAAAGTTTCAGAAGAAAGGCCGGAATCCGCGGAAGCTTGCGAAGACGCGGAGCCAGCAGCGGATAATAACCTAAAAGAGCAAAAATCAGAGCTGCCTCCCGGTCCGGGCTCAGAAGAAGGGAAAGAAACGCAACCGCAAGATACCAGAGGAAGCAGTAGCGCTTACCGCAGATCTGCAGGATCGGCAGGCCCAGAAGACTTACCAGCATGGGCGCGCAGTAGGTCGCCACCGGAACAAGGGTCCCCAGGGACATCAAAACGACCGCGAGCGCAGCAAAGAGGCCCGAAAGGGCAAGACGCTTTGCCGGGGAATACTCTTTTTTACAAGTCATAACTTGCAAGATAGCACTGCTGTTCTTCCGTCAGGACATCGATCTCTTTGCCCCAGAAAGCCAATTTTCTGACAGCGACCTCCCGGTCGACCTCCTTGGGAACATCAATGAGCATTTCGGAAATCGCATCCCGGTGCTCCAACAGGTATTTGGCAGAAAGAGCCTGAATGGCGAAACTCATATCCATGATCTCCGCAGGATGACCGTCTCCGCAGGCCAGATTGACCAGACGGCCCTCGCCGAGAACATAAACCCAATTGCCATTCGGAAGGAGATAGCCCATGATATTATCCCGCATAAGGCGCTGCTCTTTTGCAAACTTTCGCAGCTCCTTCATGTTGATTTCCGTATCAAAGTGGCCGGCATTGCAGAGAATTGCTCCATCCTTCAGAAGCTCGAAATGGCGGCTGCCAATGACATCGTCGCAGCCTGTAACGGTGATAAAGAGGTCGCCCAGCTTTGCCGCATCTGCCATGGGCATCACATCAAAACCGTCCATGATCGCTTCCAGCGCCCGCACAGGATCGATCTCCGTGACGATGACACGGGCGCCCAGGCCCTTTGCCCGCATTGCCGTGCCTTTTCCGCACCAGCCATAACCTGCCACCACAACGACCTTTCCGGCCACGATCAAATTCGTTGTCCGGTTGATCCCGTCAAAAACAGACTGGCCGGTACCGTAGCGGTTATCAAAGAAATGCTTACAGTCCGCATTGTTGACCCGGATCATGGGGAAAAGGAGCTTCCCTGCCCGATTCATGGCTTCCAGGCGGTGGATCCCCGTGGTAGTCTCCTCGCAGCCGCCGATCACTCCGGGAATCAATTCTTTCAGAGAGTGGTGAAGCATATTGAGCAGGTCCCCGCCGTCATCGATGATGATCTGCGGGCCGCACTCCAGGGTATGACGGATATGGGCTTCATACTCCTCCGGGCTCGCGCCGTGCCAGGCGTGGACTTCCATTCCCTCCTCCGCCAAGGCTGCCGCAACATCGTCCTGGGTGGAAAGGGGGTTGGAGCCGGTAACGAACATCTGCGCGCCGCCGGCTGCAAAAGTCTCACAAAGAAGGGCCGTTTTCGCCTCCAAATGGACAGACAGAGCAATTTTGACTCCTTCAAACGGCCGCGATTTTGCAAAATCTTCCTTCAAGGTCCGCAGAAGATCGCAGTTTCGCGCAACCCACTCTATTTTCCGATGCCCCGATGGAGCAAGTGTAATATCTCGAATTTCTGTCATAGCATCCTCCAAAAGAAAATCAGACGCAAGCGTCTGATTTTTTATTTACTCGCGGCGGCTCTGCTTTGAATAATAGACCTCTTTTGCCTCGTACATCTTCTTATCCGCAAGGATCATAAGCGCATCCACTGTCATTCCCGGATGATCGCTTCCCCGGGCAGGACCGCAGGAAACCGAAAGGGATTTCACCAAGGTCCCGCTCCATTTCCCGCAAAGTCCGTGGAAGCGGCCCATGAAAAGCTCAATATCCATCGGCTTGTCGGAAATAACGAAGAATTCGTCCCCGCCGGTACGGAAGCATTTCCCGGATTCCGAGAAAACTTCCCGGATGATATTGGCTGCAGCGCAAATCAGCTCATCCCCCGCCACATGTCCCAGGGTATCGTTTACTTTTTTCAGCCCGTTGATATCCAGAGCAAAAACCGTGATTCCCGAAATATCCCCCGTCTGGCGGATCTTTTCGATCTCCATTTCATAACTGCGGCGATTGAAAAGCCCCGTCATCTGGTCCTTATAGCTGATATCGGAAAGCGTGACGACCTCAGATTCCAAAAAGAGCTTTTCTTTCATGAGCAAACGGTTGTAGTTCCGCTCCATGGTGACATCCCGGAGCCAGAGGACCTTTCCCCCGTTGGATCCGTTTCCGCCGACCTTCCGAATCCCCACGGAATAGATCTTATCTTTGAGGGTATATTCCTCATACTTTTCATCCAAAAAATCCGAAATCAGCTCGGATTCCTTTCGGATATCCGTGTCCAATCCCAGGGTGGAAAGGATCGGGAAGAGGGCTCTCGCCCTTTCATTGCAGCCTTTGAAACCGTAGGAATCATCAAAAACCATAATCGGATCTTCAACAGACTCCACGGAATACCGCATCAGAAGATTATCCACATCATAGAGGTTATAGCGATAGACCATGCCGACCACGAGGATCATGAAGGCAGCAAATGCAAGGGGCTGAAAATCGTTATCCAGATGCAGGATTTTCGGAATCAGATAGCTCAGGCAGGGAATGGCCACAGCAATCAGGAGCCTGCGGGCATACCTTCCCTTCTTTTTCATGTTCCGAATAGTAAACTCAACGGTGATGGCGAGAGCCAGAAGCATATAAACGGCAAAAAGTCCTATGATCAGGGTATGGAAGATGCCATATTCCTTCTCCAGAACATAATAGCCGTCTTCGCCCATCTCCAACCAGCAGGTCTTGTAGAAGAGGGAATGGTAATCCATGGTGAACACCACGGCGGACATCAGCAGGTTTACACCATGACAGAAAACATACATCCACTTGGGAATTCTGAACTCACAGTAGGCCAGAAGGAAAAGGATCATGAAGAACATGGCATGGGTAACTGTTCCGTAGCAGAGCTTGTAGCCGGCGAGAATGCCGCCAATCGTCTGGGCTTCCTGTTTCCAAAGATAGCCGATACAGCAGAAGAGCATCATAAAGCTCTGAATGGAAGCTATTTTCTGCATACGGCTGGCCTGATGGGTACAAATCAGCACCGTGCAGACAAGAACAGCCAAAACCGATATATAATTCAACCATGTGAACAGAATATGCATAGTGGGTCCTCCAACGGGAAATAACAAAAAACACATTGATATTATCTCATAAAACCGGCCAAAAATCTACTGTTTTTTCTCCCGGCAGCCAAAAAAATCACCGGAAGCTTTCCTCAGACAGGCTCATGGCTTCTGTCCGGCTGCTTCCGGTGAATGATTTCACCGTGTTTCAGTTGGGAGAGTATTCGCCGGGAACTTCGATCTCCAAATCCGATGCAGGGAATGTGCAGCAGGGGTGAATATAGCGGAAACGGATATCCTCATGGCGGCGGAATTCATTTTCCTCCGGAACAAAGAACTCGCCTGAAAGCAGCTTGGAGCGGCACCAGCCGCATTCGCCGCTGCGGCAGCGGGAGGGGGCCCTTATTCCGGCGCGCTCCAATGCGGTCAGGATGGGTTCATCTGCCCTGGCAGGAATCTCCCAGCTCTTATCCCCTTGGCGGACCTTCAGGGAGAAGGTCTTCCCGACAGCCTCAATGGGATAGCCCTCTTCGGCCATCACATTCTTCGTGACGGGCATCATCTCAAAGCGCAGAAGACGGCGGGGCAGACCCAACGGTAAAAGCTCCTGCTTCAGGTATTTCATCATAGCTTCCGGACCGGAAACAAAGACGGCATATTCCCCTTCGGGGGCATATTTTTTGACAAGCTCTGCCGTAATCAGGCCCTGCTCATAGCCTTCCTTTTCCTCGGATTCCAAAAGATAATGCACCTTGAATTTCGGGCAGGCTTCGGCTATGGCATTAAACTCTCTTTCAAAGAGAATATCCGACTGCTTTTTGCAGGCATAGATCAAGGTCAGGTGAAAATCTTCCGTTCCTTCTGCAATGGCGCGGGCCATGGAAAGGAAGGGCGTTACCCCGGAGCCGCCGGCAAGAGCAATGACCTCCTCAGGGTCCCGGAGCTTTTCATAGTAGAAATTGCCCTGGGGATCGGAGGCAGTGATAACATCTCCTTCTTTCAGCTCGGAAAGAAGCCAATCGGCCGCAAAACCGGAGGGATTTTCCTTCACCGTGATCTCATAGCTGCCCTCCAGCGCCTTAGAGGGGGCGGAGGAAATGGAATAGGGACGGGTCAGAGAGGAATCGCCTATATCCAGCTTCAGGCTGAGGTACTGCCCTGCACGAAAATAGGGAGCGGGCGTTCCGTCATACGTGGAAAGAACAAAGGTTTTTGCATGAGCCTCTTCTCGGTCAATGACCTCCGTAACTGCCAGCTGCTGGAAATCGGGATGAAGTTCCTTTGCCAGCCTGTTAACGGAAAATTCTCCGGAGATCTCATTGGCGGGGGCAGCCTGGATGGCCTGCTCCCGAACCTTTGCCATGTTCTTGAATTTCAGCATGTCAAAAGCGCCGATGAGTCCGACTTTAACATTCAAAGCCATTATGCGTTGCCTCCTTCCTCAGCCATATCCTTCAAGGTGAGCTTTGCCATAAGCTGACCGCAGATGTAGGCAGCCGAGTAGCCGTCTCCTCTGGGACCGGCTGCGCCGATAGGACGAAGGCCCTTGACGGGATAATCGCTGTCCAGCATCATCATGCGGGCCATCATACCGTCCCAGTCCTTGGTCTCATAGCCGTAGACACCGCCCTGGGGCGCATTGAGATAGCGGGCAAAGGTCCAAGGAGATGCTGTGACACATTCCTCAATATGGCCGGAAATATCGATTCCCAATTTATCCTTGACATCCTTCAGAAGCCTGCGGACTTCCTTTTCCTTATAGGCCACATAATCCTTCTGGGAAACCTTTTCCCAAGTCGGCGTGGCGCCAAAGGTTGTCAGGGAAAGAATGCAGGTCCCCTCGGGGGAAGCCTTGGGATTGATCACATTATAGCAGAGGAGGATCCCGTAATGATTCGTCTCCTGGCTTCCGCACATATCCAGATATTCCTTACGGGAATCGGAGCCCCCGAAAAGGAAGGTATTATAATCCCGAATGCCCAACTCCTCCGCCGTGCAATCCAGGCAGAAGTAGGCCGTAAACATGCGGCCGCCGATATCCCCTCCCCGGGCGGCGGAAAGTTTTTTCTCCCGCTCCGGAACAAGGTTTTTCGGCATCATCTTTCCGTAGATAATATCGGGGTTGATGTTCGCAAGAACGTGCTTCGTTTTCACGGTTCCCATGTTGGTGCGGACACCGCAAAGCCTATCCCCGTCAAAGAGGAATTCCTCTGCCCGGCAGTTGAACCAGCATTCGCCCCCCATTTCCCGGAAACGCTCCACCATCTTGACGGAGATCTCATGGGAAGTGTAGGTGGGAATGGCAGCGCCGCGGGAAATATACTTATGGACCATGGCAGCATAATGAATAAAGGCAAGATGCTCCATATCCACGCCCAGATATGCCCAATAAACAGAGAGAATATCCTGGGCTTTCTGGGGCATTTCCATGGCGTCCAGAACCTTCTTGACGGGGTAAGCTCCCGTGCGGAGAAGATTCGGATATTTTTCCTTGAGGACCGCGGAATCCGCATGGCCGTTGGAGGCGGAGATATAGGCAATTCCCCGGAGAATCTCATCAAAAAGCTTAAAGAGCTCCTTCATCTTTGCTTTGGAGCCGGGAACATATTCCTCCACCTTATTGATAAAAGGCTGAATACCGGAGGGCATGGTGATATCCATGGGCGTGCCGTCGGACCAAGTGGAGACGCAGCGGAAACAGTCCGGCACTTCGATCCATTCCACATCCACGCCGTAAAGATCCATCAACTCCCGGACATCACCGGGGTCAGAAAGAGGTCCGACATCGCAAAGCTCGTGGAGGGAGGGTTCAATTTCAAAGCGCCCTCTCCGAAAACTGGAGGCACAGCCGCCCGGAAGATTGTGCTGCTCGATCAGCAGGGTCTTCTTGCCCGCCTGCTGCATATGCAAAGCTGCCGCAAGACCTGCATTACCGGCGCCGACAACAACTGCATCAAAAGAAGCCATAGCTATATATCCTTTCAAAAATTCAAGTCATCCAAGCGGATTATAGCGAAAGAAAAAAGCTTTGTAAAGGAGAAAAGATTGCATTTTTCGCAGGAATTGCTATAATATCCCAGAATATGATTGAGAAAAGAGGCTGCTTGAACTTATGCGCGTTGTTATTAAAATCGGAACCTCCACCCTGGCCCACAGCGGCGGCCGTCTGAACATCCGCCGGGTAGAAGAGCTCTGCAAGACCATCAGTGATCTCCGCAATGCCGGGATGGAAATCATCGTTGTATCCTCCGGTGCCATTGGCATGGGATCCGGAAAACTCAATCTTCCCGGAAAGCCCACGGATATGCCAACAAAGCAGGCCGCTGCTGCCGTTGGTCAGTGTGAGCTCATGTATGTCTATGATAAGCTCTTCTCCGAATACCACTATACGGTTGCCCAGATGCTGATCACTGCTTCCGATGTAAAAAATGAGGAACGGCATCAGAATTTTACCAATACGCTGAACCGTCTTCTGGAGCTCCGGGCCATTCCCATTATTAACGAAAATGACACCATCGCCACGGAAGAGATCGTCATCGGCGACAACGACACCCTGGCTGCCATTGTATCCAGTTCTGTCAAAGCAGACCTTCTCGTCCTGCTTTCCGATATTGACGGGCTCTACACCGCCGATCCTCATAAGGATCCCAATGCGAAGCTGATTCCCGAAGTTCACAGCCTGGACGACGGCATCAAGGCTCTTGGCGGCGGTTCCGGCTCTGCCCTGGGCACCGGCGGCATGAAGACCAAGCTGATCGCGGCGGAAATCTGCATGAAGAGCGGCTGCGACATGATCATCTGCAACGGCAGTGAGCCGAAGCTCCTCTACAAAATTGCAGACGGAGAGGCCGTCGGAACCCGGTTTTTTGCCGAAAAATAAGGAGAATTCATGAAAACAGAAGAAATATTGCAGGCTGCAAAGGCCGCCAAGGCGGAGCTTGCCTCCCTGTCCTCTCAAAAGAAAAACGAGGCTCTTGCCGCCATGGCAAATGCCATTGAAGCTGAAAAAGAGAATATTCTGAAAGAAAACGCCTTGGATCTGGAAGCAGCTAAGGGCAGCGTTTCCGATGTCATGCTTGACCGTCTGTGCCTCAGTGAAGACCGCATTGCAGGCATGGCAGAGGGCATTCGTGCCCTCATGGACCTCCCGGATCCCGTCGGACGGGTCAAGGAAGAGCGAACGATTTCCGGCGGCATGCGCCTCCGCAAGGTTTTGGTTCCCATGGGCGTGGTTGCCATTATCTATGAGAGCCGGCCGAATGTAACCTCCGATGCGGCTGCCCTTTGCCTGAAAAGCGGAAATGTCTGCATTCTCCGGGGCGGCAAGGAGGCCTACCGTTCCTCCCACGCCATCGTAAAAGCCATGCAAAAGGGGCTGAAAGCGGTCGGAATTACAGAAAATGCCGTACAGATCCTGGATGACCTCAGCCGTGCCGGGGCAACTGCCCTCATGCAGGCCAAGGGTTTTGTGGACTTGCTGATCCCCCGGGGCGGTGCAGGGCTCATCCGCGCCTGCGTGGAACAGGCCAGCGTGCCCGTCATTGAAACCGGCACCGGAATCTGCAGCGTTTATGTGGACGGGGATGCCAACCAGGAAAAAGCTCTTTTGATCTTAGAGAATGCAAAGACCCAGAGGCCCTCCGTCTGCAACGCCTGCGAATGCTGCCTGGTTCAGAAAGATATTGCTCCTGTCTTCCTCCCCAAGCTGCAGGCACTCCTGGTTGAAAAGCGCCGCGAAGAGGGCAAAATTCCTGTGGAATTGCGTTTGGACCCCGAGGCAGCCAAAATCATTCCCGGAACCCCCGCCGGGGAAAGGGATTTTGACACGGAGTTTCTGGACTATATTCTGGCTGTTAAGACTGTATCCGGCGTTCAGGAAGCTGTGAAGCATATTGCTCTGCACTCTACGGGCCACAGCGAATCCATTATCACGGAAAATCCGGATACGGCGAAATATTTCACCTCCTCCGTGGACAGTGCCGCAGTATATGTCAATGTCTCCACCCGTTTTACAGACGGCGGTTGCTTCGGTCTGGGCTGCGAAATGGGCATTTCCACTCAAAAGCTGCATGCAAGAGGTCCCATGGGTCTGGAGGAGCTTACAAGCTATAAGTATATCATTGAAGGAAACGGACAAATTCGGAAATGAGGCTGAAAAGATGAAAATCGGTTTTATCGGATGCGGGAATATGGGCGGCGCACTGGCAATCTCTGCGGCAAAGTCCAGCGGTAATCAGATCTATCTGAATGATAAGGACAGCGAAAAGGCCCTGGCGCTGGCTCAAAAGATCTCTGCAGAGGTTATCTCCATCCGGGAATTGGCCGAAAGCTGCGACATGATTTTCCTTGGGGTGAAGCCCCAATTCATGGCGGAAATGCTGCGCGAAATAACGGATTCCCTTGCCAAACGGGCCGACCGTTTTCTTTTGGTTTCCATGGCTGCGGGACTTTCCGTTTCCAAAATAAAGGCTATGGCCGGGGATTATCCCATCATCCGGATCATGCCCAACCTGGCTGTTTCCGTTGGGGAAGGAACGATTCTCTATTGCTCTGAGGGCACCTCGGAAGAAGAGCTTTCCTCCTTCCTCAAAATCATGGAGTTCGCCGGAAAGCTCTGCCCCCTTCCGGAGGAGCTGATCGACGCGGGTTCCGCTATCTCCGGCTGCGGCCCTGCCTTTGCCTTCCTCTTCCTGGAATCTCTGGCTGACGGCGGTGTGGCCTGCGGGCTGCCCCGGGCTCAGGCTCAGCTTCTGGCAGCGCAAACGCTCCTTGGCTCCGCAAAGCTTCTGCAGGAAAGCGGAAAGCAGCCCGGCGAACTGAAAGACGCGGTATGCTCCCCGGGCGGGAGCACCATTGCAGGCGTTCTGAAACTGGAAGAATCCGGTTTTCGGGCCGCTGCCGCCGATGCCGTTCTGGCCGCCTATCGGAGAACTCTGGAACTGGGAAAGTGAATTTAAGCCCAAAAACGCTCCGCGGAAATTTTTCCGCGGAGCGTTTTCTATTTGCAGAATATGAGATAATTACTGTTCTTTCCTGCCCAGTTTCTTTTGGAGCCAATCCTTTCCGTCATTGAAACGGGAGACGATGAAGGAAGCAACATAGTCCCCTGCCGCATTGACCATGGTAGCCGGGGGATCCACCAAATCGCCGATCGCCAGGGCAATGGGGAAAGCCAACGCAAGCTGATCCGGGAAGAACATGGAGCAGAGAACCAACTCGCCGGTTCCGCCGCCGCCGGGGATACCGGACATGGCAACAGAAGAAATCGTGGCAACTATGATGGCAACGATTGCATTGCCGGTTGCGAAATTCTGCCCGAACATTCCGAAGAGGAAGGCCACTTTGATGATGGCACTCATACCGGAACCGTCCATATTCATGGTGGCGCCCAGGGGAAGAACGATATCCGTAACATCCTTGGAAATGCCGGTGTCCTCAGAGACTTCCATATTGGTGGGAATGGTCGCCACGGAGGAACAGGTTCCGAATGCAACCGCAGCAGGCCGGAAGAGGTGCTTGAACATGACCTTGGCTGCTCCCTTGCCGCCGCCGAAACGGGCATAGATGGGGAAGATCAGGAACATATAGGCAAATGAAACAATGTAGTAAAGGATGATGGCCTTCGCATAGCCGGAAACGAAATCCGCACCGTGAGCTGCCACCAAAGCAGCGAAGAAGCCGAAGAAGCCGATGGGTGCGTAATAGGTTATCAGCTTAATGACCTTCATGAGGATATTCGTCAGCTCTTCCAGCAAGGCCGCGACCTTTGTTTCCGGACCGCCGCACATCTGAACACCAAAGCCGAAGAAAATACCGGCAATGATGATTTGAAGGATATTCCTGCGGCTCCATAGCGCGGAGAAATCCGAAACCGTAAAGAAATTGACAATCAATTCCGCAGCATTGATGTCCTTCTCACTGGGTTCCTCAAAGATGGCAACAGTAGGAGCAATGTTGATCAGACGGACAATGACATACATAATGACGGATGCAATAATCGTCGTAACCATAAAGGTTGCGATCGTAGTTCCCATCAACTTTCCTGCCCGCTTTACGCTCTTCATATTTGCGATTGCGGAAGAAATGGAAACAAAAACCATGGGCACGACAACGCAGAACATCATGTTGATGAAAAGCGTGCCCAGGGGCTCCAACGCGCCTGCTCCATCCCAAAGGAAGCCCACAAGGATTCCCAAAACAATACCAAGGATCATGGTCAGCAGGAACCAATTGTTCTTCAGAAAATTTTTCATTGCCAAGCACTCCTTTATATGAGTCTTATTTTATTATATACCAATATTTTCCATAGTATATGGCATAAAATGCTTGAAATATTGCAAAAAGTGCTATATGATTACAAAAAAAGAAGAGGAGGACCTCACATGGATGAAACTCCTTTACAAAAAGGCTATTTAAAAGAAAACTACCGCTTCTTTCACCTTTATGATACGGAAGGTCAGGAGCTGGACTATCATTTCCATGATTTTGATAAACTGGTCTTTCTTCTCTCCGGGCGTGTCGGCTATTTTCTGGAGGACAGAGAGTTCCTCCTGGCCCCCGGAAGTGTCCTGCTTGTGAAGCATCATGTACTCCATAGGGTGCGGATCGATTCCTCGGAGCCCTACGAGCGGATCATCATCTACCTCCGGCACGAATATTTTGAAAGTCTTCTGCCGAAAGCCGATCTCATGGCCGGATTTTCCGACTCCTATTCCTCCGAAAGCTGCTATCGGCTTCCGGAAAAGAATGACCGGGAAGAAATTCAAAAGGCTCTGCTCCACTGTGAAGCAGGCCTTCGTGACCGGCGTCCCGGAGCTGATGTCCTGATGGACAGCTATATGATCCAGCTTTTGGTTGCCGTCAACCGTCTGGACAGTTGGAACGGTGCCATGCCCATCACCGGCGCGTATGACGAAAAGATCCGGTCCAGTCTGGATTATATCCACAGCCACTTAAATGAGAATCTGACTGTAGACTTCCTCTGCGGCAGAGTTTTCCTGAGCCGCTACCATTTCATGCGCCTCTTCAAGCAGCAGACCGGCGAAAGTGTTCACAGCTATATCACCATGCGTCGCCTCCTCTCTGCCGCCAGAATGATACGGGAAGGAAGCCCCAGCGGCTTGGCCGCCAGCAGCTGCGGCTTCGGCGATTATTCCAGCTTCAGCCGGGCAATCCGAAGGCGTTTCGGCATTCAGCCCTCCGAACTGAAATAATAATGACCTCTTCGGTTTCCCGAAGAGGTCATTATCTTTCTTATTATCAGCTCATGAGTACGGACTTCAAAGTGTCCTGATAATCACTGGCGGACTGGTTATTGCAGACAAGAAGGATATCATTGACATTGTACTTATTGACCAACTCTTCCGTTTTCTTCATGCCCTGACGGAAATCCACGATCACGACGGTCTCATAATAGTCAATAAGGTAGGGGATCATGGCATTCGCAAAGGAATCCTTGATGACCATAAGGGTCTTTCCGTTATGATTATCCGTGCGGATCACACTCAGAGGCTGGTCACCGTTAATAAAGGCATAAGCATAGCCGAAAGCAGTGGAGTCAATTGCCTTGCCGTTCTGCCATTTTTCAGCGTCGGAGCTGAACTGGAAGGTATAGCCGGTGTGGGGATAACGGAGAACCGTGTAGTCCTGATTGATCTTCAGATTGGCGTCTTCGTTGGCAAAGTAATAAAGGGCGCCCGTGTACTCCGTCTGAATCACGGTTTCATAACTGTCCAGATCCATGGGAGCCATTCCGTTCTGGCGAAGGAACTCCGCAGTGGCGTAATAAGCACCGAGGGAGGTCCAGTTAATATCGGAACGGTAATAGAGATATTCGCCCTTATGGGCCTCCAGGGCACCGAAGGCATCTACCGTATTGACCTTATCCGTCATCTTTGCGTAGGTATTATTGATATAGCCGGAAATAGGATCATGGAGATCATCATAGTTGGAAGGAGACAGGAAAGCAGCAGCTTTGGGAACGATCATGGAGAAGACTTTCTGGTTGGGGTACTTCTCGGCAAAATCAGAAAGAATCTTCGCAAAATTCTCGCTTCCGTCCCGGTTGGCAGGAACATACTCCAAGCCATAGTCACCGCAGACCAGGGTGTAGCTGGCATAATAGGCATCAATGCTGTTGTTATAGTGGCCGCTGTTGGCAGTCTCGGAAAGGAGATCGGCTGCATCGGCAGGAGAAACGCCGTCAGCACCGGGTTTAATATACTCGCAGCCGGCTGCACAGATCTGTTCACCGCAGACCTTGCAGACACCGTCTTCTCCCACATCGTGGCCGGAAGCGGACTTCGCAATATAGCCGCAGACCGTACAGTGAGAGTCCTCCGTGCAGGAACCGGAAGTCAGGGTATGCTCCAAGGCGGGAGCGATCACTTCACCGCAGACAGTGCAAAGCTGCGGACCCGAGCAAGTGGCCTCCGGACCGGGAGTATGACCCAAGGGCTCCGCCAAGACCTTGCCGCACTCCGTGCAAAGCTGGGGCTCGGTGCAGGTTGCTGCCGGGCCGGGAGTATGCTTGTGGCAGCTGACCAGACAGCCGATGAGCAAAACAATAACCACTGCAGCGGCAATATAAATCATCTTATAGCGCCGAAAGCTCTTTTTCAGGAGCCTCCAGAGGTTCACGCAAATATTCTTAAAAGCTTCCATATAAAACCTCCAAGGTCAACTTTCGGGAAGAATACAGACTCCCCCTATTCATTCTCCGTTGAATATAGCACAGGTTTTGTCACTTGTAAAGAGAAATTTGTAATTTTTCGTAATTTTTGTGATTGTTTTGAAATATCTGTGCAGTTGACTGCCGCTTATTTACCTTTTTCTTCTGAAAACCGCATCAAAATAAAAATCGGTCCGCAAGGCAAGCCCTGCGGACCGATTTTCTTAAATAATCATAACATCGCGGAACCGCCGGTAACGATCCAGCAGGCAATAGCCGCAACGGTAAATGCTCCGGTAAAGACGGAACCGGTTCTCCGATAGATCTTTGTGCAGATCAGGCTGAAAGCGATGACCTGGGGACCAAAGAGAATCAAAAGAGACATGAAAGGTCCTCCGAAGGTCGAGCCGAACAGCAGATCGGCACCGGGCCCGATTCCCATAAAGAAGGGAATGTACTCAATCAGCGCAATCAGCACCGTTCCTCCTACCATCACCAGAGCATAGCGCCACCAGCAGCGAAGGAAGCCCTTGATTCCGGGTTCGTAAGTCCCTGCAGTTCGCAGGGAAGCAAAAATCTTGCTGTTATTCAAAAGATAGAAGAGGGCAAAAACCAAAATATACACGCAGAACTGGCCAAGCCTTGCCCATGTAAAGGTCTTAAAGAAGGGCCAGATGAAACGCAGATCCAGAGCGAAGAGTAAATCGTAAAGAAGAACCTGCAGATAGAGGAAGAGCATCATGCAAAGAGTCAAAAGCGCACTCCGTCCCATTAAGTCCCAGGCAATGTGGGTGGGACGTTCCTCCGAACCAAGGCCCATGGAATAATAACTGAGGACCTTTCCCTTTTTGCGCTCTTTCACCCGGTTCAGTTCCGTAGTAAAGATCATGATCAAGATAAGGAGCAAATACCAGCTTACGAAGCCGTTGCCGACCGTCATTCTGAAAATATTTTCCGGCAGCGGAAGAAGTCCATGACCCAGCTGCGTCATGAAGGGGTAGCTCATACCGGCCAAAATAACGGTTATGACTGCACCCCGAACCCAAGCGCCCTTCTTCTTGATCCCACCCTTGGGCGGAAGAGGCTGAGCGACCTTGGAAAAGAATTTCGTTGTGAGCAAGAGCTCCATAAGGGGCAAAATGGAAGCGACCGCCGCAATCATGGCGATTAGGACCAGGACTTCTTTGGTCATCGCTACCTGATCCTGAGGATCCAGTTCTTCGGGCAAATCGATTGCTCCGTCAAACCAGGTCAGCGCAGCCGCAAGCCCGTCGCGATTATGGGTGGTCAGACGGTGATTGGTATTCAGGAGTTCGATCCTTCTGGCAGTTCCCTCCTCAAAAGAACCGAATGTGGTATTCCAGGCGGCTTCCGCAGGGCTGCAGCCCAGGAATTCCGTCCGAAGCTCCGAGGTCAGCAGTTCATCGGTCACCGTATTTTGATAATCTCTGAAATAGCTGAACTCATCATATTTTGCCTGAAGCAAGAGAACATTGTTGAAATAAATATTCTCAGAGTCATATACCGACTTTCTGAAAAGTTCACCGCACTGAAGAACGGTAGCCTTGGGGCTGATATCTCTCCCCTCGTCATCCTTTGCGCCGGCATAGGCAGCTGTGACCGTCCAGGATGCCCAGGTTCCCATGGAATGGCCGCTGACGGCGATCCGTTCCGGGTCAACGGCAGGATTGGCAGCCAGAACTGCATAGGCGTCAATTCCGCCCATGGAGCTGTCCGTCAGGGTGTTTCCGGCATCGTCCTTTGTATATTTCTCATCAAAGAAGGAAAGATTGGAGAAGTTCATCATGAGACGGTAGCGTTGGGCTCCTCCCACGGTAACGAAGGTTCCTGCTTCTTCACTTTCTTCGCCGTAGTTCACGGTGACCTTATGGTTCACATAACCCCGGTTCAGCATGCCGGGTTTTGTGGCACCGTGACCGAATTCGTCAATTGCCATCACAACGGCTCCCCGGCGGGCCAATTCAATACAATAGGCAGCACAGGTCTCATGATCGTTCTGATAGCCATGCAGCAAGAGGACCGCCGGCGCAGGATTCTCCTCCGTGGCGGTTTTGGGGGAATAGAGCTTATAATAAATATCTCCGTTCTCCAAGTTTTCGGCCTGAATATAGCCCTCTGTTACTTCAATTGCTCCATGCCCACGCTGAATTCCGTTTGCAAGGGACATGCAGAGAAAGGCAACAAGCAAAAGCGCCAGCAGGGAGATGATGTGCTTTGCGTTTTTCTTCATATTTCCTCCCGTTTTCGGGGTAAAATACCCCTTTGATAAGGCGATTATAGCACAGGAAAATTCACCGCACAAGACTTGCTTCCAAGAAAAAGCAGGAGTATACTATACATAATAAAAATTGATTGTTCGGAGGCAATCACGATGAAAGATTCCGCGAAAAAGAAAATCGGCGTTCTGGATTCCGGTGTGGGCGGCCTTACGGTGGTGCGCCAACTTCAGAATCTTTTACCCGGCGAAGATATTCTCTATTTCGGAGACTCCGCCAATGTCCCCTACGGAAATAAGGAAAAGCCGGAAATTCTCCGGCTGATGAACAATATTCTGGATTTCATGGAGGAGAACGAGGTGAAGGCCATTGCCGTTGCCTGCAATACCCTCTCCACCCTTTACGATGTTTACGCGCCGGAACGAAAGACAAAAATATTCAGCATTGTGGCAGCAGGAGCTCAGCGTGTCATTGATCTCGGCCTGAAGGAAGTGGGCATCGTGGCCACAGATTTTACGATCAAGACAGGCTGGTATAAAAAGCTCATTCAGGAACAGGACCCGAGTGTGACTGTTTACGGTGCCGGAAACCACATGCTGGCTACCCTTCTGGACAGCGGCCGCTTTGATGAAGTCCCCGAAAATGTTACTGCCAACATGGCGGATTTAGCAAAACAGGGACAGCCAAATCATGTAATTCTGGGCTGTACCCATTACCCCATTGTCCGGGATCAATTTGAAGCCTGTGCCCCTGGGGTCACTTTCATTGACCCTGCATTGGAAATGGCAAAGGCTATAAAAACCTGGCTTGCGAAAGAAGAGCTCCTGCAGGAAAAGGACCGGCATACCCTGGATATCCGCACCAGCGGAAACCCGGAATACTATGGGGTCATGTGCGAAATGCTGGGGATCCAAAACCCTGACAGCCTGGAGCAGAAGATACTCGGAAAATAAGCAGGAGGAAAACATGTGCCGCGAAGAAGATGCCTTGCTTCTAATCAATAAGACCCATCCACTGGCTCCCGGATGGGAGGAAAGCGTCAAAAGAATTCCCGTCACATCCGTACGCGGCCTTTCAATTGAAGTTGAAGAGACCACTTTGGCCGCCTGGTTGGACCTGAAATCCGACATGGCCGCCCGCGGGATGACAATCGGGATCCTTTCTGCCTACCGTTCCCGGGAAGAGCAGGTCCACACCATTGAGAGGCTGACAAAAGAATTCGGGCCGGAATATGCCGCAGCTACTGCCGCCCCCGTTGGTGCCAGTGAGCACCACACCGGTCTCTGCCTGGATATCACCATGCAGGAGGGCGGAGCTTGGGTCATCGGGAACATGAACCTGATGGCCGCAGAGGAATCCTATTTGAAAATCCATGAAAGGCTGGCAGAGCATGGCTTTATCCTTCGCTATCCCAGGGGAAAAGAAACCATCACCGGCTACGGATACGAACCCTGGCATATTCGCTACGTAGGCAAAAAAGCCGCGAAAGAAATTACCGATTCCGGCATAACTTTAGAGGAATACCTCCAGCAAGAATAAGCAGTAAAAAATGGCACCCGAATGGGTGCCATTTTTTACTGCAAATACGGAAGCAAAAAGCTTTCAAGCTCTTCTCTTTTTCCAAGCAGTGAACCCTGGACAGCATTCGGCTTGCCGCCTCCCCGTCCGGAGAAGGCTCCATTCAGTTCCTTGGAAAGCGGGCGGACATCCTCTTTTTCGGAGCAAATGCAGTAACTCCAGGTCTCGTCCGAACCTGCAAAAAGGCAACAGATTCCTCCGGAGGCAGCCGAATAGGCCTCACAGCTCCTGCGCAGCTTGCCTGCATCCATGGACTCTTCAAATAGGAGCAGGCTGCCCTTTCCCACATAGGCCTCCGCCTTCTTTTTCAAAAGAGCTCCCTCTAATTCGGCCCGCTCGGATTTCATCTCTTCAAAAGCGCTGCAAAGCCGCTCCACTGCCAAAGAGGTTTCCAGCGGTTTTGCGGAAAGCAGCACGGAAGCTCTGTGATTCTGTTCCCGGATCTTGCTCCAATATTCCAGGCAGCGGCGGCCGCAAAGCATTTCAATACGAACACCGCTGTGGAATTTTACACAGGAAAAGAGAGAGATCATGCCGATTTCCCCTGTTCTCGTCACATGGGTCCCGCAGCAGGCGCAGAGGTCCACTCCCGGAAAACCTACGAGACGAACAGCTCCGGACAATTCTTTTTTACTGCGGAAGGGCAGAACTTTCAGCTCCTCCGGAGAAGGCCAGGAAATCTCCACGGGGAAATCCCGCCATACGGCTTCATTTGCCTTGCGTTCAATTTCCCGCAGACCTTCTTCGTCGATCATGCCGTTGAAATCTATGGTGATGAAATCGCTGCCCATGTGAAAACCCACATTATCATAACCGTACTTTTCGTGGATCAGGCCGGATACGAGGTGCTCCCCGGAGTGGTTCTGCATGTGATCAAAACGCCGCTGCCAGGCTACGGCCCCTTTCACAGTGCTTCCCACAGGAAGAGCTTCTCTCAGGGTATGGAGAATCTCCCCCTCCCGCTCATGAACATCCAGCACAGGGACCCCGGCGATCTCCCCCAGGTCGCAGGGCTGGCCGCCGCCCTCCGGATAAAAGGCAGTTCTATCCAGGATAACTGTGTAGGCATCTTTTTCAGCTCTGCATGCAAGCACCCGGGCCTGAAACTCTCTGCAGGTTGGGTCGGCATAAAAGAGTTTTTCCGTCATAGGTAAAACCTCCGCAAATCTTCTTTGAAACAAATGGAACGCTGCTTCTTGTATATAAGATAACACACTTTCCGCCTTTTGAAAAGGTTGACAAGGGAAAAGGGATTTATTATAATTTTTAGGTTGAGTCCTTTGGACAAATTATGAACAAAAACGAGGTGAACACAATGGAATCTCAAAGCAGCAACGCACAGGCAGGCCGAAGTAGCATAGAGGCCTGCGCGGGTGACCCGGTTCCCTTGTGCAAGCCTCTTGCTCTTTAGTGTTCGGTCCTGCCCTGTGTCTTATTTTCCGTTAAACTGATTTAATAAGATTAAGGAGGAAAGACCGTGGCAGATTCTACACAAATGATGCAGGACGCTCTCTCTGCCCTGCTTCGAGACAAAAAGTATAAGACCCTCAAAGATATCCTCACCACCATAAACCCCTCGGACCTGGCTGCTATCCTCAACGATGCAGAGGAGGCTTCTTTGCCTCTGCTCTTCCGCCTCCTTCCAAAGGAAGAGGCCGCCGAAACCTTTGTGGAAATGGAACCCGAAGTCCAGCAGCTCCTCATGAAGGGCTTTTCCGACAGTGAACTGAAGGCTGTCCTGGACGAGCTCTTTGTGGATGACGCCGTGGACATTGTGGAAGAAATGCCCGCAAATGTGGTGGAGAGAATCTTGAAAACCGCAGACCCGGAAATGCGCAAAAGCATCAACGAGATTCTGCGTTACCCCGAAAACTCCGCCGGTTCTATCATGACCACGGAGTATGTGGCTCTGCGCCCAGAAATGACCGTAGAGGAAGCCATTCTGCATATCCGCCGCACCGGGGTGGACAAAGAAACCATTTATACCTGCTATGTCACCAAGAATCACCGTCTCTTGGGCTTGGTCAGCGTAAAGGATCTGCTGATCACTGAGGATGACGAGACCAAGATTTCGGACATCATGGAAACCAACATCATCTCCGTGGAGACCCGTACAGACCAGGAAGATGTGGCCCAGATGTTTGCAAAATATAACTTTGTTGCCATTCCTGTTGTGGATACGGAGTTCCGGATGGTCGGTATCGTCACCTTCGATGACGCCATGGATGTCATGCAGGACGAAGCCGACGAAGATATTGAGAAAATGGCCGCTCTGGTGCCTTCGGACAAGACCTATCTCCGCAGCTCCATTTTTGAGATCTTCAAAAGCCGTATTCCTTGGCTGACCCTTCTGATGGTCTCCGCCACTTTCACGGGCCTTATTATTTCCAAGTATGAAAATGCTTTGGAAAAGCTGATTTGCCTCAGTGCTTTCATCCCCATGCTGATGGGTACCGGCGGCAACTCCGGCTCTCAGAGCTCCGTTACCATTATTCGCGGCCTCAGCCTGAATGAAATTGATTTTTCCGATCTCTTTTCCGTGCTTTGGAAGGAGTTGCGGGTAGCCCTCTGCTGCGGCCTTGCCTTGGGGCTGGTATGCTTCGGCAAGATCATGCTTCTGGATTACCTTCTTTTCCGCAGCATTTCTCCGGCAGATGGACCGGCAATGGTAGCCCTCGTCGTCAGTCTGGCTATGGCAGTGACCGTCATTCTGGCGAAGCTTGTAGGCGGTCTCCTTCCTCTCCTGGCAGATAAGCTTCACCTGGATCCAGCCGTCATGGCTTCTCCCTTTATCACAACAATCGTTGATGCTCTCTCCCTCCTGGTCTATTTTGCCATAGCAAGGGCCATGCTGGGTCTGTGAACTTTCTTTGAATTATGGACTTTTTGTTTTTCATGAACAGCGCCCTTTTGGGCGTCGGATTGGCTATGGATGCCTTTTCCGTTTCCATGGCCAACGGTCTGAGTGAACCGAATATGCGCAAAAGCCGGATGAGTCTGATAGCCGGAACCTTCGGCTTCTATCAGTTCCTCATGCCCATGATTGGCTGGCTCTGTGTCCACACGGTTTTGCAGTATTTTCAGTTTTTCCAGCGCTTCATTCCCTGGATTGCTCTTCTGCTCCTTTCCTATATCGGGGGCAAGATGCTCCGGGAGGGAATCCGGGAACAGGGCGACGATGAAACGAAATCCCTTCCCATCAGCTTCGGGACCCTCATGGTCCAGGGAGTTGCCACATCCATTGACGCGCTCTCCGTAGGCTTTACCATTTCGGACTACAATTTCTCGGCGGCCCTGACAGCATCCCTGGTCATTGCAGCCGTGACCTTTGTCCTCTGCATCTTTGGTCTGCTGATCGGGCGACGCTTCGGCACGAAGCTGGCCGGGAAAGCCTCCATTATCGGCGGCGTCATACTGATTGCCATCGGGCTGGAAATCTTCCTTACCGGTATTCTCAAATAACTTACACGGGTTTTCCGTGAAAAAGAACGGTGACGGTGCCCGACCATGATCCCGGGCGCCGTTTTTTTACGGAAACAGAAATCACACCGGCAATGCCGGTCCAAAAATGCGGAGAATGAAAATGAAAAAGAAAAGTCTCCTGATTATTCTTCTTTTTATCATTGCCCTTGTCCTGATTTTCCTTGCAAGGATCCCGAAAGACGGCACGGCGCCCATTGAGCTGGATCTTGAAGATACCCCGGAAGCTTCGGAAGGATCCTCGGCAGAGCTTTCTTCTCCTCCCGAAGAGGAAACCCTGGAAATCCTCGGGGAAGCGGAATTTGACCTCTCCACGATCCCGGATTACAGCGGAACGCCCTATGTCTCCGTCAATGGGAACCTTCCTTTTTTCACGGAGGAGGATCTGACTGCCAATTCCTATGAGTACTATTCCCCTCTGGATGATCTGGGGCGCTGCGGCGTCTGTTCCGCTTCCATCGGGCAGGACTTGATGCCCACCGGCCAGCGGGAGGATATTTATATGATCCACCCCTCAGGCTGGCACTCCGTCCGCTACGATTTTGTGGACGGAGAATCCCTCTATAACCGTTCGCACCTGATCGGCTTCCTGCTGACGGGTGAGAGCGCTAATGCGCAGAATCTCATTTCCGGGACCCGCTATATGAATTCCGTCGGCATGCTGCCCTTTGAAGAAGAGGTCGCCGAATATGTGGAGGAGACCGGAAACCATGTCCTCTACCGGATCACGCCCGTCTTTGTGGATGACGAATTGCTGGCCAGAGGCGTGCTCATGGAGGCCGAATCCGTTGAAGACCGGGGACAGGAAATCTGTTTCTGTGTTTATTGCTATAATGTTCAGCCCGGTGTTGTGATCAACTATGAAAACGGAGACAGTGAGCTTGCCCCGTCTGACCCAAACGCCAAAACGGGAGACTATGTTCTGAACACGGGATCTAAAAAAATTCATCTTCCAAGCTGTGACGGTGCCACGCAGATGAAAGCCGGCAACCGGCAGGAATACAGCGGCAGCTATGACCTTCTGATCGCGCAGGGCTATCTTCCCTGCAGCAGCTGCCATCCCGAACTTCATTAGAAAGGGGCCTATCATGTTTACCCGAGCTCAGGCAGTTTCTCTCAATGACATATTGGATGCCCGGGAAGCTCGGGCTCTCCGCCAGCAAGAATTTCTCCGGGAATATCCTTCTCCGCTCATCTCCTTTACCCTGAATCTCCCCGGGGAATATAAACGCAGTCCCCTGTCCGATCTGCTCTTCTATGACACCCGGCAAAAACTCAAAGAAAAACTCGGAGAACCCAAAGCAGAGCTGCTATGGGACAGCTTTACGGGCCTGGAACTGCTTCTTTCCTATGACCTGCCCGCCGCAGAGATAAAAGCCTGCTGCGAAGAGCTGGAGGAAAGCCTCCCCGGCGGGAGACTTCTGGATCTGGATGTTTTGGACCGGGACGGAAAAAAAGAAAGCCGGAATATTCCCCGAACCTGTTTTCTCTGCGGCAAGCCCGCCGCAGAGTGCGGCCGCAGCCGTTCCCATGGGCTTGATGCCCTGAAGGCCAAAACAGAAGAACTTCTCCTGAAGGCTGCCCCGGTCATCCTGGGGGAATACGCCGTGCGAGCTCTTCTTTGGGAGGTAAACCTTACCCCAAAACCCGGCCTGGTGGACCGGGCGGACAATGGTGCCCATCAGGATCTGACCCCGGCTCTTTTTGAAAAGAGCGCAAAATGCCTCCGTCCGTACTTTGAAAAGGCCGCCGTTCTGGGTTGCGAAAGTCCGGACTGTATGGCAGCCCTGCAAAATGCGGGACTGGAAGCGGAAAAAGAGATGTTCTCCGTCACCGGCGGCGTCAACACCCACAAGGGAGCTATCTATGCCTTTGGCATTGCTCTCGCCGCCGCCGGAAGTTGCCTGGTTCGGGAGGACAATCTTTTCCGCAGAGCCTCTGCCCTTGCAAAAGCCGGGAAAAAGACTCCTGAAAACACCCACGGTGCCGCTGTCCGTTCCCGTCATCCCGGAGGGGCCAGAGCAGAGGCAGAAGCCGGCTTCCCCAGTGCCCAAATCGGTCTGAAGACCCTGGAAAACGGCGACGGTATCTGCGCGCTTATGCAGATTCTCCTCTCCTGTGAGGATACCAATCTTCTCTGGCGAGGGGGAGAAGAAGGCCTCCTTCTGACACGGGAATATGCAAAAAAGGTTCTTGAAGCAGATTCTGCTTTCCGCCCCGCCCTTCTTGATGAAATGAACCGTGTTATGATCGGCAAAAAACTGAGCCCCGGCGGCAGCGCGGACATGCTTGCCCTTGCCAAATTTTTGCATTCTCTGAAAGGGGTTGTGCTATGATTTTTGATTTTTTGAAACGAAAAAAAGAAACCGCCGTCCAGGGCGCAAAATTTCAGGTCGGAGATTTTATCTATTTCTACCGGAGAGGCGAACGGACTAGAGGATATATCTCCAAGGTCTATTACGGGAACGACCGCGAAATTCTTTATGAGGTCCAGGTAGGCGGCCAATGCCCCTATTATTGGCCTGACCTGAAAGAAGAGGAAATCCACCCGGAAACCGTCGGATAAAAAAGGAAGTCACACCCATTCGGGCGCACGCCTTAGGGATTTTTTGACCGCGATACCGGCAAGATACAATAATTAAGAAGCCATGTTTTCTTCTCTTCCGGCTCGAATCTGATTATATTGCGGTTAAAAAATGGAAGAATGGACGGAAAAAAGCGAGAGGATGCCATGTCCTCTCGCTTTTGCCTTTGCATGATTTCGGCTCTTAGCGTACCAATGTACGCCGACAGAGCCGAAATTCCGCAATCTCGCGGTCCCTCTCTCCCTAAGGCGCACACCCTTTAGGGCGTGGCTTCCTTTTTCAGTTGAGATCAATTGCCCTCCCGCGGACCAACTTTGCCGCGATGGCGTCTCTGTCCGCCTCCAAATAAACGTCTCTCTGGAGCCGCTGAGACAGGGACAAATCGCTCTTTATGCAAAGGTCACGGTCGTCCAGGACAATCATATCCAGTTCATATCCCGGATCAAAGCTGCCTACCCGGCCGAAAAAGCTTCCGCCGCCCAAGGTTGCCAGATAGAAGGCCTCCTCAAAGGTCAAGGGTTTACAGGAGCTGTCCACCAGCCTCCAATAGAGTTTGGACACTTGAACACAGTCGGATATGGCCCGGAAAATGGACTCCGACTCTCCACCGGCCACATCACTGCCCAATCCGACCCGTATTCCCCGATTCAGATACTTGCGAATCGGAGCGATCCCGGAGGAAAGGTTCATATTGGAAGCCGGACAGTGGGCCACATACACGCCGTTCTTCCGGATAAGCTCTATTTCTTCTTCCGTGGAATAAATGCAGTGGGCCATAACCGTCTTCGCTGTTCCTCCAAAGAGGCCATAGGCCTCATAACCTGCCCCGTAAAAAGCAGCATGAGGGAAAAGTTCATGGACCAGCTCTACCTCCCCCGGATTTTCCGAAAGATGAGACTGAACCGGCAAATCGTAAGTCATCTGAATCTCGTGAAGCTCCGTTAAAAGGGACTCAGAGCAGCTCGGCAGAAAGCGAGGCGTCAATATAGGGAAAGTGCTGCGGTATCTCCCCTGGACATCCGCAAGCCATCCGTGGGTATCATAGACTGAGAACGCGGCGCTCGGCTCCCGGAGATTATCCGGAGCGTCCCGATCCATGTTTACTTTTCCCACAAAACTGATAAGTCCCGAAGCCTCCAGATAATCCATGAGAAGAAGTGTGGCTTCTCTGTGGACTGTGGCAAAGATTGCTGCCCGGGTGGTAGCAGATTTTTTCAGATTTCCCACAAAAACCCTGTATGCTTTTTTTGCGTAGTCGATATCCGCATACTTGGCTTCCTCCGGGAAGGTATAGGCCTTCAGCCAATCCAAAAGTTCCAGATCCATTCCCAAACCCCGGAAAGCATACTGGGGCGCATGTATATGCAGGTCCGTCATTCCGGGAATAAGAAGCTTTTCGCTGTAATCCAAAAGGGGATAGGATCGGTACTGCTCCGGAAGCATGGAAAATGTGCCCTTGGAAAGCCCATTCTCACAAACGAGATAGCCATTCTCCAAAGTATTCAGTTCTTTTTGATTCTTACTCCAGCAAAGGTCGCCTTTGATAACGAACGAATCCATTTCTTTACCCTTCTCTCCTCTTACAGCGTCACTTTCAGAATCCCGATTTTTCTTTTAGCGGAAATAAAATAGGGGTACTCTTCCTCTCCGGTCTGAATAGCTTTTTTGAGAAGAGTTTCCGTACTGATCTCTTCCGGAGAATCGGAATAAAGCCTTAAGAAGTCAACACCGGCTGCCAAAGAACGGAGCGGCTGTCCCATTTCGGCCTCGAAAATTTCTTTTTCATAGCTTAGCCCCATTGAACGGACTTCTCCTTCGGCATCCTCCAGACTCGTCCGCCTGTCCGGCCCGCCCAGAAAATTGAAGCGCCTTCCCTTCCCCAGCTTTTTGACCGTCAAAAGGGTCTTAGCTCCATGGGCGGATGCCAGCTCCAGTGCCTCCGGGACGGAAGCAAAAAAACAGCAAAGCAGAATATCTGCCCGGAGACTTTCCGGCAAGGAAAAGGCGTCCTCCTGCAAAAGAGTCAGTTTTTTTTCGTCCGTTCCCACCGATGACTGAAAATAACCCATTGCCTCCGGGGAAGAATCCACTGCAGTTAGATGCGAGCAGAAGGGAAGGAGCCCCCGGGAAAGGAAGCCCAGCCCGCAGCCGCATTCCAAGATGCGGCAGTCAGCGGGCAAAAAAGTCCGGCAGTGCTCTGCGATCACTTTGGAAAGCCCCGTATACGCTTCCGCATCCGCATAGAAAGCAATGCTCTCTGTATTCCAGGCCCGCACTTTTCATCCCCCATTTCCATCTCTCATAAATCCAAAAACACTTTATTTCCTAGATACGATTATAGAAAAAAAAGAAACAAACTGCAAGCAAAAAGAATCCCGCAGGCATTTGCCTGCGGGATATTGATTCAAAATTATGCTGCTTTGGTATAGGACATGCAGATCCATCCGCCTCCCTGAATGTGTCCCCAGGAGAGTCCGCTGACATTGACTGTCTCCGTGATCTTCAGGCTGTCTCCCATGTAAACGACTGATTCTATGGCGCTATCGGTGCCCGCACCGCTGCGAACATTCACCATGTCACCAATCACCAGAACGGTGGTAAAGCTGCTTTCCTGGGAAGACGCGCTGCCGGCTCCGCCGGAAGTTGTGTCCACATAGGCCATGGAGATCCAGCCGGAGGAAATCTTGCCCCAAAGGACACCGTTCACGGACTTCGTCTCCGTGACGGAAACCGCTGTACCATTCCCTAAGGAATCCACGACCGTGCCCGTACCCGGCTCAGAACGGACATTCAGAAGGTCCGCGATCACCTTCCCCGTAATGGCTGCGGACGAGCCGCTGCCGGAAGATGGGGATGAATCACCGGTGGATACATAGCTCATGCAGATCCAACCCTTGGAGGTCTTGCCCCAAAGGACACCGTTCACATTGGTCGTTTCTGTAATAGAAACGCTCTCGCCCTGATAATAGAAGGCTACGATCTCTCCGTTTCCGGCACTGGAACGTACATTCAGGCTGTCCGCAGTGATTTTGCCTGTAATAGCAGAGGAAGAACCTGTGCCGGAGGACTGGGCCCCAGCCTTGCTGTCTTCCTTGAAATAATTCATGGAAATCCAACCGGCGGATACTTTGCCCCAAAGGCTGCCGCTCACCGTCATCGTCTCGGTGACAGTGACCTTTTCTCCCTGTTTCAGGGTGGCAACAACCTTACCGGTGGAAGGAACCTGACGGACATTTAAAAGGTCCGCCGTGATCGTTCCGCTGATGGAAACAGCAGTCCCCGAGGAAGAGGCGGACGAGCCGCTGCTGCCTTTGGAGGAGCCGGTGGAAATATACTTCATTGCCACCCATCCGCCGCTGCTGAGACGACCCCAATCCAAACCGTTTCCGGAAGCTAGCTCAACGATGGAAACGGATTCGCCCTGCTTCAGTGAGCCGACAATCTCCGAAGAAGTTGAAGCGGACTTGCGGACATTCAAGGTCGATGCGGTGACTTTGCCGCTGCAGATGACCACATCCGGCGGCTCGGACGCTGCGGGAGGCTCGGAAGATTTCTGAGGCATAGCCGTAAAGCTGCCCTGATAAGCGTGGCCGGCATCGCCTACCGCCGTATAAAGGAGGCAGATCCAGCCACCGGAGGAGAGCTTGCCCCAAAGATGGCCGTTATTGCCCTGAGCCTCCGCCACGATGTCAACAATCGTCCCCTGCATGACATAACTCTGAACCGAGGCTCCGTTTCTGGGAAGAGAACGGACATTCAGAACATCACCGGTTACTACTGTGCTGTAATTCACTTCTATGCTGTCAATGGGTTCCTCCGCAGTCGTCCCCTGGGTAGGGCCGGTGAAGGTCGCAGAGGAATCATTGCTGTAATTTGGAACACCAAACCAGGTAATCGCACGGGAACTGCCGGGACGGCAGCCGGTTTCCCGGCTGTATGTTACCTCGCAGACCCGGTCTCCCGCGGAGTTGCCCTCAATGGTATAGATCGTAGAATCGTCTACTGCCGCAACAAGACCCACATGGTTGGTCGTATCGCCGCCATAATAACCCACGAAAATGATATCGCCGGGACGGGGATCATACCCGCTGCCGAAGGAATAAGCCACATTGCCGTTGGTTCCCTTCTGATAAAGACTCAAAAGGCCGCTGGAGCTGGCAGACATCCCGTAAACGCCGTTGGTACAGCCAGCCTCGTTTTCACACCAAAGGGAAAACATTGCGCACCAAGGCTCAGTGGTAAAATTATAGACGTTGCCGTTAAACTCTGTCCACCAGGCGCCGTATTTCGTTTCCAAATTAACTTCTCCGTAGCCGACCTGGGTCCTGGCGATTCCCACCACATCCACACGCTGGTCACCGGTATTGATCCAGGTATTGGGATAACCCGTAGAATATGCAAAAGCGGGTACTGCCAAGGCAAAGATCAGGCAGGCCGTCAGGCAAAGAACAAAAAGACTCTTTCGAAAGTTTTTGAAACGCATGCTCTACTCCTTCGCGTAGTTGATTACAAATTGGTAACAAAATGTAACCACATTCTAGCACATCTTTCTGAAAAAGAAAAGCCCCTTTTTAAAAAAATCTATTTTTTCTTATTTTTTTCGGATCGGGGGCTTTTTCCCCTTGGCTTCCGGGCTCTGCTTGGGCGCTGTCTTCCCTTTGACATCCGGGCTGTGCTTTGCCGCTGTTTTCTTCCCGGCATCCGTGCCCTGCATTGCAGCAGGCTTCTCCTTGGCTTTTCTTGAAGAGCTTACGCTCTTTTCGTCAGAGGCAGGCTTCTCCATCTTTCCGGAGGGTTTTTTCTCGGAGGCTGCCGGCTGTTTTTTTGTGTCACCCTCCGCTGACTCAAAGGGAGAGGCCGTGACCAGCAGAACCGGGAAGGCTGCAAGCAGACTCAAAAGGAAAAGCATGACCGATGTAACCACCGTCTTTTTCAGGAAAAGCGCGAAAAGGATCCCTGCCACCAGAACACTGAAAACCATGGAAAGCGCTGCAGCCAAGCGGGTCAGGGAACCCAGCTTTTTTGCAAAAAGCATGATATCCGAAAGGGAATCAAAGCTGTCATCCGGAAGGATCGCGCCCTGACTTCCCTCCGTTCTGCAATCAAGAGCAGCCAGAGAATCCCGCTCCGAAGCGGAGGGGAAAAGCACATCATCCATCTGGATCTTAAAAATCTCCTCCAGGAATTTGGGCGTAATCATAAAATCCCGGCTGGCCACAAGCAGCTTTACGCCGGTCTCTTTAATCAGGCGGCTCATGGCCCGGCGAACTCTTGATGCCACCTTGTAGTGAAGGACAAAGACTGCCGCCGGCTTCCCATTTACGGACATATACACCGCGTTTTGGATCTCCGGATTGGCTTCCATGGGGATGCCCATGAGCTTCATAAATCTGCGGGAGCCCACCAGCACCACATCCCCGGTGATCTCCGCGCCGATGCCGCCGCCTTCATAAAAACGGAACTGGTAGACGTCCAATATCCTGCCGTTATTGTTTTCCCGAAGCTCTGCAAAAATAGGGGCAATGCCGCAGCCCGAAACCTCCGTGGCCGCAGCAACATAAGAGGCTGCCCGGCCCATTGTGAAGTCCCCGTAGAGCTTCACGCCGCTGAGCTTGACCTGATTCTTCGGGAAGAGGTCAGAGTCCGTCATCAAAACGGAATCCGCATTGGATAAAACCCGGGCGCCCTCCCAGCCGGAAAGGGCCGAGTCCTTCTTCATCAAAACCCGTGCAAGAGCAGCAAAGGGCCGTTCATAGCCGATAAAGCCGGCTACGGGAATCAGCGCTGCCAGAAGGATATTCCAGACATAGAGGACCTGGCAATTCAGCTTTGCCTTGATAATCACAGCGCCTGCGGCACTGAGAATCAGGGCAATCGCTGCATAGCTGTCCATCTGCTTCTGCATATGATTCTCGCTGAGCAGACTGCGGACATGCTCCTCTTCCGAGTAGATTCCCCGGGCTGCAGTCCGGCAGCCTTCCGCTGCATTTTCCAAAACTGTTGCGGAGGAGGGATGGATTTCTTCCTTCATCAGGGGCCTCAGCGAACGGCGGATCCCACTGTGATGAAGAGTATCCCCCCAGAGAGCGAAAAGGGAAATCAGGGAAACCACTGCACAGGGAGCGAGATAGCCGCCCTCCTTATAGGTGACTGCCGAATAGAGTGTCAAAAGAAGGAGCAGCGTATACGCACCGCTGAAGCGCAGCTGCAGGGAAAAGAGTTCCCGGAAGCCCCGGGCCATCGTTTCAAAGGAAAGGAAGGCAGAAAGGACCATCAGGCCTGCCAAAACGAAGGAGGCTTTCTGTCCGTCGGTAAAAACTGCCTTTGTTCCCCAGCCTCTCGTAAAGGCAAGAGTCCAATAGAGGGAAACGCAGGTGATCAAAAAGGAAAGGAAAATCAGACCTTTTCCCCGCTTTTTACTGCGATTTGCCTGGTGATAGAGAGCCTCTGCCGAAGGAAGGACCTTGATCTTTTCCTTTGGAAGGTCAAGAACTTCTTCCTCTTCCTCCTCTTCCGTGCTCTCCTTCTTTCTGGAAACTACATCTTTGATTTTAATACTGATAGCTGCGGGTTCGGCAGCGGAAGGTTCAGAAAGACTCTCCTTCTCTGCTTTTTCCGGAGGCTCTTCCTCCGGAAGCTTCTGTTCCCGACGGACCAGGCGAAGACCGTGCTTCCGCAAAAGTGCGTCTGCTTCGGAAAGGGGCTCCTCCTCTTTCTTCTCCTCTGCAGGCTCCTCCGCGGCAGCCTCTCCACCATCCTTTGTCGGAAGCATATTTTCAATGGAGATCACCGGGGCGGCTTCCTCCGGGGACATTTCGATTTCATGGGTGATGGCCTGCTGAATCTGCTCCACCATCTCCTGCTCCTTCCGGGATTTTTTTTCCTCCCGGACCTCTTCCCCGCCAAATTCCCGCAGAATCTCTTCCAGATTATAGTGGGAACTGTCTGCCTCCGTCAGCCCTTCCAAAAGGCTGAGGGTATCAAATTTATGTTCTTGATTTGGGGTTTCGCTCATAAGAAAACCTCATTTCTGAAAAATCTCGGCTTATTCTCTCCGCTGCCGGACTGCCTCATAGAGGAAGATTGCAGCCGCTGCAGACGCATTCAGAGAGTTGATAGCACCTTTCATGGGAATACGAACCTTGAAATCGCAGCTCTCCTCCACCAGGCGGGACATCCCGAATCCTTCGCTGCCGATGACGATGACCGCAGGTCCCTTGAGATCCGCATCATAGAGAAGTCTGTCTCCGCTCGCCGCGGTTCCGAAGACCCAAAGCCCCTTTTTCTTCAGACTTTCCAGTGTGGAGGAAAGATTGGCAACCCGGGCGACCTTCATATACTCCAGGGCTCCTGCGGAGGTCTTTCCAACAACGGCAGTCAGGCCTACATTGCGGCGTTTTGGGATGATCACACCGTGGGCGCCGGCACACTCGGCCGTCCGAATAATGGCACCCAGATTATGGGGATCGCTGATCTCATCACAAACCACGATCAGAGGGGGCTCTCCCCGCTCTTCGGCCACTGCCAGGATCTCATCCACACTGGCATAATCATGGGCAGCGGCAAAGGCGATGATTCCCTGGTGCGCACCGGACTGACTCATGGCATCCAGCTTTCTCCGATCCGCCGTTTTCACCACGGCACCGGCCTCCCTTGCCATACCGGCCAACCGGGAAAGAGCCTTGTCCGTATCCCCTTCCGCAATAAAAACCCGGTCAATAGTACGGCCGCTGCGAAGGGCTTCCGTGACGGCGTTGCGGCCTTCTATCAGATCCGAAGAGAGTTCTTCCGTCTCTTCTTTGTGAAAATTCCCTTTAAAATTCTTTTTTTCTTTTTTACGATATTCTTCCATTTTCTGCCTCAGTTACACAAATATCCATTTTAACTCGTGAATTATAGCAAAAAATGCCGAAAAGTACAAGTCTTTTCCCATAGAAACGGAAGGTTTACAGAAAATTCACGGTTTCCAAATAAAAGATTCATTGAACATAGCGCCGGGATATGCTAAAATAACCGCGCAAAGGGGGAATTCCCCCGACTTTAAACGATGAAAGGGTCATCCGAAGATGGACAACCAGGATCAAAATAAAAAGAACAATCAGAAAAAAGACGAGCCGGACCGCAAGAGGCAGATATTCCCCCTGATTTTCATTGCCATTGCCGTCACCCTCGTAATCAACCTTGTGGCGACCGCCGTCTCCAAATCCCATCAGGAGGAGAAGAGTTTCAGCGAGTTAAACGACCTCCTGGAGGGTGGAAAGATCGACAGTGCGGAATTTGACTCCGACAGGATCTTCTTCCTGACCAAGGAAGAGGCTGCAAAGGAAGCCAAGGATCAGATCATTTACTATACCGGCATGATTCCCAATTTGGAGACCTCCGGCCTTGTGGAACGGCTGAAAGCAGCAGATGTGGATGTGAAGGCAACGGTAAATGAGGAGCTTTCCCCCATTGTAAGCTTTTTGCTCACCTGGGTACTTCCCTTTGGTTTCATGTATCTGCTCTTTTCCCTTGTCATGGGCAGTATCTCTAAAAAGATGGGAGACGGGGGCTTCGGTATCGGTTCTATCGGCCAAAGCAAGGCAAAGGTCTACATGGAAAAAGAGACCGGCGTAAGCTTTGCGGATGTAGCCGGACAGGATGAAGCAAAGGAATCCCTGGTGGAGATCATTGACTTCCTCCACAATCCTCAGAAATATACTGCCATCGGCGCCAAGCTGCCCAAGGGCGCGCTTCTCGTCGGCGCCCCCGGCACCGGCAAGACCCTCCTTGCCAAGGCGGTGGCCGGCGAGGCAGGCGTTCCCTTCTTCTCCATTACCGGCTCTTCATTTGTGGAAATGTTCGTAGGCGTCGGTGCCAGCCGGGTCCGGGACCTTTTCAAAGAGGCCACAAAGGTTGCCCCCTGCATTATCTTCATTGACGAAATCGACGCCATCGGCAAGACCCGTGATACCCGTTTCGGCGGCAACGATGAACGGGAACAGACCCTGAACCAGCTCCTTGCGGAGATCGACGGTTTTGACTCCTCCAAGGGCATTGTCATTCTGGCTGCAACCAACCGGCCCGAAACCTTGGATAAGGCTCTTCTGCGCCCCGGTCGTTTTGACCGCCGCATTGTGGTTGACCGTCCTAACCTTGCCGGCAGATATGAGACTCTTCGCGTCCACACCCGAAAAATCAAGCTTGCCGAGGATGTAGACCTGCATAAAATTGCCGCTGCCACCGCCGGTGCCGTGGGCGCAGATTTGGCCAATATGGTCAATGAGGCTGCTCTCCGGGCTGTCCGTCAGGGCCGGAAGGCCGTCACCCAGGAAGACCTGATGGCCTCCTTTGAAACGGTCATTGCCGGTACGGAAAAGAAGGGCACCGTCCTCACGGAAACGGAAAAACGGATCGTTGCTTATCACGAAGTGGGCCATGCCCTGGTTTCCGCTCTGCAGAAGCATTCCGCCCCCGTTACGAAAATTACCATCGTTCCCCACACCACCGGAGCTCTGGGCTACACCATGTATACCCCGGAGGAGGAAAAATTCCTGCAGTCCCGTGCCGAGCTCCTGGTTGAGCTTCAAAGTCTTTTGGGCGGCTGTGCCGCAGAGCAGTTGGTCTTCGGCACCCGGACCACAGGAGCCTCTAATGACATTGAGCGGGCCACGGACCTGGCCAAGAATATGGTCACCCGTTACGGCATGAGCGAGACCTTCGGGCCTATGGCTCTTGCCACGGTTTCCAGTCAATACCTGGAGGGCTACTCTTCCATGACCTGTGCCGACTCCACTGCAGCATTGGCGGACAAGGAAATCCAGTCCTTGCTCGGCAAGAGCTTTGACAAAGCCTTTGAAGTCCTCTCCGAAAACCGCAGTCTTCTGGATGAGATTTCCCTTTATCTGCTGGAGAAAGAGACCATCAGCGGCGAAGAGCTCATGGCCTATGTGAATGCGGATAAGGCCCTGATCCCGGATAATACCGGCGACAGTGAAACCGAAAACGAAGGCCCGGAAGTCAGCGAATAAATCATATTCTTCAAGAAAAGAATCGGGAGCATATCTCTTGATATGCTCCCGAACTTTACGCCTCTTCCCTTTTCTCCCCCTCCGGCTCCATCACGGGAAAGCGGTCCGGACGGACCGGTTTTTCCTTTGGGCGGACAGTGGGGACCGCCACCAGACGCTGGATGGGCTTACCCTCCTCATAGAAGCGAGCCTCATAGTCCGTCATGATGCCGACAGGACCGTTTTCATGCAGGTTCCTCGTTACCTCGCTGAGCTGCCAGCCATAAGCAGGAAACTCCTCCAGGGAGAAATCAAAAAGCCCCACATTATCGGACTTGAATTCCAGCTTTCCCTTCTCCGAAAGCACCCAAGCATAGCGTTCCAGAAAGCTGTGATAGGTCAGGCGGCGCTTGGCATTCTTCTTTCTGGGCCAGGGATCGGAAAAATTCAGATAGATCCTGTCCACCTCGCCCGGAGCAAAAATATCTGGAAGCTCCACCGCATCACAGGCTATGAAATAAACGTTTTTCACTTTTTCCCGCAGAGCTGCTTCCATGGCAAGAATCAAGCAGTCCTGAACCTTTTCCACGGCGATTAGGAGCATATCCGGGTTCGCCTTTGCCGTCTCGATGGTAAATCTCCCCTTGCCGCAGCCGATCTCCAGGCAAAGCTCTTTGGCTTCCGGCATCAGGCTTCTCCAATTCCCCAAAAGGGCCTTCGGATCTGCAATTCTCGCTGCGGCGCTGCGTTCCATGCGGGGCTGCAGGTTCTGGCGTTTTCTCATTCTCATTTTTTCTGCTTCCTTTTCTCTTTTTATCGGCATGATGGTAGCACTTTCCCCCGAAAAAGGCAAGAATTATCTATTGAATTTCTTCGGGGCATCCTGTATAATTAGTTGCAACTTTTCGGCGGGCGCCATTTTTCCGCGCTGCCGGAGCCATTTTTTAAAAAAGGAGGACCGAGCATGGCAAAAATTACCATTCCCGCGGGATACAAAAATCCCCTCACCGTCTATGAGACCCAATGCGCTATTGAATTCATCAAAAAGGTGTTTCAGGATAATCTGACCAACGCCTTGAATCTGCATCGCGTTTCTGCCCCCCTGTTTGTTGAAGAGGAATCCGGCCTGAATGATAATTTGAATGGCTATGAGCGGCCTGTTTCTTTTGATATCCCGGATGTAGGCACTGAGGGAAGCGTTGTCCACTCCCTGGCAAAGTGGAAGCGTTACGCCCTGAAGCGTTACGGTTTCAAGCCCGGAAAGGGCCTTTATACCGACATGAACGCTATCCGGCGGGATGAAGAACTGGACAACATCCACTCCGTCTACGTGGACCAGTGGGACTGGGAGCGTGTCATTACTCCGGAAGAACGCAATTCAGAATTCCTTTTTGACATCGTCCAGCGCATTGTGAACTGCCTTTATGTGACCAATGAAATGCTGAAAATTCAGTTCCCACAGCTCCATGCGGAGATTCCCCGTGAGCTGAAGGTGGTCACCACCCAAGAGCTGGAGGATATGTTCCCTGATTTGGAAAGCGGCAGCGCAAGAGAGACTGCCCTGATGCAGCAGAATAAGGACAAAGCCGTATTCCTCACCAAGATTGGCTGTGTTCTTCGTTCCGGCAGAAAGCATGACGGCCGTGCCCCGGACTACGACGACTGGGAGCTGAACGGGGACATCCTTTACTGGAACGAAACCCTGCAGCGCTCTTTTGAGATCTCCTCCATGGGTATTCGCGTCAATGAGGAATCCATGGACCGGCAGCTTCGCCTGGCAGGCTGTGACAATCGCCGGGAGCTCCCCTTCCACAAGGCCCTGTTGGCCGGAGAACTGCCTTTGACCATTGGCGGCGGCATCGGCCAGAGCCGGGTCTGCATGCTGATGTTGGGCAGCGCCCACATCGGTGAAGTACAGTGCTCTATTTGGGACAAAGAAACGGAAAAGCAGTGCCGGGAAGCCGGTATCGTCCTGCTTTAAGAAAGAGGAAAAATATGAATCTTCTATCTGTTCGTGAACTTCATAAAAACACCGCAGCCTATGCCGGAAAAGAGGTCGAATTGGGCGGTTGGATCCGCAATCTCCGCGCTTCCAAGAATTTTGGTTTCCTAATTCTCAGCGACGGCACCTATTTTGATACTCTCCAAGTCGTCATCGGGGACTCCATGGCCAACTTTGCAGAGATCTGCAAGCTGAATATCGGCGCAGCCGTTATTGTCAAGGGTACCTTGGTTCTGACTCCCGAGGCTAAACAGCCCTTTGAAATCCAGGCAGAAAGCGTTTCCGTGGAAGGCCCCTCCACCCCGGATTTCCCCGTACAGCCCAAGCGGCACACTATGGAATATCTTCGCACCATCCCCCACCTGCGGGCTCGCACCAATACCTTCCAGGCCGTTTTCCGTGTCCGTTCCCTGGCGGCCTATGCCATCCATAAATTCTTTCAGGAGCGGGATTTCGTCTATGTCCATACGCCTCTGATCACCGCCTCCGACTGCGAAGGTGCCGGTGAGATGTTCCAGGTCACCACCATGGACATAGCGAATCCTCCCCGCAAGGAAGACGGTTCTGTGGATTACAGCAAGGATTTCTTCGGCAAGCGCACCAGCCTGACGGTCTCCGGCCAGCTTAATGGTGAAACCTATGCTCAGGCTTTCCGAAATATCTACACCTTCGGTCCCACCTTCCGGGCTGAAAACTCCAACACCACCCGCCATGCGGCCGAATTCTGGATGATTGAGCCCGAGATCGCTTTCTCCGATCTGAGCGATGATATGAAGCTCGCCGAGGATATGATCAAGTTTATCATCTCCTATGTGCTGGAGAATGCTCCTGAGGAAATCAACTTCTTCAATAGCTTTGTAGATAAGGAACTGAAGACCCGTCTGGATCATGTCCTCCATTCCGATTTCGGCAGGATCACCTATACCGAGGCCGTGAAGCTTCTGGAAGAGCACAACGACAAATTTGACTATAAGGTCTTCTGGGGCTGCGATCTGCAGACGGAACACGAGCGCTATCTGACCGAGCAGATCTTCAAGCGTCCTGTTTTCGTTACCGACTACCCCAAGGAAATCAAGGCCTTCTATATGAAGCTGAATCCGGACGGGAAGACCGTTGCCGCGATGGACTGCCTGGTCCCCGGCATTGGCGAGATTATCGGCGGCAGCCAGCGTGAGGATAACTATGATACCCTCATGCAGCGCATGCAGGAATTGGGCCTGAAGCCGGAGGATTACGATTTCTATCTGGATCTTCGGAAGTACGGCTCCACCCGCCATGCAGGTTTCGGCCTGGGCTTTGAGCGGATGGTCATGTACCTGACCGGCATCGGTAATATCCGGGATGTCCTTCCCTTCCCCAGAACCGTCAACAACTGCGAAATCTGACAGTAACAAGCTCCAAGCCCTGCGGTTTGGAGCTTGCTTTTTGGAAAGGTCCGGCTATGGCATCTTCAAAAGAATACCTTGCATACATTCTGGAACAACTCTCCGGGCTGCAGGGTCTGCGCTGCCGCCCCATGATGGGAGAATATCTTCTTTACTACCGGGACAGGGTAATCGGCGGAGTCTATGATGACCGTTTCCTCGTGAAAATCACTCCGAGCTCCCTCAGGCTCATGCCCCGGGCTGAAAGGGAAATTCCCTACCCCGGCGGGAAAGAGATGCTCCTTGTAGACAATCCGGAGGACCGGGAATTCCTCTCACGACTTTTTGAGGAAATGGCTGAGGAGCTTCCCGCCCCGAAAAGGAAAAGCTGACTTTCCCCATCTTTCCCTCGAGAATTCCTTCTCTTTGAATTGACAAGCGAAGGAGAAATCTGTATAATCTATCCGGAATATTGGGGCTTCCGAAGGATGCCCTCTATAGAAATGAGAAAGGACAAGACTCATGATTTACACCACTGAAGTACAGAATATGTGTCCTGTTGCCAAGGGCGCATACCACGGTCCCGCTCCCATCCCTGAAGAAGGCAAATGGGTCCAGGCCAAGGAAATCTCCGACATCTCCGGTTTCACCCACGGCGTTGGCTGGTGCGCACCTCAGCAGGGCGCCTGCAAGCTGACTCTGAATGTCAAGAACGGCGTCATTGAAGAAGCTCTGGTCGAGACTCTGGGCTGCTCCGGCATGACCCACTCCGCAGCCATGGCCTCCGAGATCCTCATCGGCAAGACCATCCTGGAAGCCCTGAACACGGACCTGGTTTGCGATGCCATCAATACCGCTATGCGGGAGCTCTTCCTGCAGATCGTTTACGGCCGCTCTCAGTCCGCATTCTCCGAAGGCGGTCTGGCTGTCGGCGCTTCCCTGGAGGACCTGGGCAAGGGCCTCAGAAGCCAGGTCGGCACCATGTTTGCCACCAAGGAAAAGGGACCCCGCTATCTGGAAATGGCCGAAGGCTATTGCACCAGAGTTGCTCTGAATAAAGAAGACGAGATCATCGGCTACGAGTTCGTCAACCTCGGCAAGATGATGGACTTCATCAAGAAGGGCATCGCTCCTGCCGAAGCTCTTGAGAAGGCAAAGGGCCATTACGGCCAGTTCGACGCTGCGGTCAAGTATATTGACCCCCGTCAGGAATAAGCGAGGAGGGTGAAAGAAATGGCACTGTTTGAAAGCTACGAGAGAAGAATCAACAAGATCAACGGCGTCCTCGCAAAATACGGCATCGGTTCTGTGGAAGAATGCCGCGAAATCTGCAAAGCCAAAGGCTTTGATCCCTATGAAATCGTTAAGGGCATTCAGCCCATCTGCTTTGAAAACGCTTGCTGGGCCTACACCGTAGGCTGCGCAATCGCCCTGAAGCAGAAGGCCGCTTCCGCTTCCGAAGCTGCCAAGTACATCGGCATCGGCCTGCAGGCATTCTGCATCGACGGTTCCGTGGCAGAAGACCGCAAGGTCGGCCTTGGGGACGGCAACCTGGGTGCTATGCTTCTGAGCGAAGAATCCAAGTGCTTTGCCTTCCTGGCCGGCCATGAATCCTTTGCCGCTGCCGAAGGCGCTATCGGTATCGTCAAGAACGCCAACAAGGCCCGTAAGGAGCCTCTGCGCGTTATCCTGAACGGTCTCGGCAAGGATGCAGCCCAGATCATTTCCAGAATCAACGGCTTCACCTATGTTCAGACCCAGTTTGACTACTTCACTTCCGAACTGAAGGTCGTCCGCGAAATCGCCTACTCCGACGGTGAGCGTTCCAAGGTCCGCTGCTTTGGCGCTGACGATGTCCGCGAGGGTGTTGCCATCATGCATCATGAAGGTGTTGATGTTTCCATCACCGGCAACTCCACCAACCCCACCCGTTTCCAGCACCCCGTTGCAGGCACCTACAAGAAGGAATGCATTGAACAGGGCAAGAAGTACTTCTCCGTTGCCTCCGGCGGCGGCACGGGCCGTACTCTCCATCCCGATAACATGGCTGCAGGTCCCGCTTCCTACGGCATGACCGACACCATGGGCCGTATGCATTCGGACGCACAGTTTGCAGGTTCCTCCTCCGTTCCCGCTCACGTGGAAATGATGGGCTTCCTGGGCATGGGCAACAACCCCATGGTCGGTGCCACCGTTGCCTGCGCTGTTGCAGTCTACGAAGCACTCAAATAATTCCGTATTATCTTTTTGGCTGCTCTCCCTTTGGGAGGGCAGCTTTTTTCATTCCCGGCAAGAATGTCCGCGCCGTTCCCCTACTATTTTCGTTTGAAATATTTTATTATTTGTGGAAACATTCTTGATTTTTTCCATCATTCCGTTATAATGGTTTATAGAAAAACAAAAAGGAGTGAATACAATGGCAGAAGGATATTCTCTTTCCCAGGGACGGGAAGAAAATGCGATCGGTAAACGCATTGCGAAATTCCGCAAATCTCAAAAAATGTCTTTGGATAAATTCTGTGTTCTCCTGGCTCAGCGCGGGATCCTGATCAAGCGCAGTGCCCTCAACAAATGGGAATTGGGCGATACCGTTCCCAACGGCTACCAGCTTCTGGTCCTCTGTGAACTTATGGGCCTCTATGAAGCACCCGACTTTTTCTCCGATCGGGCAGAATTCAATGAAGAAGGGCTCCGGAAACTGCGGGAATACCGGAAGGACCTGAAGGACACTGGAAAATATGCCCCCAAGAAGGAGGCACGCTATAAGCGGATGCCTGTCAGCCTTCTTTCCGCCTCCGCAGGCACGGGAGACTATCTGGACGAAGAAAATTTCGAATACCTGGACCTTCCGGAGGATGAGGTACCGGATTGGGCCTCCTTCGGCGTTCATGTGAACGGGGACAGCATGGAGCCCGTTTACCATGACGGCCAGTTGGTCTGGATCCAGCTCTGCAAGGAGCTGCGGCCCGGTGAGGTCGGCCTTTTCACCCTGGACGGCTGCGGCTATATCAAGCTCTATTCCGAAGAATCGGCAAATTCTGCCGACGAAGACGGCATTCTTCGTCCTCGGCCGGTGCTGATCTCTTATAATCCCAACTATTCCCCCATTCCCGTGGGAAGAGAATCTTCCATGCAGATCATCGGAAAAGTTCTCTGATTCTACAATTGGTGGAAGTATAATCAGTAAATATATCTTTTGAAGATATTTTTCTTGACATTTTTCTCTTTATAAGCTAAGATAGAGCCATCCTTCGGAAAGGAGGATGGCTCTGTGGATTTCTATGACGAAAAGCGGCCGGCAGCCTACGGCATGCCTTGCCCGCTCCTGAATCCCAAAAAGGTATATGTTTCCGTGGAGGCGAGCTTTGATTCCCTTGGGAATATGTCTCCCCGGGCCATTCTCTGGGAGGATGGCCGCCGCTTCCCCATTGACCGGGTCACCAATCTCTGCCATGCAGCCTCCTCTAAAGCGGGAGGCCATGGGGACCGCTACAGCATTCTGGTCTGTGGCCAAGCAAGCTATCTCTTTTTTGAGCGAAAATACGGTCAGACCGGTTCCCCCGGCCGTTGGTTTGTGGAGAAGAAGTAATAAGATCGTACGCCTGAAAGGGCCGCCATCTTTTTTGTGCGAAACTTGCCTCTATCCCTTGCAAAAATGAAAAAATCGGATATAGTAAAGACATTCAAGAAAAGGGGTATGAAAATATGTTTGATTTGCTGATTCAGGGTGGAAACATCATTGACGGGAGCGGAAAAACTGCCTTTACCGCCGACCTGGGCATTGAAAAAGGAAAAATCGCCGCAATCGGCAATTTATCCGGTCAGTCTGCCGCCAGCACCCTTTCTGCTGCAGGCCGGACAGTGACTCCCGGCTTCATTGATATCCACCGGCATGCAGATGCTGCCGTTTTCCGTCCCGGTTTCGGGGAGGCAGAGCTCTCCCAGGGCCTGACCACCATTATAAACGGCAACTGCGGCTATGCCATTGCCCCCATCGCACCGGAGCGTAAGGAAGAAATCTGCCACTATCAGCGGCCCATTCTGGGCGCTGTTCCGGATTCCTGCCCCACAGACTCCATGGCGGCCTATTTCTCTGCCATGAAGGATCTTCCCCTGAACTGCGGCATGCTGGCCGGTACCGGCACCGTTCGGGCCACCGTGATGGGCTATGACCTCCTGCGCCCGGAGAAAAAGCATATGAAAGCCATGCAGAAGGCCCTGGAAGATTCTCTCTCTGCCGGAGCCGTGGGTGTTTCCATGGGCATTGGCTATGCCCCGGAGTGCTATTACAGCAAGGAGGAGATCAAGGAACTTCTATCTCCCATTGCCGGGCAGGGAATCCCCCTGGCAGTACATATGCGGCAGGAGGCCCTGGGGGTCATTGATGCCGTCAAAGAAATGCTGGATGTGGCGGAAAATCTGAATATTCCTTTGGAAATCAGCCATTTGAAAGCCATTGGCCGGGAGATTTGGGGAAAGGCAATCCCGGAAATTCTCGGTATTTTGGAAAAAAAGGCTGCTTCCGGAATGAAGGTGGGCTGCGATATCTATCCCTATGTCTCCGGCTCTACCCAGCTCATGCACATGATGCCTACGTATTTACTGCAGCGCGGCATGACTGCCCTGACGGAACGGCTGAAGGACCCGGAGCAGCGAAAGCTCCTGCGGGCCAGATTTGAAACGGGAAGAGATTTTGAGAATCTGCCCATGCTGGTGGGTTGGGATGCCATTATGCTCACTTCCCTTTCCCG
>JAZUFG010000061.1:0-3959 GCA_045640565.1 Oscillospiraceae bacterium | reverse complement strand
TCCTGATTAAACTGTATAATGTCTGCCATGGAGAACTCCTTTCGTGTGTGTTTTTGTTGTGGTGACATTATTCTACACGGTCTGGGGTTCTCTTTCTATGTTCAATTTTTAAATGTGCGAAAAATATTATACCTTATCAAGTGCTGTCATGCCAACAAGTGCAATGGAGACGCCCTTTAATAGAGTGTTCCATTTTATATTGCCTGCCGGATCTTCACCCATTATGGGATTATTACCACAGTAAGCAAAAAGGTTTGAACTGAGAATATCTTCCCCAAACTGCCCATCTGCATTAATAAATCTGCCAATGTCCGGGCTGTAGTATCTGCTCTGCAAGTAGTAAAGTCCCGTCTCTTCGTCGTAGCAGTATCTGCATCTATGAAATGTATTCCTTTTGGCTTGTCATTAGCCTATAACAACCCCCTGTTAGCGTAGCATACAAAAAGTGACAAATCAAGTAAATAATCATAAATACCGTATTGCTGCCATTATTATTCTCCCGTCAGTGACAAGCGAAAAAATAATCGTCAAAATGCTCCACATTTGTTTGACTTTTTCCTGGATCTAACATATTATGGATTTGTGAAAAAAAGATAAAAAACAGGAGGATTTATATGAAAAAGCTGCTAAAACGGTTCATATCTGTTGGAATTTCTCTGGCTTTGCTTTTTGAGATGATCCCATTTTCTGCTATTGCTTTGGAGGAACAGCCCGAAAAAGAAGCTATAGAAGCAGAAATCGCCTCAGATTCTCAGGTGCTTGCAGAGGATCACAGTCTCCGCAAGGAGACAGCCAAATATTTTGCGCTTTCGGATGGCAGCTTTACGGCGGTCCAGTATCCCTTCCCGGTCCATTACAGCACAGGCTCCTCCTGGGAAGATTATGATATGCTGCTCCAATGATTGAAAATCACGTGTTGCGTTGTCGTCGCATATGAAGCATACAGAATATTTTTTTAGGACGGGTGCGATATGGTTGTTATTCATTTGCCATATATTGGCTTCAATTGTCAGTATAATGCATTTCAAGTAGATACTGCCGAAATACGATATAAAGACAATTCTATTACTTTCGTGAAAGATGATAAGAGGTGGACGATTTATTTAAGTGGCAAAGCCAAGTTTGAGCCGTATCAAGAACAGTATGGAATTACTATTTCTAATAATTGCTTTTTTCTGCAATCTTGGGAGAAAGGACTGTTTTGTTACCACATAATAACTGGAGAATTGCTGTGGCAGACGAGGATATGTCACGCTGGTGAACTATTTCTTTCCGAGCAAAATTATGTTATTTGTTTTTTTGAGAATTACGGAGTGGCAAAAATTGATATTGAAACTGGGGAAATAATTCAATTATTCAAAACTAGTGCTTCTCCATGCTGCTTTTGGGAAATAGGAGTTAATCGTTATTTACTCGGGCCAATTGGAAAAAAATATCGTATTCTCGGCAAAGATTTAATGACAATATGTGAAATAAAGAGTAATGCCATAAATCCAAATCAATTTGTCACATGTATTATCCATCATGCCTCGTTGACGGGAAATATGTTAAATTTGGAAATAACTGAATATTCAAATGAGATGCTTCCCTATTTGCAGCTTTCAAACGATATTCCCGAAAGGATAACTCGAACAATATATTTAAGTCTGCCAAATAATTCCTAGCAATTTGCCCACAAAAAGGCCGGAAAAGGATTACGGGAAGATACATTTGATTGCATTGGTATTACAATTGAAGGTCAAGATATGCAACTGCTATACCCGCAACGCAAACGGATCCATTGTCTACAACGCCTCCTCCGGGGAATATACCCCGACTCTGAGCAGAAGCCGCAGAAATAACAGGATTACTGTCCCCGGCTCCATTCCATGTGTTCTACAAATAACAGAAATAATAAGCTATTTTGAATTGAAGTATGCTAAATCTCCGAAGCTATTAGTTGCCGCAGTAAAAACAATTTTATGATGAGGGAATCAATTTGCCATCATATAAAAAACTAAAATTAAAAAAGGAGCATATACTTTCAGGACATAGCTCCGGGGGAAATCGTGGAGGCCCCCAAAAAGACAGATTTCCTAATTGGATGAATTGGGCTATGATAAGTCGGGCAATTCAAGAGGCTTATAATACAGCAGAGAAAATAAAGACTCAGGGAGAGCGCATCTTTTTGCGAGGTTATTCAAAAACATATAAAACTATAGTAGAAATGTGGGTCAACATTAAAGATAAAACTATTGAGACAGCTTGGCCAAAGTGAGGAAAGAGCAATGTTTAAGATTGAACAATTCTATGACTTTTATTGGTCGGATAGGAGTGTGACAGTAACTTTTTATATTAGTTTTAATGGGCAGGCATTTCCGGATAGCCAATGGACTGATTTTGCTGTTATTGTACTGAATTGGTGGCTAAGCGAAATCCAAAATAGTCTTAACCAGGACAATGCCAGGTTTTCTCTTACATTTATGGATGGACCATACTATGTGGACTGTTCTAAACATGGAAGTATGGTTCATATGGATTTTATTGAAGAAAAAAGAGAGAAGAAGATACTTGGCGAATGTGACATTGAAGCAAAAGAATTGCTTGCTGAAGTTGCGAGAGCCTCTTCCAAGATATTGGAGATTTTTAGGCATCATATTTTCAGAAAACCCATTGGTTTTGTTGAATTAAAAAGGACTTACCGCTCGCTAGGGTTATAGATGACAGCTCCGGAAGCATAAGCTACAGCTATGACGCCAACGGCCTGCGCACCCATAGTTTCCATTTGGAAGCTGTGGGTGCTTCTGTATCTGCGGTCTCTTTTTTCTTCCTCAATTGTGTAAAATGAAAAAGTTACATAGGAGAGAAAATCAGGCGTTTTCTCTGCTAAAAATGGGGCTGAAAAGCTTTGTGGCTGTAAAGGTTTTGTTGCTTTTTGTGGGTGCCTTTTGCCTGATTTCCGAAACGATTTTATCCCCGGTCTTTTATATTTTCAAAAAAGTATTGACACCATATATGATACCACTGTATAATAGTCATGAATTGGAGGTGCGGCAGATGTCTCAGTGGGAAAAACTTTTGGGAAGAATTTTAAACTTGTCCAAGGATATGCGATTTGATGAACTACGGAGAGTCCTTGAAAGTTACGGTTACGCCATGTACGCGCCAAAGGGTGGAAGCAGTCATTATACTTTTCGAAAACAGGGATGCCAACCGATTACCATTCCAAAGCATGAACCGATCAAGAAAGTGTATGTAGAAATGGTTCGTAAAGTCGTAGAAAGTGAGGTTTTGAACAATGAAGAAAATTGAAGAATATTTGGGACTTCCTTATAGGATGGAAATCATTCCGGACACGGATGAGGGTGGCTTTACCGTTTCATTTCCGGAACTTCCCGGATGTTTAAGCTGCGGCGAAAAATTGGAAGATGCAATTGCCAATGCAGCCGATGCAAAAAAGGCTTGGTTGGAAGCTGCTTTGGAAGAGGGAATCCATATTCCCGATCCGGAAAAACTGGAGGATTATTCCGGGCAGTTCAAACTGAGAATCCCCAAAAGTCTCCACAGAACTCTTGCGGAGCAATCTAAACGGGAAGGAATCAGTATGAATCAGTATTGTCTCTATCTCTTATCCCGAAATGGCGCTTTTCACGCTGCAAAGCAGCTTTGATTCATAATCCATGCTGGGGAGGTGCGAAGGCACCTCCTTTTGTTCTGCGCCGCTCCTTCGCTGCTCTACCGCGTCTATCGGGGCTAGGAGCGTGGTGGAGTCATTGGGGACGGTTCTCATTGACTCTAGGAGTCATTGGGGACGGTTCTCATTGACTCTACAGCTTGTGGAGTCATTGGGGACGGTTCTCATTGACTCTACAGCTTGTAGATGCTATAATGATGCGGGAGATGATTGCATGGCAAGACAAAAGCGCGCGATAGAGGGATCCGGTTGGGCTCATATCATTCTCCGTGGTATCAACCGAGAA
>JAZUFG010000060.1:0-19736 GCA_045640565.1 Oscillospiraceae bacterium | reverse complement strand
AGTCCACCCGGATGTCATTGTCATGGATCCGCCCCGAAAGGGCGTCAGCCGGGATGTGATCGACGCAATATTTGCCATGAAACCGGAAAGAATCGTCTATGTTTCCTGTGACCCGGCCACTCTGGCCCGGGATTTGAAAGCCCTTGCAGAGCATTACCGGCTGGAGCATGCAGAAGCCTTCGATATGTTCCCCCGCTGCGCCCATGTGGAGACTGTCGTGTTGATGTCCAGAGTGTATATTCAAGACGGGTCAAAGCGATAGGATGGATGTGAGAAGAGAGAGTCAATGGGGACGGTTCTCATTGACTCCCCATTGACTCTGAAAGGTGTATATCGATGAAAAAAATAATTGCAGTATTCATGATCTGTCTTATGGCACTTTCCATGTCCGCTTGTGCGGTGGACAGCACACCGGTGGAAACCGCTGATCTGGTTGTTTACGGAACGATCTACACCGCCGAAGATGAAAATGATGGTCTCGCGGAAGCATTCGCGGTCAAGGATGGCAAGTATATTTATGTAGGAGACAGGAAAGGCACGGAGCGTTTCATTCAGAAAGGCGTGACCGAAGTAATCGACAGGGGTGGGGAAGGACTTATCATCCCGGGATGTACGGAAGGCCATAGCCATTATTTTGATGGAATAGGGTTAAATTCACAGTTCCCAGGCAGCGGCGAAAACTATGAGAAAGTATTGAAAACCCTGGAAGAACAGGTTAAAACGAAGGATATAAAACAATTTGTTTCTTTTGGATGGGATCCTTATGAATTGTTTGAAAAGCGGAGTTCCGGAATTAATTTTGCCGACGAAATTGAAAATATAGCCCCCGGCATACCGGCCGTTTTAATTTCCAGTGACGGACACAGCGCGGTTTGCAACACTACCGCATTAAAAAAAGCCGGCATAATGGATAATCCGCATGTGCGGGGCGGCGAAGTCGGACTTGATAAAGACGGCAACCCGAGTGGTTATTTGGGTGAACAGGCAGTATATTATGTTATCGACAAAGTGATTTCAAAACCCTTGACCGACGAGCAATATAAAGATGCATGTATTTACGGTATGAATGAGCTTTTGAAATTGGGGTATACAAATGCGCTGGATGGGTTCACCAACATGTATCATCCGACAGGTTTATATGAAACTCTCAAAAAGATGGACGACGCGGGAGAATTGAAAATCAATGTCGCAGGATGTTATTGCATCAAGAGCTATGACGCGGATATTTACCAGACCAGAGTTGACGAGGTAGTTGATATAGTTGATAAATATTCAAGCACCCACTTTAATCCTGCTTATATAAAACTTTTTGCAGACGGTGTTGTTGAAAGCGGAACGGGTTGGATCATTGATGAATACAAGTATGCCGAAGAAGGCTTGGAACACGGGAATATCATCTGGAATCAGGAAGAACTGAATTCGTTGGTTCAATATGCAAACAAGAAGGGCATTTTAATACATACACACTCCTTCGGCGATGCTGCATGCGAAGCAATGCTTGACGTTTATATTGCTTCAAATAAAGCAAACGGCAATCAATTCAGAAACAGTCTAGAACATGTTCGCAATATTCAATCCAATGACATTTTGCGTGCGGCAGAATATAAGATTCCTATTGTGGAAAATATAATCTGGCATACGGATTATAATGATTCCGATCCGGAAGAGATGCAGATCAAACAGCATATTCTCAGTTATCTGCCGGAAGATATGTATTACAGCGGATATCCGATGAAATCCCTGATTGAAAACGGCGTCGTCATGAGTTCTTCCACCGACGCTCCTGCGGCGGAGTTCGTTGACGGCAGTATCATGAACGTTCTTGAAGTTGCGGTAACGGGAATTACGCCGGGGGAGGATGCTCAGCCATTTGCGGCCAATGAGCTTCTTACCGTTCGGGAAGGATTGCAGGCGCTGACAATCAATGGAGCATGGCAGCTCGGCCTTGAAAATGAAAGAGGTTCAATCAGGGTGGGAAAATACGCGGATTTCGTTATTCTCGACAGGAATATATTGGAGTATGAAGAAGAACTGCGCACCATAGGAGATACGAAGATTCTCAATACCTATTTTGAAGGGGAGAATGTTTATTCCGCACAGTAAATGCGCGAGTCAATGGGGACGGTTCTCATTGACTCTTTCAGCGCAACATAGTTTCGGTAAGAGGCTGCAGACGGGAACTTTCGGAATTCAGCCTTTCAGGAGCCAGCTGCCAGATGCGCAGGAGGAGAAGCTGCAGGACCATGCTTTGACAAAGCCCGCTTGCGGAAATATTGAGGGAGTTTTCAACTTTTCGCACAGGGGTAAAAAAAGAGATATCGGCCATCTCAGAGAGAATGCCGCTCCGGATGGCAGTAATCAGGATGGTGGTCACGCCTCTTTTTCTGGCTGCGGAAAAAGCTTCCACCAGATTTGCTGCAGCATTGTGGTAATTGATGCCGATTAAGACATCTCCCTTTCGGAGACTTGCCGCGGAGCGGAGCTGCAGGAGCTGATCCTGAAAAAAAGAAGCGGAAATGCCAAAGGAAAGAAACTGACTGCAGGCAGAAAGAGCAGCACCTGCAGCGCTGCCCATGGCGCAGAATTCCACATGTTCTGCTTTTAGGATCGCTTCTGCTGCGGCGGTGAGCAGGAAGTCGTCAATTCCATTTACCGTATTTCTCAGGGAGAGAAGAGAAAACTGCAGAGCCTTTTGTTTCATGGAGGGCAGAGCATCGGAGGAAGAGAGCATGATATCATCCTTTGCGACCGCATACCCGGAGCGTCGGATGTGGTATTTCAGATCTGTGAGGCCCTCAAAGTTCAGCAGCCTGGCGTAGCGGACAATGGATGCCGGGCTGCAGGCACAGGCTTCAGCTAAGTCTCGGGCAGACATACTGCAGCAGGCGAGGCCATGGGCCCGGATATAGTCGGAAATGCGCTGTTCCGTTGGGTTCATGGTATCATAGGCAGCATCGATGGCGTCCATATAGTTGATATTCAGGGACTGATGATAGATATCTTTCATAATTCCTCCCAAAACAAATCTGGAAACAGTATAGCACATTTTTGTGAGATTGAAAGCAAGACCGTGAAACTTGTTTCATGATTTTGCTTGTTTTTTCGGTATCCTGCATAATAACGAATTCGGGAAATAGGATGATTTGCTGAATTCAAATTCTTTCTGTTTCCCATCTTGAAATTCGCTTTTCGCAGGAGTACGATATGAAAAAACCAAAAAAGGGGATGTTGTAATGCCTGTTGGAAAAAGAATTTATCTGAAGAGAAATCTGCCGGATCCTGCTGTGGTGGCCGGCCTTGGGGAGATTCCCGCCTCCAATATTTCGGACTGTATGGAGCGGGACAGCGCCATGAATCCGAGGATCCGTTTGGTCAGTTCCCCCAAGAGAGAAATCACCGCCGGACCTGCCCTGACGGTGAAATGCCGTGCCGGAGACAATCTGACCCTCCACATGGCCATGGAAATTGCTTCCGAAGGGGATGTGGTCGTCGTCTCCAATGAAGAGGATGACACCCGCGCCATTATGGGAGAAATCATTTTTTCCTATCTTTTCTATGGCAAGAAGGTTGCCGCCATTATTGTGGACGGTCCCATTCGGGACAGCAGCGAAGTCAAGTCCTGGCCCTGGCCGATCTACTGCACCGGCACCACTCCCGGCGGCCCTTATAAAGAAGGCCCCGGAGAGGTAAATGTTCCCGTTTCCTGCGGCGGGATTTCCGTTAATCCCGGAGATGTGATCGTCTGTGACGCAGACGGAGTTATTGTCATTCCGAGAAAAGACGCCCCGGAAATTCTGGAAGCGGCAATTGCATTCCAAAAACAGGATGTAGCCAAGGCTGCCAAAGCAAAGCTCAGCGCAGAGCCCAGAGCCTGGGTGGCGGATGCTATCGCGAAAAAGGGCTACGAGGTCATTGATGGCGTCTATGAGCCTTGAAGGAGATTACCATGATTTGTGATTCGGAGAAATTGAAAGTTTTTGTAGAGGACGTCATGACTGCCGCCGGTATGAAACGGGAGAAGGCTGCGGAGTTTGCGGATTCTCTGGTTTTTGCGGATATGCGGGGCGTTTCTTCCCATGGGGTGACCCGCCTCGGCGTCTATTACAATCGGATCCGGTTGGGCCAGGTGGACCCTCTGGCAGAGCCGGAACTGCTTTCCGCACGCCCTGCTATGCTCCACTATGACGGCCATAACGGTATGGGCGTTCCCTGCGCTATGGAGGCCATGCGGGAGTGTGTTGCCCGGGCAAAACTGAGCGGTGCCTGCTTTGCGGCGGTGAAGGGAAGCAACCATTTCGGCTGTGCCGGTTATTACACGAAATATGCGGCGGAGCAGGGCATGATCGGCGTTGCCATGGCAGACGCCAATGCCATTGTGGCGCCGACAGGAAGCCGTCAGCCCATGCTGGGCACCAACCCCTTCTCCATTTCCATTCCCGCCTACGGAAAAGAGCCCTTCCTGCTGGATATGGCGACTTCCGTGGTGGCAAACGGAAAGATCAAGCTGGCGGCAAAGGAAGGAAGAGAGATTCCCGAGGGCTGGGGCATGGATGCGGAAGGAAATGTGACGACAGATCCTAACCAAGTCAAATTCCTGATGCCCTTCGGCGGCTATAAGGGCTACGGCGTTTCCATGGCAATCGACCTTTTGGCCGGCGTTCTGGCAGAGGCGGAAAACTCCCGCACCATGGGTTCTTTCTGGAAAGTGGGAGACGGAAAAGTGCAGGGAACGGGTTTCTTCTTGGGCGTTTTTGATCCCGCTGCCGTTACGGACCCCTTGGATTTCCAAAAGCGGGTTGCAGCCTATGTGGATGAGATGAAATCCGCGGCCCTGGCTAAGGGCTCGGAGGAGGTTCTGGTGGCCGGAGAGCCTGAACAGCGAAAATACGAAGCAGCCCTGCGGGATGGGATCCGTATCTCGGATGTGGTGGCAGAAGAGCTCCGCAAGACCGGCGAAGAGGCCGGGGTCCCCTTTTCCGCGGAAAAAGAATAGAAATGATCCGGAAGAGCGCAGGCGTGGCAGCGGCCATGCTTGCGCTTTTTCTCTTTCGGGTGTATAATTTTCGCGTGTAGAAGAAAGAGACCGCTGCGGCGTTTCTTATGGCCAAAGGAAGCAGGAATCATGAAGATATATATCATGCGCCACGGGGAAACAGACTGGAACAGAGTAGCTCTGCTGCAGGGAAGAACGGATATCCCTTTGAATGAGAACGGAAGAAAACTAGCCGATCTCAGTGGGCAGAATATGCGGGAAATCCCCTTTGACCTCTGTATTTCCAGTCCGCTGAGCCGGGCCTATGAAACCGGGGGACTGATCCTCCGCTATAACAGGGACTATGGGGATCGCTTTTCCGCTCTGGGCGAAAAATATAAACCCTCCGTCTGGTCCCACGGTGTGCCCATCGTTACGGACAGAAGGATCATAGAGGTGAACCTGGGGCCCTGGGAAGGCAAGAAGAGCTACGGGCCCGGCTGCACCCTGCCGGGAGGCAGCTTTGGCTCTTATTGGGGAGATATGTACGGAAGGGATCTTCCGGAAGGCGTAGAGCCTGCGGCGGCTGTGGCAGACCGGGCGGAGGACTTTTTGAAGGACCTGGAGTCCCGGCCGGAGCTGCAGGATAAGACGGTCTTAGTCCTTGTCCACGGAGGGCTTATCCAGTGCCTCCTTTGGGCAGTAGAGGGACGGGGAAGACTGGATAATCGGATTCCCTTTAACTGCGAAGCCGTGATTTTGGAGAGCGGCGATGACGGAAAACTGCAATTGCGGGGGAGTGAGCTTTTTTATGATTCCTCCCTGGCTGAAGATTTTTACCATAAAGCAAGGACAGAAAAAGGAGAAGAGAAATGAAGAAACTGAAGGTTGCCCCGTTTGGAACCACCAAGGAAGGGAAAGAAGTTCTCTGCTATACCCTGGAAAATGATGCGGGCCTGCAAGTCCGGATCCTGAATTACGGCATGCGCATTCAGTCCATTTGGATGAAGGACTGCAAGGGTCAGCTCCGGAATCTCGCCTGGGGCTTCACCGGCATGAAACGCTATGAGGGCGGCGGCTGCTACGGCGCCTTGGTGGGCCGTTTTGCCAACCGGATCAAGAATGCAAAATACACATTGGACGGAAAGAGCGTCCAGCTGAAGGTAAATGACCATGGAAATTATATCCACGGAAACTTTGAGCACAGCTTTTTTGAGGTCGAGGCGGACGACGGCTGCATTACGGGAACTTACCTGAGCCCTGACGGCGAGTTCGGCTTCCCCGGCAATCTTACCCTGAAGGCCAGCTACAGCCTTTCCGAAGAGGGAGAGCTCTCCCTGAACTATGAGGCCACGACGGATGCGCCCACGGTGGTGAATATCACAAACCATAACTATTTCAATCTGGATGGCATGCCGGAGGACGGCGACTCCGTCACAGCGGATGAGGTCAATATTTATAAGCATTCTCTGCAGGTTGCCGCTTCCGATTATCTGGAGTCCGATCCTGTTTGCATGGTAACCGGAAAAGTGATTCCCGTGGAGGGGAATGCCTTTGATTTCCGCTCTCTGCGGGAGATCGGAACCTTCAAATATGACCACAACTACTGCCTGGATGCCTATGACGGCAGTCTTCGCTTTGCGGCTTTGCTCCAGGCTGCTGAGTCCGGCATCGCCATGGAGTGCAGGACGACCCAGCCCGGGATTCAGGTCTATACCGGTGGGAAGAAGGCAATAGCTCTGGAGACCCAGCATTTCCCCGACGGTCCTAACCACCCGGAATGGGCCTCTGCCGCACTTTTCCCGGGGGAGACCTATCGGGAGACCACGGTTTACCGTTTCTTCCTGAAATAACGCGGCATTCGCCGCAGGAATAAGCCGCCGGGTGCTTTATTCCGAAGACATCATTATAAGGTCCGGCGTGTTTTTGCAGACAGGCTGCCTGAATTCATCTTGAAAATTCAGGCAGCCTGTTTTATAATGATGAAAAAGAAAAGCAGACTGGGGGTCTTGCCGTGTTACGCTATCAGATTGTCAAAAGGATGCTGAAGGATCTTTTGAGTGACTATCCCTTGGGGAGTAAGATTCCTTCCCGCCCCGAACTCTGCACCCGTTTTGATGCCTCCCGCATGACCGTGGACAAGGCCATTCATGAGCTGGAAGAGGAGAGATTTCTCTATTCCCTGAAGGGGAGCGGGACCTATGTGGGCATTTCCGAAGAGGCAGAAGTTCCCCGGGGGAAAGAAGTCTTTTGCATCCTGACTCCGGATGATAAGCATGAATACTGGAATGCGCTGGTGCGGGGGGCCCGGGAGTCCGCAGAGGCAGCAGGGGCAGAGCTTCTTCGCGCCAATACGGAAGGCAGCTGCGTGCGGCAGGCCGAGCTTCTCCAAAAAATGGGGCAAAAAGGGGTGCTTGGAATTCTGATGGTCCCGGAGATTCCGGTGGATTCCCGAAACCGCATGGAATTGATTCGGGCCTTGGAGAAAGTCTCCGTTCCCGTGATTTTTTGCGACCGGGAACTGGAGGGCGCAGATTTTCCCTTGGTTCGAATCAGCCATTATCATACGGGATACCTGGGAACAGAATACCTCTTCCGTCTGGGCTATCGCAGAATTGCCTATGCCGCTGATTTGCGTCACAGCCTGACACAGGGGCAATATGAGGGCTTTTCCGCGTCTCTGGCAGAGCATGAGGTTTCGGAGACCCGGGCTTATCTGCCGGAGGATAATCTGCCGCGAATTGCCCGAAAGAATGTCATTCAGCTTTTGCTGGACGAGTACCCGGATTTGGATGCGATCCTCTGCTGCAGTGATTCCCTGGCTGCCGCAGCCTATGAGGAACTGCGCGCCCGAGGCAAACAGCCGGGAAAAGATATCGCAATTATGGGAACGGACGGGAATCCGGATTTCAAAGAGCTGAGCCCCTCCCTCACCACCTTCCGCACGGAGGGAGAAGAGGACGGGAAAAAGGCCATGAACCTGCTCCTGCGCTGCCGAAGAAAGGGAACCCTTACCGCCGGAGGCCGCTATTTCTCCTTCCCATCCCTGAAAGAAGGGGAAAGCTGCCCCCCCAGAGAATAAAATGCGGGTGCCGGATCCGGTGACGATATGGAAACAAGAAAGCAAAACAGATTAAAAGAATTTGATTATTCGCAAAACGGATATTATTTCATAACGGTTTGTACGGTAAACAAGCAAAAAGTATTATGCAATATCGTAGGGGACGATGCCCACATCGTCCCGACGGAATACGGTACTGTTTCTGAAAAATACATCAAAACGATACCGGGCATTGAAAAATATGTTATTATGCCGAATCATATTCATTTGATCGTTAAAAATGAAAACGGGACGATGTGGGCATCGTCCCCTACCATTTCACAAAAAATCAAATCGTTTAAAATATTGGTGACAAAAGCCATCGGCAAAGCGATTTTTCAACGTTCCTTTTATGACCATATTATTCGTGACGAAAAAGATTATTTGCGGATTTGGGAATATATGGAAAACAATCCCGAAAAATGGGCAGAGGACAAGTATTTTATTTAACAAGCAAAAAGTATTATGGACTATCGTAGGGGACGATGCTCACATCGTCCCGGCGCTTTCACAAATAATCAAGAAAATCCCGGCGAATCGGGCTGAAAATCACCCGCCGAAAGGAAATGAATTCCTTTTCGGCGGGTTTTGCTTTATTAAAAAACAAGTGAGTCCAACAGATGAACTCACTTGTTTAATACCGTTAATAACCTGTTAGATTTTGACGGTTACGGTTTTCCCAACCCAGAACAGGCCGCAAGGGAAGCCGGAAGACAAAGAACTTCCGCCCGTCGGCGTAGATAGGCTACGCTAGGGCGAAAGTTCTGCAGGAAGTCAAAATATAAAAATCCAACGAAGTTACATTATTACAAAAAACAAGTGAGTCCAACAGATGAACTCACTTGTTTATGTACCGTAAAAACAAACCGTATTTTGACGGTTACGGCTTTCCCTTGCGGCCTGGATCAGACCTCTCTGCCGCGGGCTTTCTTATCCTGATACTTGGCATAGACCATCAGGATGCACATGAGAGCCAGGATGAAGTAGGTGCCGATGGCGATCCAGGTCTGGGTGGTCACAGCATCCTTCTTCAGGAAGGTGATGAACTGAGCAATGCCGCTGATGGCAACAACTGCGGACAGCTTCAAGGATTTCTTCTGGCCCAGGTTCTCGGCTCCGGAAAGCACGGTCAAAGCGCCGAAGCTCAGAGCGAAGAGAACAACGGAGAAAACGGTGTAGGCCTGGAGGTTTGCGATCTCGATCAGCATAGCCAGAGCAAAGAGATTCATGAAGGCCTTGAAATACAAGGAACCCTCTTCCTTCTTGCAGCCGGCAACCACATAATAGATGGCGAAGACGCAAACCAAAATGCGGAAGATGGCGGTCACATAGCTCATGACGATAGCTTCATTGCCCAGGGAGGCGAAGCTGTAGAGGAGGATGCTGTTTCCCAAGATGGCAGCGACCATCAGGAAGGTCAGCACATACATAAGTGCGGTTAAAACTTTCTTAGTCATAGTGAAACCTCTTATTTCTTTTTTTATGAACGCGACAAGTATAGCACGCAGGCGTTGGCTTTTCAAGCATCTTTTATCGGGAATTTTCGTTTTTCGTGAATTACGGGATCTTATTCATGGCCTTCAAAATCTTTTCCGGTGTCATGGGCCAGCTGCGGATCCAGACACCGCAGGCATCGTGAATGGCGATTCCCAGGGCGGGGGCTGCGCCGTTGCAGGCAATTTCGGAAATGGACTTTGCGCCGAAGGGGCCGAATTTGTCGGTCACATCGATAAGCTCGGCTTTGAAGTCCTCCGGAGCTTCCCAAACGGTGGGAACGCCGTAATCCGTCAGGTTGGCGTTGAGGCAGCGCCCCTTTCCGTCTAGCTTCATGTCCTCATAGAGGCTGTGGCCGATGGACTTCATCACGGCACCGTAGATCTGGCAGAGAGCCAATTCCGGATTGATGGGGGTGCCCGCATCCTGCAGAGCGTAGAATTTCTGGACCTTGATTTCACCGGTTTTGATATTCACGGCAACCTGAGCAAAGTGGGCACCGTAGGGCACGGAGGAAGCGGCAGTCACATAGCTTCCGTGGGCAATCATCTGCCCTCTGCCTGCTCCGCTGATGGCGGTATGGGAGAGCTCTTTGTAGCTGAGGGCTTTCCCGGTCTTCTTGGAATAGACCTCACCGGGAGCGCGCAGGTCCAGGTCCTCCGCATTTTCTCCCATCTGCAGGGAAGCTTCCTTCAGGATGAGCTCCTTCAGCTTTTCCACGGCCTTCAGGCTGGCATTGCCGCTGAAGAAGGTGCCGGAAGAGGCGTAGGCGCCGGTATCAAAGGCGCAGGAGTCGGTATCGCCGGATACCACGGATATTTTTTCCAAAGGCAGCTTCAGAACCTCCGCCGTGATTTTGGCGGAGATGGTGTCCAGACCTGTTCCCAGGTCAGCACCGCCGGAGTTGAGGATCACGCTGCCGTCGGTTTCCAGTTTGGCGATGGCCTCTGCATGGTCCAGACCGGGGAGGCCGCTGCCCTGCATCAGCATGGCAAAGCCCTTGCCGATTTTCCAGTCGGGATCGGAGGCTTCTTCCTTCCTGCCCCAGCGGATCATTTCGCAGCCCTTTTGGATGGCTTCATGAAGTCCGCAGGAACCGACGGGAACCACATTGCCTTCCCGGCCCTCGCCCAAGCCCTTCAGGATATCCAGGCGATAGCCCTCTTCCACATGGTTTTTCTCCACCATGGTCCGGTAATCGATTCCCAGCTTTTCCGCCAGCTCTGCCATGGCCATCATGATGCCATAGTTTCCCTTGGGAGTTCCGTAGCCCTGATAGGCGCCGGCAGGGGGCGTGTTGGTGTAGAAAACCTGCAGGTCGTAGGCCATGTTGGCCACCTTGAAGAGGGGCAGGGTCTTGGAGCAGCTATTCATGGGCACTGTCAGGCAGTGGTTGCCGTAGGGACCCGTGTTGGCCCGGACCTCCATGTAGATGGCAGTAATGCTGCCGTCTTTTTTGCCGCCCATTTTCACCCGGACCCGCATGGGATGTCGGGTGGAGTTGGCAATGAATTCCTCTTCCCGGGTGTTGCGGTAGTAAACCGGCTTTTTGCTGATCCAGGCTGCGTAGCCTGCCAGGTCCTCCACGAGGATATCCTGCTTGCTGCCGTAGCCGCCGCCAACCCGTTCTTTGATGACATGGATCTTATTTTCCGGCAGGCCCGTCACCCAGGCCACAATGCGCCGCACATGGTAGGGAACCTGTGTGGAACAGTTCAGGATCAGGCGCCCGTTTTCAATATGGGCGTAGCAGACATGGGGCTCCAGAGGCGTGTGCTGGATCTGGCTGGTCTGGTAAGTCCTGTCCACAATGGCGTCTGCCTCTGCGAAGCCTGCCTCAATATCTCCGATACTGCCCTTGTTGGAAGCAGCCAGGTTTTTCCGGATATCTGCCCGCAGAGGGAAGGGGTAGAAGACCTTGCCCTCCCGGGGGTCACCCTGCCGGGCATTATAGGCATCCAGATCCGCAGGGGCGCCTACGCCGTATTCCACGGGACCGTTGTGAACCAGGGGTGCACCCTCAGCCATAGCCTCTTCCACGGTGAAAATGGCCTCTGTGGGCTCATATTCCACACGGATCAGGGAGGCAGCCCGGTCTGCGATTTCCGGAGTTCTGGCCACAATGCCCGCGACACGGTCGCCCACATGGCGGACCTTTCGGTTGAAGAGGCGGCGGTCGTGGGGAGAGGGCTCCGGGTTGCCCTGACCTGCCTGCATATAGCAGACATCCGGGCAGTTTTCCGCGGTGATGACGGCTGCTACGCCGTCCAGCTTTTCTGCCTCGCTGCAGTCAATGGACTTGATATAGGCCGAGGCAAAGGGGCTGCGGAGGACCTTCAGGCACCAGGCGTTTTCGGGGACCTTATCTTCCGTGAAGACGGGCTCTCCGGAAACCAATGCGGCTCCGTCAACTTTTTCCCCCGGCTTTCCGATGAAGCTGAGATTGGGCCGGAAGGAGGGGGCAATTTCACTCCGGAATTCTCCGAAGTCCCGGAGCTCCCGGGCCAGCTGCACCGCCAGATAGTAGTGCTCATAGCCGGCATCCCGGATGAAGATACTGCCGAGCAAATCCCGGATCTCTTCTTTTCCGGGGTTTGGATTCTTTTCAAGAAGCCAGGTGAGGAGCAGAGCTGCCGCCGGTGCATTATAAGCACTCTGGACAATGCCTGCGGCTACCATGGCCTTCTGCACATAGTTGAGCTCTCCGTTTTTTGTGAGGCTCTCCGCGGTGCGGATCTCCTTCCCGTCCGCCTGGGAGAGAAGGAAAAGATTGGAATAAACGGGTTTTCCGTTTATGAGGATACTGTCTGTTCCCGCAACGCCCTCGCAGTCATCGCTGTCCCGGACGCTGTAGCAGCCGGCCCGATAGAGGACAGTGCGCAAACGCTCATCCGCTTTGCCATTAAGACGGACAAGTTCTCCGTTTAGGGTGCAGGTGATCATCATTTGGAAGCACCTCCTTCTGCGAAAACCGTCTTGGCGAGATATTTCTTATATTCGGAACTTCCGGTCAGGTCATCCGCATATTCCATGCCGGCGAGAGCCTGCAGGAATTCTTCCCGGGTTTGATAAAAAGAGGGAGAGGTCTCTGCTGCCTCCGAAGGATGGCAGCATGCTTTCGGACTCTTGAAGTCCTTCGCCATGAAGATAAGTCCGCTCCCGCTGACTGTGGCAGCGCAGATTCCTTCACTCTCTGCGGCGATCAGAGCCGCATGGCTGGCGGCAGTGCTGCCGAAGCGCTTCACCCAACCGGTCCTGCCCTTGTCCACAAGGACCGCCCGGATCAGGCAAACACAGTCAGAAGTCAGATATTCGGCGGCGCTCATGCTCTTTTCCCCATGAGGGGTCTCGCAGAGGAGGCTGGCCTCCGCAGCGGTCAGGGCCGCGGCAAGATAGCCGTCGTTCAGGCGTCTGGCTCCCAGATTGCCGCCTACGGTTGCGGAAAGGCGCCGAACCAAAGAGGAACAGAAACCTGCGGCTTCCCGAAGAAAATCCGGAACCAGGGCGGATTCTGCCATCTGCTGCAGACTGCAGCGGGCGCCGATCCAAATCTTTCCGTCCTTTTCCAGGATCTCGTCAAGTCCCAATTCGCTGAGATCGATCAGGTCCTTTCCTTCGCAGGGGGAGCCCAGCCGGAGAGCTTCCGTGCCGCCCGCCAGATAGACAGCAGTCTCCCGGTTTGCCTTTCGCAGTTCCACGGCCTCCCGGGCCGTCTTGGGACAGAAAATCTTGGCCATAAGTGCTCCTTTACTCCACTCGGCCGGGCTCGTGACCGGCGGCCAAGGCGTCAATAAAGTAGTTCAGCATTCTTGCGGTGGAATTTTTCCGGTATTCCGGCATGGCGTGGGGAGAGATGACTTTTTCGGTCCATTCCCGAATGAAGGCATCCTTCTTTTCGGGGAGTTCGGAGACCTTGCAGCCGATCAGCAGTTCCTCAGCTTTCCGGCTTCGTTCCACCTTGGGGCCGGCGGCTCCGGAGGAGGCCCGGAAGTCTGCGATCATGCCATTCTTTACGGTGGCAGCAGCAGAGAGGGTCAGCTTGGAGATGGCATTTGCCCGCCGCATACCGATCTTCCGATAGAAAATATGGGTGAAATCCTGTTTGGGGATCCGGACCGCGGTGATGAGTTCATCTGCAGCCAATTGGTTTTTGCCGGCGGCCAGAATGAAATCGTCTACTTTCATGAGCCGTTCTCCGTCGGTGCGGGAAAGAACGACTTCCGCATCCAGAAGGATCAGGGGCTGAGGCATGTCGCCCTTGGGGGAGGAGTTGCCGATATTGCCGCCGATGCTGGCGGAGTTTCGCAGGGCCACGGCACCCATCCGGGAGGCAGCATCCCGGAGAAGGGGATGCACCAGGTCCGATTCGGCGATTTCCCGGGAGCAAACCCCGGCGCCGATTTCCGTTGTGCCGTCAGGGAGAAGACGGATCCCCTTGAGTTCCTGAAGATTGCTGAGGATCAGCACGGGCTTTTCAAACTTGGGCGCAATGCCGGTGCCCCGGCTGTGGGAGACCATGAGGTCTGAGCCCCCGGCCAAAGGAATGGCGCCGGTCTCCTTCCGGATTTTCAGGGCTTCTTCCAGGCTTTCGGGAATATAACAATTTTGCATGGGCAGGGGATCTCCTGCTGCCGACTTGCCCTTGCAGGGGCTTCCGTGGAAAGACCGGTCCTGCGCTCCGGACCTCCAGAGCTCGGCGCCTCTTTCCGCTGCCAGACGAATGGAAGCAACGATCAGGTCGTAGCCGGTGCAGCGGCAGATATTTCCGCTGATACCCACCCGGATCTCTTCCTCTGTGGGCTGGGGATTTTTGTTCAGCAGCACATAGCCGGCCAAAACCATGCCGGGAATGCAGAAGCCGCACTGCACGGCACCTCCGTCCGCAAAGGCCTGGATGAGGCACTGCCCCTTTGGGGTGTCCCGGATACCCTCAATGGTCAGAAGTTCTGCTCCGTTCACAGAGGCCACGGGGACGATGCAGGGGGTGATCAGTTCTCCGTTCTTAATGATGCTGCAGGCGCCGCACTCGCCTTCGCCGCAGCCCTCTTTGCTGCCGGTCAGGCCGTAATCTTCCCGCAGGACATCCAGAAGCCGACGCAGGGGGTCTCCCGAATACAGGCATTCTTTGCCGTTCAGTTGGAATCGAATTTCAGTTACCATGCTGCAAAGCCTCCTCAATCGTTTCCGGGGGAATGGGGATGGAATAGAATTTGGTATTCAAGGCCCGTTCCACGGCGTCCACATAGGCTGCTGCCGCCCCGTTAAAGACCAGCTCGCCCATGCCCTTGGCGCCGGAGGGACCCCAGGGGTAGGGGTTCTCCTGAATATGATAGAACTGGGTGGGGAAGTCCAAAGAACTGGGGATCACATAGTCGGACATGCCTTTTTGCCGGAATTTTCCGTTCCTGTTCTCCAGCTTTTCCATGGATCCGTAGCCCAGAGCCTGGAGGATGCCGCCGTTGATCTGCCCATGGACCACCAGCTCGTCAATTGCCTTGCCCACATCGTGGGAGGACCAGATCCCGGTGGTCTTGACTTCGTTGGTCAGCTTGTCCACCTCCACTTCCACGCAGGCCACGCCCCAGCCATAGGCCAGGTAGGCGTCGCCGCGGAAGGTGTTCTGGTCCCAGGGGAAGCCCTCGGGATGTTCGTAAACCGTTTCCACTTCGAAGTCGCCCTCATTCCAGCGCTCCTTCATCTGCAGGGCCGCCTTTTCCACCAGGCGTCCCACGATCATGGTAGAGCGGGAGGCGGCGGTGGGGCCGGAGTCCACCACCTTTTCCGTGTCCGGGTTTTTGTAGATGATATCGTCAATGGAGATCTCCAGATTCGCGGCAGCGATCTTCCGCAGAGTTGTCTGGAAGCCCTGGCCCATCTCCGTGGAGCCGACCAGGATCTCCACCTTGTCCCCGACTTTTTTCAGCTTGGCATGGGCCTTGATGATGGCCTGTTCGCCGTTTCCCGTAAAGGCGCCGCCGTGGTTATAAAGGGCAATACCGATGCCCTTGCCGCAGCCGGGGGTGTATTCCTTGGCCTTCCGCCAGTAGTCGGAGGCTTTGGTTACAGCTTCCAGCATTTCCGGAAGCTTGACTTCCTCGATGATATGGCCGTTTGTGGTGGTTTCATCCCCCTGTTTGGCCAGATATTGCATTTTGAATGCCAGGGGGTCTATTCCCAGATGCCTTGCCAGGTGGCTCAGGTGGGTCTCATAGCAGAAAATGGTCTGGGGAGCGCCGAAGCCGCGGAATGCGCAGGAGGGGAAAGTGTGGGTCGCTACGCCCTGGCCCGTAAGGTAGGTGCTGGGAATGGTGTATACGGAGTTGGCGTGGAAAACGCCTCTCTGCAGCACCACATAGGAAGAGGTCATGTAGGCGCCGCAGTTATAATAGATATGGCCCTCTGTGCCGGTGATCTTCCCATCCTTGACTGCCGTTTTGTAGATGCATTTGGAGGGATGCCGCTTCACGGAATAGAGGGTGTCCTCCTCCCGGGAAAAGACCAGCTTGATGGGCTTGCGGATCTTGTTCTCTGCCACCAGCAGAGGTCCGCAGAGCACATCGGGGAAGTGCTCCTTGCCGCCGAAGGCGCCGCCTGTGGTCTGCTGGCGAATGATGATGTCCTCCGGCTGAAGGTTCAGAAGTCCCGCAATGGATTTGCGGATATAGAAGGGGCACTGGGCAGAGACATAGAAGACGAACTTTCCGCCCTCATAGGTCACAATGGCAGAGTTGGTGTCCAGATGCACATGCTCCTGGTAGGGGGTCTCCAGGGTTTCTTCAAAGATCTCATCAGCCTCGGCAAAAACCTCGCTCATGGGCCGGCCCTTTTCGCAGTAGAGCTCGCACATGATATTGGAGTCCTTTTCCGGGAAGAAAGCTCCGCCGACCTTGTTTAGACCGTCGTCAATGGATACGGCGGGAGTTTCCTCGGCGTAGTCGATTTGGATCTGTTCCTGCAGGTCCTTCAGCTTCGTCCGGTCCGGCCCGACGATCAGGCCGATGGTCTCGCCCACAAAGAGCACATAGTCCTCCGCAAAGCAGCGGTAGTCCTTGGTGATCATCCAGAGCTCGTTCCTGCCGCCCTCCGGAATGTCCTTTGCGGAGATGAAATAGTAGCCCTCCGGCAGTTCGGGGACCCGGATATTGAGGATCTTTCCTCTGGCAGCCGTGGAACGGACCATATAGGCATAGAGCATGCCGGGGAAGCTCAGGTCACAGACATAGCGGGCTTCCCCCCTTGCCTTTTCCTTGGCGTCCACCCGGACTACATTGTCCGTCAGTTTCGTGGGTGTCTTCTTTTCAGCCATAACAGTCCTCCTTATGCATAGAGATATTCTGAAAAATTATTTTTCTTTTAGAAGCAGGCCCCGCCCGACGGCTTTTACCACCAATATCTCGGAATGTGGGGCCTTTCATAGGGGGTATCCTTCAAAGGCAGATGATTTCGCGCTTTTCCGTCCAGGGCAAAATAAGCCCCGGCCACGGCGGGAGCCGTGGGAATGGTGGTGATCTCTCCGAGACCGATTGCTCCGTAGGCCATATCCTGCCCCTCTTTTTCCACAAGAATGCTGTGAATGGGCGGGACCTGGTCAGCACGGAAAAGGCCCAGAGTTCCGAATTTCGCAGTTGGCACGCTGTCATAGAGGGGGAAGAGCTCTGTCAGGGTGAATCCCAGAGCCATGACCACGCCCCCTTCGATCTGCCCTTCGCAGCTGATGGGGTTGATGGCCTTGCCCACATGGTGGGCAGCATAGAACTCTTTCAGCGTTCCGTCGTCATTTAAGATGCAGACCTGGGTGGCAAAGCCATAGCTCACATGGCTTACGGGGTTCTCTTTTTCTTCCGTTCCGAGGGGGTCCGTTTTTGCCAGGTATTCGCCGTAGAATTCCTGACCTTCCAGAGGCCCGAGGTCGATTGTTTCTCCCTCGGGAAGCTCGCTGCCCCGCCTGCCCTCCCGGCTGCTGCCGGGGGCATCTTCATATCCGGGCCCGTTGGCTATGCCGGAATAGTCAGAGACTTCCACCTTTGCTCCTGCCGCCTGCAGGAGCTTTTGGCAGGCCCGTCTGCAGGCCTCTCCGGTGATCAGGGTCTGCCGGGAGCCGGAAGTGGTCCCGGAGTCCGGGGCATTTACGGTATTTGCCGCTTCATAGACGATCTCATCCGCGGAGCAGTGGGTCGCAGTCCCCACGATTTGTGTCAGAACGGTTCCCAGGCCCTGCCCGATGCAGGAGGCTCCGGAGCGGATATGGATCTGCCCATCCTTTACAGCCAGGATGCAGCGCCCATAGTCCGCGATCCCCACGCCCACACCGGCGTTTTTCATGGCGCAGGCAATGCCCGCGTTCCTGTTTTTCTCAAATACATCCTTTACGGCCAGCAGGGTTTCCACCAGAGCCGTGGATGGGGGAGCGATCTGCCCGTTGGGCAGAACTTCTCCCGGCCGAATGGCGTTCCGGTATCGAATTTCCCAGGGTGATATTCCCAGGGCCTGAGCCATCTTGTTCAGGGTCATTTCCAGAGCAAAGCAGGTCTGGGTAACTCCGAAACCCCGGAAGGCTCCCGCCGGGGGATTGTTGGTATAATAGGCTCTGCCTGTTATTTCATAATTCTCGTAGTGATAGGGTCCTGCGGCATGGGTGCAGGCCCGTTCCAGAACCGGCCCGCCCAGGGAAGCATAGGCTCCCGTGTCGGCGATGACCTCTGCCTTGACGCCCTGAATGATACCGTCCCGATTGCAGCCGATGGCAATGGTGATCTTCATGGGGTGCCGCTTGGGGTGGACCAGCAGGCTTTCCTGCCGGCTCAGCTTGAATTTTACGGGCCGCCCGGTTTTCACGGCCAGCAGGGCCGCCAGATGCTGCACGGTCACATCTTCTTTTCCCCCGAAGGCGCCGCCCACCAGCATGTTGGTCACGTGGACCTTTTCCCGGGGGATTCCCAGGAGAAGGGCAGTTTCCCTGGCGGTGTCGTAGCTTCCCTGGTCTGAGGAGAGGATCGCGACTCCGTCTCCCTCCGGATAGGCAATGGCGCACTCCGGCTCCAGGAAGGCGTGCTCGGTATAGGGGGTCTCATAGTGGTCCATGCGGATGACTTCCGCATTTCGCAGCGCCTCGTCGGCATTGCCCCGCTGGATATGTTTTTCAAGAAGCAGATTCCCTGTGGGATTGGACTCGTGAACAATGGGGGCATAGGGCTGAGCAGCGTAGGTGGGGGAGAAAACGGGCTTCAGTTTCTCGTATTCCACATCCACCAAAGCTTTGGCCTGCTCCAGGATCTCCCGGGTCTCTGCCGCGATCAAGCAGATGGCATCTCCAAGACAGTGGGTGATCTTGCCCACGGGGATCAGACTGTCCCAGTCCTGCTTCAAATGGCCCACCTTGTTCTGCCCGGGAATATCCTCGGCAGTGTAAATGCCCAGCACGCCCGGGAGCTTTGCAGCGGCCTCGGTATGGATGGCCAGCACCCTTGCCCGGGGGTATTTGCTCCGGACGGCGCCGCCGTAAATCATGCCGGGAAGATAGATATCGTCAACATATTTTCCTTCGCCCAGGGCCTTCTTTACGGCATCGATCCTGGGCATCCGGGCCCCGACTCGGGCCTGGGGAGCTTCTTCCGGGGGGAGCCCTTCCCGCTTATATTTTCCGGCCAGCAGAATGCCGTCAATGATTTTTTTGTAACCGGTGCAGCGGCAGATGTTGTTGCGGATCGCATAGGCTGCCTCTTCCCGGCTGGGGTCCGTCCGGACATCCAGCAGGCTCTTTGCCGCTAGGATCATCCCCGGAGTGCAGAAACCGCACTGCACGGCCCCGGCTTCGGCAAAAGCCCGGGAATAGATTTCTTTTTCCGCGGGGGAGAGGCCTTCAACGGTCAGAACGCTCTTTCCTTCCAGCTTGTTCAGGGAGGGAACGCAGGCTTTAGTCAGTTTTCCGTCGATCAGAACGGAGCAGGTCCCGCAGGCTCCTTCACTGCAGCCGTCCTTCACAGAGGTCAGCCGCAGATCGTCCCGGAGAAAGCGCAGGAGTTTTTTGCTTTCGTCGCTCTGATATTCCTTGCCGTTTACGCAAAAAACCGCCATTTTCGGACCCGTCCTTTCTCCTGAAATCTAAAAAACTTTCTAATCCCCCATACTAATTTTCAGTATAGCACTTTCCTCTTGATTTTCAAGCTGTTT
>JAZUFG010000059.1:0-10124 GCA_045640565.1 Oscillospiraceae bacterium | reverse complement strand
CAAAACAAGACACCCCTTTAGGGGTAGCCCGAAGAAGTAATGCGAGTGGCGAACCTTTTCGGAGCCCCTTTAGGGGTGTGGCCTGTAATAAGCCCTTCTAGGGCTTATTCAAGCCTCCGGCTTAGCCGGAGGTTGTGACTCGGTTTAGATCTTGTCATCGGGAATGCCGTTATACCAGCAGTGGAAGGGGCGGGCAATGGCTTCGGAGACATAGCAGGTGCCCTTGCCGAGACGGAAAATGGAGGCGGGGCATTCCATGGAGATGGGCCCGTAGAGCTCGATTCTGCTGATCATTCTCTGCCAGGAATCGCCGCACTGGGAGTTCAGAATGTTGTGTACTTCAAAACGCTCTCTGGCTTCCACAACATCCTTGGGGCCGATGGTTGCGGCCTTGGGAGGAACTGCCCAAACGTCTCCGGAAGCACCCATGGGCCCGAAGAGAGAGTTTTCAGCGATGGTGAGGGGAGTTTCCGTAACGATGCGGGAGCCGAGCTGGCAGAATTCTTCCAGGGAATTGGCAGCGAATTCCTTGCTCCGGGGATCCACAAAGGCAGTGTGTCCGGGCCAGCCGGTTGCGGAATAAATGACATCCGCGCCGCCGCCGCAGGTGTCTTCAATGATTCTTGTATAGACGCCGTCAGCCTTGGTTTCGTTGGTGTGGCAGTGCCAATGGCTGATGTCGGGGCGAAGGTCTTCCCGGATCCGCATATAGAAGTGGTTCAGGAAAGAGTAGCCGAGGCCGGCACCGTAGGTGAGGGGGGCAACATTTCCTTCTTCGTCAGCCCACTCGTCCATGGCGAAGGCATCCACATTTCTGCAGTTGACATTGTATTTATTGATCATCTCCGCAACGGAGGTGTAGCAGACAGGATGCTGATTGGGGCAGATAAAGCCAAAATGGGTATCTTCCAGATCACTCTTGAGGATTCTGGTGAAGATGTCCATTGCCATCAGAGATTCCGGATCCAGAACCACCTTGACGGAGAAGCCGTTCTCGTTGGTGTATTCCATATCTTCCCGTTTGATGCTGCGGACACGCTCAAGCTCTTCCAAAGGCATATTGCTGTTCGGAAGGAAGTCAGCAGGCTTGAATCTGAATTCGTCGTAAGTTCCCATTTTTGTCTCCTTATATCTGTAATTATTAAGTATTTGCGGACCTTCGCCGTGATTTTAACATAGGGGATAATAGGCGTCAACGCTGAATTTGCCCTGAATTGAAGGAATTATAAATAGTTTTCTTCAAAGCGGATCTCTTTCAGTGCTTTCCGGAATGCGGACTGCTCCTCCTCGGTGAAGCGCTTCAAGGGATAAATGGAGCAGCCGGTGTCATAGCCGAGCATCGCCAGAATGTCCTTGATCCCGCAGACAACGCCGTATTTGATCAGAACTTCAATGAGTTTGTTTGCCCGGAACTGGGCCTCCTGCGCTCCGGCAAAATCGCCGCTCTTGAACTTATTATAGATTTCAACGAAAACCTTGGGCATGACATTGTAGGTGGCGCCGATGCCGCCGTCTGCCCCCATGGTGAGGCCGCAGAGCAGGCACTCATCCGGCCCGTTAATGACATTGATATTCCCGCCGCGGAGCTCTTTGATCCGGTGCATGGTGAAATAGTCATAGCTGGTCCATTTCAAACCGATCATGTTCGGAATGTCCATGAGGCGGTTCACCATATCCCAAGTGATCGTGACGCCGCTGAGGGGAGAAGCGTACATAATGACGGGGAGCCCGGATGCATGGGAAAGAGCAGTATAATACTCCCGGATCTCCTTTTCATCATAATGGAAGAAGAAGGGGGGAACAGAGGAAATGGCATCCATACCGTTTTCGGCGGCATGTTCAGCCAGCTCGGCAGCAGTCTTGAGGTCAATGGCGCCCACATGGGCGATCAGATTGCAGCGGTCTCCTGCCTCGTCCTTGGCAATTTCCACGATTCTCTTGCGGGTCTCCTTCTGGAGAACGGGACCTTCGCCGGTTCCGCCTGTCAGATAAAAACCGGAAAAGCCTTCCTTCAGATGCCATTGCATCAGCCGGCGCATGCTGTCTTCCAGCACATTTCCGTTGTCGTCCACGCAGGAAACCAGAGCGGACATAATTCCGGTGAATTTTACATTGTTCTTTTCCATACTTGCCTCCATGTTGAAAAATGAGAGGAAATGATTAAACATTGCCTGTAATTATACAATCACGGGGGTAATTGTCTATGATTGAATTTGCCCTCTTTTTGCCGGCGATGTCTTAAAAACATAAAATGTCCTTTTTTGATAAAAATATTAGTTGATTTTTTTAAGCCAGCCGATATACTCTATAGCTGTATGGGAGGGAGTGAGTTTTCATGCAGAAACATTTTAACATTCCCATCGCCCTCGGCGACATAAAAGGAAGGCTCATAGCTGCCGGAATTATAGATGAAGATAATCCCGGAGATCTCTTCCTTCAGCAGCATAATCACACATATTATGAGCTTCACTATGTTTTGCAGGGCTCCTGTGTTCTGCAGACGGGGAGGGAGAGCTTCCGGATCGATTCCGGTCACTGCTTTTTGATCCCCCCGGAGGTTTATCATCATTTCAAGCCCACGGGAAAAGAACTGCGGAAGATAGACCTGGCCTTTGAAATGGATCTCAGTGAAAAAGCTGCCCAAAAGAGCAAAAACGGAGAGATGTCGGCATTTCCGCTCTCCTGTGTGGATCTGGATCTGCATTTCCCCGGGCAGACGGTTCTGCGGGATGCCATCCTATATATCGGGACCGTGATTCGGGAGGGTCGGGAAGCCACCTTCCTGGGCCGGGAACAGCTTCGTGCCATGAGTAATGTGATCCTGGTTCAGCTCTATGCCGCCTTTTCACTTTCGGATTCCGGAAAGATTGAAAATGACAATGTAGATTCCCGGGTCCTCCAGATCGAAACTTTTATCGCGAAGCATTACAACGACAAAGACAACTGTGCGGATCTGGCCAATCTTCTTCATGTCAGCCAGCGGCAGCTCACAAGGATCATCAGGCAGCTCTACAATATGAGCTTCCGGGAGAAAGTAAATGAGATGCGCCTTCAGAACGCTATGGATCTTCTGATTTCAACGGATCTTTCCGTTGCGGAAATCGCAGAGCGCCTCGGTTACAGCTCCGCATCCAATTTTTCCATATTCGTTAAGAAGCAAAGCGGAAAGACCCCGAGTCAGATCCGCAATTCTCATTAATTTCATAAATAGCGATCAGAAAATTTAAGGAGGATTATCGTATGTCTAAAATTGCAGAGATTCAAGAGCTCATTATGAACGGAAGATCCAAGCTTGTTCCGGATGCAGTGCAGGCAGCCCTGGATGAGGGAGAAGATGCCCTTGTGCTCCTGAATGCCATGATCGATACCATGGGCGTTGTGGGTGAGCGCTTTAAGAATAATGAAATTTTTGTTCCGGAAATGCTCGTTGCCGCAAGAGCCATGAAAAAGGGTGTTGCCGTTTTGAAGCCCTGCCTTTCTTCCGGAGCTGCCGGAGCAAACGGAAAGGTCATTATCGGAACCGTTGCAGGGGACCTGCATGATATCGGCAAGAACCTGGTTGCTATGATGATCGAATCCTCCGGTTTTGAAGTGATCGATTTGGGCGTGGATGTTTCCGCAGAGCGTTTCGTGGAAGCTTGCCGGGATAATCCGGATACGAAGATCGTTGCCCTTTCCGCCCTGCTGACCACCACTATGCCGGGTATGGCGGAAACTGTCAAGGCCCTGAAGGCAGAAGCGTTCGGAAGCTCTTTGAAGATCATGGTCGGCGGCGCACCGATCACCCAGACTTTTGCGGATGAGATCGGTGCAGACGGATATTCCTCCGATGCGGCCTCTGCCGCGGAACTGGCCAAACGCCTGGTTGGCTGAGCAAATGGGGAATCGGTTTTCGATTCCCTTTCTTTTTGAGGTTAATTATGAATTCTTGGATGAATCAACTGATAGGCGGGGAGCAGCGGTCTGCGCTGCCTCTGCTTTCTTATCCCGCAATTTCCCTTTTGAAGCTTCCGCTTTCTTCCCTTCTTTCGGATCCGGAGCTGCAGGCGGAGGGGATCCGCCTGATTTCGGAGCGTTTTCCCATGCCGGCTGCCATGGGCTATATGGACCTTTCCGTGGAGGCGGAGGCCTTTGGCGCCCATGCTGTTTTTTCGGAAGGAAATGTGCCCACGATCACGGGGCAGTTGCTTTCGGACCCGGATGACGCAGAGGCTTTGGCCGTCCCGGATATTCGGGCGGGAAGATGCCCCAAAGTAATAGAGAGCATCCGCCTGGCGAAAAAGAAAATCAAGGATAAGCCCCTTTTGGCGAATTGCATCGGCCCCTTCTCTCTGGCGGGAAGACTGATGAATGTGAACGAGATCCTGCTGGATTGCTATGAGGAGCCGGATATGGTCCACACCGTTCTGAAAAAATCCGCGGATTTCCTGATGAACTATATCTCGGCCCTCCGGGACGCCGGCGCAGATGGGGTGATCCTTGCGGAACCCCTGGCAGGGATGCTTTCCCCGGCTCTGATGAAAGAGTTTTCTTCAGAATATCTTCTCGGGATCACCCGGCAGCTTCAAACCCCGGATTTTCCCATTATCTACCATAACTGCGGGACGGATGTGAACCGCCTGGTTCCGGAGATTTTATACACCGGATGTGCGGCCTATCATTTCGGGAACCACGCGGAGCTGAAAAAGCTCCTGGAGGCTTTCCCGAAGGATGTCCCGGTCTTGGGGAATCTGAGCCCTGCCCTGCTTTCCAATGAAAAATCCCCGGAAAAGGTTTCCGCTTCCGTTTCGGATTTGATTCGGGAGTGCGGGGATTTCCCCAATTGGATCCTCTCCTCCGGATGTGATATCCCGGCAGGGGCTCCCCTTGAAAACATAGATGCTTTCTTTGCCCCTCTGTTTTCGTGATAAAAAAACTGCGCACGGCGCTCCTCTTTTTGTATGAAAAGCTCTCTTTCCTTTAGAACGAAAAATCTCCCGATGAGGCAAGGCACCGCGCCTTTTCTGCTTGCTATTGTCTGCAAATTACTTGACATTTTTATCTGTTTAGCCGTATAATGTCATATAGTAAATACAAGGAGGTTGATAATATGGCTAACACTGCTGCTGTGTACGCTCGAATTGAACCGGAACTAAAGACTGAAGTCGAGGCAATTCTTGCTCAGCTTGGAGTAACACCTTCAACTGCTGTTCAAATGCTGTATAACCAAATAAAACTGACGAAAAGTATTCCTTTTGCGATCAAGCTTCCGGCGCGCAAACCTCTCTCCTTGGATGAAATGACCAGAGAGCAATTAAATGAAGAACTTCGGAAGGGTTATGATTCCATTCAGGCCGGAAGGCTTTATTCTGCGGATGAGGTAGATTCAATTCTGAACAAGGAGTATGGAATTTGATGGATAGCTACTCAATCCATTATACCTACGATGCCTTACAGGATTTGGAAGATATTTACGACTATATTTCTCTTGAATTAGGCGCACATGGCGTTGCTGTTGCCCAAATCAAGCGAATTCGTGACGAGATTCGTTCTCTATCTGCTTTTCCAAAACGGTATAAAGCAGTTGAATGGGAGCCTTGGTCAAGCCAAGGAATGCGGCAACTTCCTGTAGATAACTTCATCATTTTTTACATAGTCGGTGAAGAAATGGCCACAATAGATGTAGTGCGCATTATCTATGGTAAAAGAGACATTCCGAACATAATAAAAACGAGCGAATCGGATTAAAGAAATGAGCAAGGCTAAATTGCCTTGCTCGCTTTTATCGGTACGGTGGAAACAAGGGACGGCGAATGCAATCAAATGTATCTTCCCGTAACCCTTTTCGCCTTTTTCGGGCCTTTTGGGGGGCAAATTGCGCTGTGTTTTCTTATGAAAATGTTCCCTACAAGATCCAGGGCGCTGTTCGTTCAAAGCACCCAAACAGGAATTATATAATTGTTCCTGTCAACAGCCCCGACAGATGGCTTCATACAAACGATCGCACCTTTTCCTCTCGGCACGGAAGCTTTATCAAGCAAAGAAAACACTTTTGTAAGCTCTGTTCCGGGGTTTGAAGTCTTTTTGATTTCAATAGGATTCAGTTCTCCATCTTGCTCTAATACGACATCTATCTCCTTGCTGTCTTTATCTCTGTAATAATACATGGCAGGCTCAATACCTGAATTCAGATTTGTTTTTGCAATTTCGGATACAACATAGTTCTCTAAAATTGCTCCGTTCATCGCTCCGCTTTCAAGCACAGCCGCGCTTGTCCACTTTGTCAGATAGCACACAAGTCCCGTATCGTAAAAATAGAGCTTCGGCGTTTTCACAAGGCGCTTCAAAAGATTATTGGAATAGGGATGCAAATAAAAAATGATTCCCAGTGTCTCAAGAATATGAAGCCAGTCCTTTGCCTGCTTTTGGTTAATGTCCGCATCCTGTGCAATATCGGAAATGTTCAGCATTTGAGAGCACCTTGCGGCAGCTGCCGTAATAAACCGTAAAAATTTCAAAGAATCTATGGCACCGGAAAGTTCTTTTACGTCACGTTCAATATAAGTGGACAGATAGCTGGAATAGAATATTCTGCTGTTGGTATTTTGCCCACTGACTACTCCGGGCATGGACCCCTTAAAAATCCTTTCAAAAATGCCTTGGACATCAAGTTCTTTTCTGTTTTGTTCCCGTGCTTTCAGCTCGGCCAGATCAATACGCAAGGGGGACGCCTGCGCTCCCGAAATTTCTGCCTGAGATAGTGTTGTCATCGATAACACCGCAACACGCCCTGCTAACGATTCTTGTACGCCTTTCATCAGCTTAAATATCTGTGACCCGGTGAGCCAGAAGTCGCCCGCCTCATGGTGCGTATCCGCGTATATTTTGATATAGGTAAACAGCTCCGGCGCATATTGAACTTCGTCTATCAGTACGGGCGGCTTATGCAGCTCAAGAAAGAGCTGCGGATCAGTCTTAGCAAGACTCCTTTCATTCAGGTCATCTAAGGAAACATAGTTTCTGTTTGTCCCTTCCATCATCTTTTGAAGCATGGTGGTCTTTCCGACTTGCCTTGGACCCGTTACAAGAACAACCGGGTATTCCTTTGTAACCTCTTTTATTACTTTCTCTAAACTTCTGACAATATACTCCATATCAGCACCTCTTTCGGCTATTTTTCACTGTGAATATATTATAGCCGAAACCTTGAAAAATCTCAAACAATTTTTCGGCTATTTCATAATTATTTTACAAATTAGCCGAAGCTTCTTTGCTCTTTTGTCTTGCAAACCGCATATAAAACCGAACGGGGGACGCATTTGCGTCCCTTTTTCGTTTCTCCTCGGTAACCCTTGTATCCTCCCGTAACCCTTTCCGTCTTTTCCCACCTTTTTTTGAGGCAAATTGCTCCCGATTTTTTGCCGTAACGCACGAACAAAAAAGAGCCTGCTTTCGCAGGCTCTTCCTCATAATAGCTTTATTTCTTCTTTTTCACAATCTTTATGCCTTATTCTTCGTCTTCGCTATTTGCCCCGCTAGCCGCTGCCGGCTTTTTCTTCTTGCCGAGCAAGAAGCCGCCAAAGCCGAAGACCGCAGCGCAAGCGACACCGACAACGATGGTCATATTGCCCTGGGACAGGGTGGAAGCGGTGCTTCCGCCGGGGACTTCGGGGACATAGCCCGCAGGCGCTTCCTTACCGCAACTCTGACATGTATAAACTGTAGGCTGATAGTCGTGGGTGTGTGTTCCTGTATAGTAGACCGTAATGTCTTTAAGTTGGATATATTCGGTACCTCCTGTAAAGGAAAACTCTGAACTGTTGATGTTGGACACGGTGACGGTATCGCCGTCCTTCTCCGGGTATTTTTCCTTAAATGCGGTGCCGCTGACACCGACTTCACCGTAAGAATAATAATGATAACTAATCTCAGCTTCAATGCGTGTAATTGTAAGGCCTTTCGCGGCAGTTATCGTGAGGGTATCGCTACCGTCGCAGAACCAGCCGTCATCGTCAGACGAATTTGCGGTAAGAGTAAATAAGCCATTATCGCTTTGTTTGGTTAATACTTTTTCAAATCTAATGACATCGTAATCTTCTCCCTCTTCCGCAAAAACAGCCGTGGACAGCAGCCCAACCATTAAAACCAATGCCAAAAGTAAACTGACAACTTTTTTCATGATAAAACGCTCCTAATTGTTATTCATTACCTTTTATTCTATCACAGCAATTATCCGTTATCAATTATCGATTTTTCGTTCTCTCCGGTAACCATTGTATCTTCCCGTAACCATTTTCGGCTTTTTGGGGCCCTTTTTTAGGAAAAATTGCTCCCGATTTTCTGCCCTAATTCCGCTCTTGGACGGTGCTGTTCTCCTTTTTTACATTCTTATTGCATATACTAAAACCCGGGAGTATAATTTCTGTGATAACCACATTCGGAGGAACACAAATGCTCACTACCATTGCCATCGTAATCGTCATATATTTCATTGCCATGTTTCTCATTGGCGTGTATGGGCGGCGCTACGCAGGCACTTTCAGCGGCTATCTTTCCATTGACGGAAAGGCAGGTCTGCTGCTCATCATCGGCGGCTGCGTCGGATTGAATGTCGGCAACGGCTTTGTTGTCGGCGGCGCAGGGGCAGGAAGCACCTCAGGTCTTGCGGGTTCGGCCTTCGGTCTGGCATGTGCTTGTACTGCCCTGGTGATTGCCCTTGTCCTTAACCGTTTCATCTACCGCAGCGGCTACCAGTCTTACGCGGATTTTGCCCGCGAACGCTATCAAAGTGAAACACCGGGAATTCTTTTTGATGTCTTCAGCACCGTCAGCTTCTTTGGCTACATTGCAAGCCAGCTCATAGCCGGAAGAGCACTCTTTGAAGCGCTCGGATTGAACGGAACACTTGGGCTGCTTTCCATTGCGTTGGTCGTTTTTCTCTATTCCCAGTTGTCTGGGCTTTGGGGCGCCTATGCCACCTCGGTCGTACAGACCGGCATCATTTTGGGTGGACTCCTCCTCGTTACCGTCGTTCTCCTGAAAAACGACGCCATTGACACAATAAGAAGCGCACAAGCAGCCGGGGCTGCCGCACCCTATGCTCTGAATTTCAAGGGCATGAGCCTCGCTGCCTTCCTCGGCATGGCGGTTCCCGTCATTCTCAGCGAGTTCACATCGCAAGGCATGTATATGCGTATCAATTCGGCAAAAAGCGAACGTGTTTCTTTTTTTGGTCACTTGCTTTCTTTCCTTATCATGATTCCGCTTGCCATCATGCCCGCCTTTATCGGCTCCTATGCAAACACTGTCTACGGCATTCAGGGCGATTCCGCATTTTTCAGCGTGGTCCTGAATGATCTGAGTCCCGTCATTGCCGCCATCATTATTGCTGCCGTCCTTGCCGCAGTCATGTCCACCATTGACAGCTTTCTTCTTGCCATCAGCAGTATGGTGATTCGTGATGTATTCCAGAACACGATGAAACGGGAGTATTCGGAAAAGAAACTCAAAGGAATAACACTCTTACTGAATGTGTTTACCATCGCCGCGGCTGTCCTTCTGGCGCTTGGCTCCGGCTCCATCCTCGGCGTTATCAATGAATGTATGACGTTTATATCAGCGACATGCTTTGTGCCCTTCATCGGAGGTGTTCTTTGGAAGAAGGGTTCCAATGCCGGTGCTATTGCTTCGGCCATCGTGGGCGCGTTGTTTGTGGTGCTGGGCTGGTGCGGCGTGCCCTTCCCATCCTGGGGCGGTTTCTTCCCCTGTGTTCCCGGCCTCGTTGCCTTCGTCGTATTCAGCCTGATTTACCCGCAGGGATATGAGAAGAAAGAGGCTTGATGCAACCAACACGGAAGAATAATTCCTCACACATACGAATCATGGGAGTGGCCCTGATCGGTCACTCCCATTCTTGATTTTTTCGCATTTTTCCGAAAATTTAATCAAATGTTTATTTCCGTAACCATTTCCGGCTTTTTCGGGCCTTTTTCCGGCCTTTTTTGGGGCAAATTGCTCCCGATTTTCTGCCATAATTCTGGAAGCTTTTTGAATTTGAAACCGTTCTTGCAAAGCCGAAAAATGTGTGATAAAATTTTAGAAAACGTTCAGTAAAGTTCCCGGAATTATTAAAAATCAAGACGGAT
>JAZUFG010000058.1:0-36070 GCA_045640565.1 Oscillospiraceae bacterium | reverse complement strand
CAACAAAATCAAAACTCTCCGGCGTAAGGGATACGGCTATCCAGACGACGATTACTTCTTCCTGAAGCTGTTCGATGTCAGCCGGAAGCCCTACATCAGAAATCCTTCATCCCACAACTTTTATGATTGACCCAAAATTTTTGAAAAATACAAAAGAAAAAAGGCAGCAGACTTTCTATCAAAATCTGCTACCTTTTTTGGTCCGAGTGGGGAGACTCGAACTCCCGGCATCCTGGTCCCAAACCAGGCGCCCTACCAACTGGGCCACACCCGGATAAATAATAAAAGAAAGAGAGAAGCAAACCAGGCGCCCTAGACTGGGCCTCTCCTTGCGGTACCCAAAATATACTTCGCGCATTCGCCAGCTCGTATATTTTGACCGCTGCGGCAACTCAAGCTCGCTGCATCTGCCGCAGGCAGCGCTCGCTCTCGTCGCGCCCGGATTCTCGGGGAGATTATAAAGGATATTAAAGGAAAATGCAAGAGAAAACCGGGGCGGATTTTCCGCCACGGTTTTGGAATCCTTATTTCTCGTCTGCGTAGGTGTAAACCTTGTAGTCGCCTTCAAACATATTGTTGATGTCGCTCAGGGTTTCGCGGACCAGGAGGTCGCCGCCTTCATGACCGACTCTGCCGGAGCCGATGAATGCGCTGTAGTGGCCGTGACGCTCTGCAGTTTCGGTGGGCAGATAACCCATGGAGCCGTCAGCAAGCTGGATCAGGAAGGTCTGTTCGCAGTATGCCCGGGCCTTGATCTGGTTGCCAAAGTCCAGGAAGAGCTCGAAGGGGTTGGAAGAGAAGGCAATCGTGCCAAGACGGATGGTGTGGACATTGGCAACGGTCACATTGGTCTTTTCCTGCTCAAAGTAGCGCATGATCACGCCGGTGTAGCGCTGCAGCATGGCAACATCATTGAAATCAATGTCGCCGTCCTTATCCCGGCAGTATTCCTTGATGGCCTTGCAGGCGTTGTTGTATTCCGTCAGGGTTGCGCGGCGGAGAGGAAGCTGCATCTTCTGGATGTGGTGGATCAGCTTGACATCGGTCTGATGCTCACCCAGGCCCTCTTCGTAGGCGTCAATGACAGCTCTGGCGACCCGCTTGCCTGCGCGCTTCATGCCTTCCAGGTCAAACATGGAGGGGTCGGCCTTGCGGACGGGAGGATTGTGACGGATCAGGTTGGGGTCGTTGACATCGGTGTCGGGGTTGACCCAGCGGATCAGGTCAACAGGGCACTGGTCACCGGCGGGGGAGCACTGTGCCAGCATGAAGAAGTCCTCGCCGAAGTATTCCCGCAGGAGCTTCTTGGCTTCGCCCCAGAAGTCGGGGGAAACGAAGAGACGGTGCTGCACGCACTGGGCGGGGCAGGCCAGGTTGACAACTGCGCCGGTGGGCTTGCCGGATTCGTCAAAGCAGTAAAGGAGCTCCACGCCGGTATCGCTGCCGCCTTCCATCTGGGTGAAGACTGCGGTGTTGGCATCGCCCCACATCTGGGCGGTATCGTCGCTGTAAGCAACGCGGCGGCACATGCCCACGGCAGCGCGCTCAAAGCCGTTGGCAAAGGAGCCGGGTTTGCGGTTCTTCCAGGCTTCCAGAACGACCTTGGGAATACGGTCCACCAGAAGATCGTAAATTTCCTGCTCGGAAGCAACTTCGGGGTTGTCAAAGATGTTTGCGGCCTGAACATATTTCTGGCCGGGCTTCAGGAATTCGGATTCGATCAGCTTTGCCATGACGCGGAAACCGCTGTCAGAGGGAGCTTCTTTTGCATGGTAGAAGCTGGGACCGGTATGGGTATGGATGGCGCTCATGATGATCTTGTCGGGATCCAGGCCTTCCTTGTTGCCTCTCAGCTTATCCTTGACGGCTTCGCAGAGGAAGCCTGCAACGGATTCCAGATCACAGGTGACGAACACGACCTGATCTTCGCCGTTATCCAGGGCGAGAGCAGTTGCCATCAGGGGCTTCTCCACATATTCGGAGATACGCTCTGCAAACTGACCGTAGAGGGAAACTTTCTTGTCGGGGGTGATGCTGACTTCGGACCAGCCGATTTTGATTTGTGCCATAATATCCTCCATTTCAGGGGGTCTTCCGGCCCCGATTTTTTCCTTCCTATCATAGCGCAATTTTCAAAAAAAGCAAGTAAAGAAAGAGAAAAAGGGAGTAGGCTTCAGGATAGTCAGATAAGGAGAGAGGCGCAGGCGGTGCCGGGCGCTGGGGCAGCTTGGGGTAGGGGCGCACTGTGTGCGCCCGGAAAACATTTGCGTATTTGTTTTTCCTTATATAAACAGACCCGGGATAGAACGCTTTGATTCTATCCCGGGAGTGTTTATTCGTTTTTTGCCGTTCCGGCAAGGAATACTCTTAAATCACTTCTCGTCGGCGTAGGTATAGACCTGATAGTCGCCCTCGAACATGCTGTTGATATCACTCAGGGTTTGACGGACCAGGAGGTCGCCGCCTTCATGGCCGACAGTGCCGGAACCGATGAATGCACTGTAGTGTCCGTGGCGTTCGGCAGTTTCGGTGGGCAGATAGCCGAGGGAACCGTCGCAGAGCTGGACCAGGAAGGTCTGCTCGCAGTATGCCCGGGCCTTGATCTGGTTGCCGTAATCCAGGAAGAGCTCAAAGGGGCTGGTGGCAAAGGAGACGGAGCCCAGACGGAGGGTATGGACCTTGGAAACCTGGATGTTCTGCGTTTCCTGCTCGAAGTAGCGCATGATCACGCCGGTGTAGCGCTGCAGCATGGCAACATCGTTGAAGTTGATATCGCCTTCCTTTTCCCGGCAGTATTCCTTAACGGCCTTGCAGGACTCGTTGTATTCAGTCAGGGTAGCGCGGCGGAGGGGCAGCTCCATGTCTATCACATGGTGGATCAGCTTGACATCGGTCTGATGCTCGCCCAGGCCCTCTTCGTAGGCGTCGATGACAGCTCTGGCGACCCGCTTGCCTGCCCGTCTCATGCCTTCCAGGTCAAACATGGAGGGATCGGCCTTACGGACGGGAGGATTGTGGCGGATCAGGTTGGGATCATTGACATCGGTATCGGGGTTGACCCAGCGGACCAGATCCACGGGGCACTGATCGCCTGCAGCGGAGCACTGAGGCAGCAGGAAGAAGTCTTCGCCGAAGTATTCCCGCAGGAGCTTCTTGGTTTCGCCCCAGAAGTCGGGGGAAACGAAGAGGCGGTGCTGCACGCACTGGGCGGGGCAGGCCAGATTGACCAAAGCACCGGTGATCTTGCCGGCTTCATCAAAGAAGTAGAGGAGCTCTACGCCGGTATCGCTGCCGCCTTCCATCTGGGTGAAGACTGCGGTGTTGGCATTGCCCCACATCTGGGCGGTATCGTCGCTGTAGGCAACGCGGCGGCACATGCCCACGGCAGCGCGCTCAAAGCCGTTGGCAAAGGAGCCGACCTTGCGGTTCTTCCAGGCTTCCAGAACGACCTGAGGAATGCGCTCTGCCAGCATGTCAAAGACTTCCTGCTCGGAGGCGACTTCGGGGTTATCGAAAATATTCGCGGCCTGAACATATTTCTGGCCGGGCTTCAGGAATTCTGTTTCCAGAAGCTTTGCCATGGCGCGGAAGCCGGCATCCTCGGGAGCCTGCTTGACGTTGTAGAAACCGGGGCCGCAGTGGGTGTGAATGGCGGAGATGACCACCTTTTCGGGGTCCAGGCCAAGCCCGTTATTTTTCAGATTCTTTTTGATTTCTTCGCAGAGGAAGCCATCCACGGCAACCAGATCGCAGCCCACGAACACGACCTGATCTTCGCCGTTGTCCAGGGCGAGAGCAGTGGCCATCAGAGGCTTTTCCACATATTCGGAGATACGCTCCGCAAACTGACCGTAGAGGGAAACCTTCTTATCGGGGGTAATGTTGATTTCGGACCAGCCGATTTTGATTTGTGCCATACTATCCTCCATATTAACGGGCGCTTCGCCCGATATTCATGCTACTATCATAGCGGGAAAAAGAGAAAATGCAAGAAAAAAATCCGGGAAACAAAGGCGTTTCCCGGATATTTTTTATTCCTCTTCCGCTGCGCAGTTTTCTGTTTGCCGTCTGGCCAGCCTGCAGACAAGAAGGTGAAGCAGGACCGAGAGAATAGCCAGGAGGAAGAGGCAGCGCAGGGGCGTTTCATAGGAACCGAGGGCCCCGTAAAGGGCGTTCATGATGGGGTTGGTGGAAAGGCTGGCAACAGCGGCTGTGGCCATGGCAAGGCCCACGGTATGGTCGTAGCTTTTCATTCCGAGAACGGCACCCACGGAAAGGGGCGGCAGAATGGATGTCAGAGGCAGGCCGATGGCCAGGAGGACCGTGGGGATCATGGCCTCCGCAAAGGTTCTGGTGTTTGCGAAGAGGAGGCAGGCAAGGCCGCAGGAAATGGTGGAAACCGAGACGACGATCTTTGCACCGACCAGATCACAGAAAAAGCCGTCCAGAATTTTGGCCAGAGCCATCAGAAGGAAGAGAATACTCCAGATCTGCGCCACCTGATTCTGGCCCAGGCCATTGTCTGTCAGATGGGCCACAAGAATATAGAAGGGGGCATAGGCCACACAGGCGGAAAGAAAACAGGAAAGCAGGGTCAGGTAAAAAACGGGTTTCTTCTTGAGCTGTTCAAAGGGGAGCCCTTCTTCCCGGGGGATCAGGCTCTTTTTCTTTGTGCTTTTCTTTTGAGAACCGTCATAGAAGGGGCGGAGCCCCATGTCATGGGGAGAGCTGCGGATCAGGAGGAAGACCATCAGGGCAGTTACCAATAAAATGATGCCCGAGACGGTATGCGCCCTTCTCCAGCCTTGCCTTTCCATGATCCCGGAGAGAAGTATGGAAAAGAGGCTGCCGCCGAAGCCGCTGGAGGCGGTAACGATGCCCAGGACCAATCCTCTGTGGCTGATAAACCATTCATTGGTGAGTTTGGAAAGTGCGGCGGTGTTGCAGAAGGTGTCCACTATGCCGATCATGGCGCAGAAAAATCCGTAGCTGATCACGCTCTGAGCCGAGCCGAGACCGCAGAAGGCAAGGCCGCAGATGGCAAGCCCGGCGGTGCAGAGCTTCCGGAAACCGAATTTGCTGTAGATCAGCCCGAAGACCATATTGACGCAGAAGTTGCAGACGGAGCGAAGACTGGAGGTCAGGGACACGGAGGTCCGGGAGACGCCCAGGCTTTGAGAAACCGGGACCAAGTAGAGGCTGGAAATATTGTTCATCAGCCCGCCGAATACAGTATAGGATAAGAGGGCGACCAGTGCGATCACCCAATGATAATGTTCATGCAAATATTTTCGCATAACTTTGCCTTTCAAGCTTTTTGTCCACCGCATTATAGCACAAGCCATGTCCACTTGCTAGACTTTCTCCGGAACTGTTTTTTCGCATAATTCAAGAGATGCGCGTAGAAATTTTCCAAAATTTCGCAGAAAATGCGAAATTTTGGAAAATAGGCCGGGCGACATCGGGATTTTGAAGGGGAATCGCCGGATATATCCGAAAATACCTTGCGATAGACTTCCGCCGGCGCTATAATGGGGGCAGAAAAAAAGAAAAATTGCAGAGGAAAAGGAAGCGTATGCCCCTTGAGGCTTCCGGGCTTTGAGCATGATGAATAAAGTTGAATTTTTATACGGAAAGAAAAAACTGACGGCTGAATTCGCGGAGGAGCGGCTTCAGGGTGTCCTGCGCTCTCACCTGGAAGAATACAGCCCCGAAGCTTCCCCCGAGGAGCTGATATCCCGGGCCATGGCCTCTCCCTATGGGGGGAAGACTCTGAGAGAGCTGGCTGTGGGAAAGAAGAAGGTGGTCCTGATCGCCAGCGACCATACCCGGCCCGTTCCCAGCAAGCTGCTGATCCCTCCCATGCTGAGGGAGATCCGGGAGGGGAATCCCTCTGCGGAGATCACAATTCTGGTTGCCACAGGCTGCCACCGGGACAGCAGAAGGGAAGAGCTTCTGGCCAAGTTCGGAGAGGAGATTCTGGATCACGAGAAGATCCGCATCCACAACTGCGATGACGGGGAGAACCTGGTCTCCCTGGGAATCCTGCCCTCCGGGGCAGAGCTGCGCATCAACCGCCTGGCAGCCGAGGCAGACCTGCTCTGTGCGGAGGGCTTCATTGAGCCCCATTTCTTTGCCGGCTTTTCCGGAGGACGCAAGAGCGTGCTCCCGGGCATCTGCGCCAGGAAGACCGTTGTGGGGAACCACTGCTCCGCCTTTATTGACGATCCCCATTGCAGGACCGGCATTTTGGAGGGGAATCTCATTCATCGGGATATGCTTGCCGCCGCGTCCATGGCGAAGCTTGCCTATATTTCCAATGTGGTGCTGAATTCCGCCCACGAGGTCCTTTATGCCGTGGCAGGGGAGCCGGAAAGCGCCCATGGAGCGGGCTGCGATTTTTTGCGCCGTCACTGCCGGGTGGCTGCCAGGCCGGCGAATCTGGTCCTGACCACCAACGGGGGCTATCCCCTGGATCAGAATATTTATCAGGCCGTAAAGGGGATGACCGCAGCGGAGGCCACCGTGAAGGAGGGGGGCGTCATCATCATGATGGCTGCCTCGGAGGATGGCCACGGGGGCGAGAATTTCTACCGCTTCCTGGCGGAAGAGAAGGATAATGGGAAGCTCATGGCCCGCTTTTTGGCGACATCACAGGATGCAACGCCGCCGGACCAGTGGCAGGCCCAGATTTTTGTCCGGGTCCTTCAAAAGGCCAGGGTGATTTATCTTTCGGAGGCTCCGGATGAGACGGTCCGGGCTCTCCACATGCTCCCGGCTCACTCTTTGGAGGAGGCGATCCGCCTGGCGGAAACGATGCTGGAGGAAAACTATACCGTGACGGCGATCCCGGACGGGGTATCCGTCATCGTATCATAATAAAAGGAGAAGACTATGGGAAGAATCAGCGGAAAGAGAATCTGGGAAACGGAACATTTTGTGCTGGATGCCTCTGCCCATCCCCACATCAGCCGGGAATATGGCGGGCACATCATTATCTCCGGAAAAGAGGACCTCTATACGGACCGGACTGCCTTCACTCTGGAGGAGGGAGAAGAGGTCATGCGCCTCAGCATGATGGCAGGGGAGGCCTTTGTGGCCGGTATGGCCAAGCGGGGCGTGAAGATCGAGAGGATCAACTATCAGGAGAACGGAAACTGGGCCCTCCTGCGGAAGCAGACCCCCTTCTTCCACATTCACCTCTATGCCAGAAATCAGGAGAATCCGGCCCAACCCTGGGGCGAGGCCCTCTATTTCCCGGATCCGGATTCCGGCAAGCCCTATTATGATTCCTGCGTTCCTCTCACGGAGGAGGATGTGGCGGCCATCCGGGAAGAGATGGAGCGGCTGGATCGCTCCCCGAAGTACGCAAAAAGTTAAAAATCTTTTAAGCCGGGCAAAAAAATGCTTGCATTTTAATTTCCTCTGTGCTATTATATCCCGGCGACTGAAATAAGGGAGTAATTTGCTCTCTTTTGACATTGTGAATTCTTATGAAAGAGGTGAATACGATGAAGGAAGGTATCCATCCCAAGTACGAACAGACTACGATCCGTTGTGCATGTGGTGAAGTGATTGAGACCGGTTCCACCAAAAAGGATATCCGTGTTGAAATTTGCTCCAAGTGTCACCCTTTCTTTACAGGCAAGCAGAAGCTGGTTGATACCGGCGGGCGCGTTGATCGTTTCAATAAGAAGTACGGCCTGAAGTAAGCTGACATGAGTCCGCACCGGTATCGGTGCGGACTTTTTTTATCTTTTATCTCGGGAGAAAGCCATGGAAATAAAAGGCGAAGAGATCATCCGGGAGAAGGCCCTTTTGGCCGGCCTGAATGCGGATGTCTTTACAAAGGAAGAGAATGCCACAGAGGAATCCCTGGATGAACTGGAGGCCCTGCTGGAGACCGCCGGTGCCATTTCCGTGGGGCGCTGCCTGCAGAAGCGGCATGCTCCGGATCCCCACAGCTTTTTAGGGGAAGGAAAAGTGGAAGAGATCCGGGAATTGGCAGAGGCTGCGGAGGCAAGCCTGCTGATTTTCGATAATCCTCTGACCCCTTCCCAAATCCGTGTTCTGGAGGAACTGACGGGCCTTACGGTCCTGGACCGCAGCGCCCTGATCCTGGATATTTTTGCCCAGCGGGCCAAGACAAAAGAGGGCAGCCTCCAGGTGGAGCTGGCCCAGTATGAGTATCTGCTGCCCCGCCTTTCCGGCATGGGGACCTCCATGTCCCGTCTGGGCGGCGGGATCGGCACGAGAGGTCCCGGCGAGAGCAAGCTGGAAACCGACCGCCGGCATATCCGGGAGAGGATCCACCGCCTGAAGGAGGAGCTGGACGAGGTGCGGAGAGTCCGCAGCGTGCAGCGGGAGAGAAGGATCCAAAATTCCATCCCGGTGGTGGCCATCGTGGGCTATACCAACGCGGGAAAATCCACCCTGCTCAATTTGCTGACGGGAGCGGGGATCCCTGCCAACGACCGGCTTTTTGATACGCTGGATACCACCACCAGGCATCTGCAGGTTTCGGATACCCTGGAGATCCTCCTCAGTGACACCGTCGGCTTTATTTCCAAGCTGCCCCACGATCTGATCGATGCCTTTAAGGCTACGCTGGAGGAGCTCCGCTATGCGGATCTGCTCCTGCATGTGATCGACTCTTCGGACCCGGAGCGGGAGGCCCACATGGAGGTCACGGAAGCCCTGGCGGCAGAGCTGGCGCCTCAGGTCCCCATGCTTCGCTGCTTTAATAAGGCGGATCTGGTGTCTCCGGAGGATATTCCCCACGGCAAGGGGATCGTGGAGCTGTCCGCCAGGACCGGAGAGGGCGTTCCGGAGCTTCTGAAAGCGATCGAGGAAGCCCTGGGGAGGGGACTCCACCGGGTCACCCTTCTCCTGCCCTACTCTGCAGCCGCCTGGGTGGATACCCTCCATAACAAGGCGAAGATCCTTCGCTGCGAGTATCTGGACCGGGGGATTGAACTGGAAACCGTTTGTGATGATATTCTCTATGGAAAGCTGAAGGAATATGAGCGAAAATAATGCTTTTCTCCTCCCCACAGGACCCGGGGAAGGGGAACTCGTGGAGAAAAAATCCCGTTTTATCGGGAATATTTTCAAGGTCGAATCCGAGGAAGAGGCGCTTGCCCATATCAAAGAATTAAAGGATAAGACCTGGGACGCCAATCATCATGTTTACGCCTATATCCTGGATGGCGGAACCATGCGCTACAGCGATGACGGAGAGCCCGGAGGGACTGCCGGAATGCCGGTCCTGGAGGTCCTCCGCCATGCGGGGCTTCGCCAGGTCCTCTGCGTGGTGACCCGTTATTTCGGAGGCACGCTTCTGGGAACGGGAGGCCTTGTCCGGGCCTATGGAAAGACGGCCAGGCTGGCCCTGGATGCGGCAGGCATTTCCAGGCGCTGCCGCTGGTCTTCCCTGGAGATCCCCTGCCCCTATCCGCTCTATGACCGGGTTTCTGCCTGCCTGCGGGAAAAAGGAGCGCAGATCGCGGATACGGTCTATGGCTCCGATGTCACCCTGAAGCTTTTGATCCCGGAGGAGGAGGAAGAGGCCCTGCGTCTCGCCCTTACGGATCTGACTGCCGGGAAACTGGAAATCCAGAGCCTGGGAACGGAGCTCCGGGATTTCCCGCTTTAAGGGCTCTTGCATTGCGCATGAATTCCTGTATAATGGTTAAAGAAAGAAGAGCATGATCGGCTCTTTGTGGAGGATATTATGACTGTTCGGGAAGAATTGGAAAGGGAAGAGCGCAGCCGTCTTTCTCCCTATGCCTGCTGCAGCGCGGATACCCGGGGAAGAATGCTGCCGGAGGAGGAGAGCGACTGCCGCACGGCCTTCCAGAGGGATACGGATCGCATTACCCACTCCAAGGCTTTTCGCCGCCTGATGCATAAGACCCAGGTTTTTCTGGACCCGGAAGGGGACCACTACCGCACCCGCATGACCCACACTTTGGAGGTCACGCGGATCGCCAGGACCATCGCAAGAGGGCTGCACCTCAATGAAGATCTGGTCGAGGCTGCGGGCCTGGGGCATGATCTAGGCCATACCCCCTTCGGCCACGCCGGAGAGAAGGCTCTCAGTCAGGCCATGGGGAAGCCCTTCCGCCACAATGAGCAGTCCATCCGAATCGTGGACACGCTGGAAAACAACGGCCGGGGTCTGAATCTGACGGATGAGGTGCGCAGCGGTATTCTCTGCCACACGGGAGATACCCGCGCCAATACCCTGGAGGGCAGGATCATCAAATTTGCGGACCGGATCGCCTATATCAACCATGATATCGACGATGCCACCCGGGCAGGGATCATCACGGCGGAGTCCATTCCCACTGCCATTTCGGAGGTCCTGGGGACGACCCACAGCATGCGGATCAATACGCTGGTGGAGAATATCATTCTCTGCTCCCGGGATTCCCGGGAGATCGCCATGGAGCCCCGGGTCCTTCGGGCCATGGAGGATCTGCGGGATTTCATGTTTGCGAATGTCTATACCAGCCCCGTGGCAAAGGGCGAGGAGAGCAAGGCAAAGGATATGCTCCTGAAGCTCTATGCCTATTATCTGGAACGGCCGGAGGCCCTGCCGCCGGACTTCCAGACCCAGCTGGATTTTGAAGGGATCCCCCGCATTGTCTGCGATTATATTGCCGGCATGACGGATAAATACGCCGTGAGAAAATACACGGAGCTTTTTATCCCCTCCGGCTGGTCTCTGCATTAAAAAGCGCAGGAGAAGCGGGAAGTTTTTCCCTCTTCTCACAGCACAAAAAATCTCAGGAAAGGAAGGCGGCAGCATGGCGTTTCCTCAGAGCTTCATGGATGAATTGGTGGCGAGAAACCCCGTGGATGAGGTGGTCTCTCAATATGTGACCCTGGAGAAAAAAGGCTCCAGCTATTTTGGCCTCTGTCCTTTCCATTCCGAAAAAACAGGCTCCTTCCATGTGGACCCCAATAAGGGCATTTGCTATTGCTTCGGCTGCCATAAAGGCGGAGGCGTGGTGAATTTCATCATGGAGATCGAGAATCTGGACTTCCCGGATGCAGTCCGTTTTTTGGCAAAACGGGCCGGGATGGAGGTTCCGGAGGATAGAAGCTACGAATCCACCTATAAAAAGCAGGAGCGCCTTTGGGCCCTCTGCAAGGATGCTGCCCGCTTCTACTATAAGAAGCTGAATGAACCCTGCGGGGAGGAAGCCCGGGCCTATATGGAAAAGCGGGGGATCTCCAAGGCGATCGCCACCCGTTTCGGCCTTGGCTATGCTCCGGACGAGTGGACCGGCCTTCTTATGGAAATGACCAAGCTGGGCTACGAAAAGCAGGAGCTTCTGGAGGCGGGACTGGCCCTGAAGCACCGGGAAAAGGGCACCCTCTATGACCGCTTCCGCAACCGCTTGATCTTCCCGATCATTGACATCCGGGGCAATATCATCGGCTTTGGCGGCCGGGTAATGGGCGAGGGAGAGCCGAAGTATCTGAACTCCCCCGAGACGCTTATTTTCAATAAGCGGAAGAATCTCTTTGCCATGAATCTGGTGAAGAAGAGCAAGCAGGGGAGGATCATCCTCACGGAGGGCTATATGGACGCCATGTCCCTCCACCAGTACGGCTTTGACTGCGCCGTGGCCTCCTTGGGAACCGCTCTGACGGAAGAGCAGGCCCAGCTCATGAGCAAGTATACGGAGGAGGTCGTCCTCACTTATGACGGCGATGAAGCCGGCCAGAACGCCACAAAGCGGGCGATCCCCATTTTGGAGAAGGCGGGACTGCGGGTCAGGGTCCTCCGAATGCAGGGGGCCAAGGACCCGGATGAATATCTGAAAAAATACGGCGCCGAGCGCTTCCGTCTCCTTCTGGAGGGCTCTTCGGGCCAGATGGACTACCGCCTGCAGAGTCTTCAGTCCGGCTATGATCTCCTGAAGGATGAAGACCGGCTGGAATATCTGAAGAAAGCCGCGGACCTGATCGCCTCCCTGCAGAGCCCCCTGGAGCGGGATATCTATATTTCCAAGGTGGCCGAAACGGCGGGAGTGGCCAAAGAGGCCCTCAAGCTGGAGGCAGAGAATGCCTACAAGCGCCGGGTGCGGAATGAAAAAAAGCGGGAAGAGCGGAAGGCCATGCGCCCCGTGGAGAATTTCCAGCCGGCCCAGAGAAGCATTCGCTACGAGAACATGAAGTCCGCCATGGCGGAGGAGAATATTCTCCGGATGCTCTGCATAGATGAAAGCCTCTTCTCCCTTTTGGAGAGCCTTTCGGGAGAGAATTTCTCTTCGGAACTGCTGGGCCGCGCTTTTGAGGCACTTCGGGAACAGTACCGTTCCGGAAATTCGGTCAGCTTCGCCCCTTTGGCCGGGGAGTTCACAAAAGAAGAGATGCAGCACCTGATGTCCGTGATCAATAAGGAGGGCCTCAGCACCGTTTCGGAAGATGGCCTGATGGACTGCGTGCGGATCATCGAGGACGCCCGGGCAAAGGGAGAGGAAGCCGGAGATCTTCTGGCAGCCCAGGCCCGCCTCCGGCAGAAGAAAGGCAGCTTCGGGCAGGAATAAGACATAGAAAGACGGCCAAGGGAATTTTCCCTTGGCCGCTTTGCAGACCTTTGCTAACCCGGCAAGGCCTGCTTTTTTTAGCCTCCCCCTTGCACCTGGCACCTAGCGTCCCCCGTCTCCTTGCAGCCTGCAGCCTGTAGCTAATAGCTTTTATTATCCATTATCAATTGTCAATTATCAATTGCTCAAAGTCCGTCCATCTCGTCTTCATCATCCAGGGCCATCATCATGTCCCAGAATTCTTCTTCGTCTCGCTCCTTCTTCGTTTTAGCCTGCCCCCGGAAGGAGGAGGGGCTTGACTTCCCGGAATTCTTTCCCGGCTTCCTCCCCAGAGAGAAGAGCAGGAAGCCAAGCCCGAGCAAAAGCAAAATTTCCATGTTTTTACCTCTTCATCTTCAGTCAAAAGGCATCTCTTGATTTTCTCCATTTTTCCGCATCTAACGAGAATAAAATACCATATTGCCAGCCATTTGTCCAAGGAAAAGTATTCGCCTTCAGTAAGGTGGTGCCGGAAAGCGACAGCACAATATTTGGACCCCGGAAAATGTTGAAATCGAGAAAACAGGATGATACAATGTTTTAAGATTTATGGCATTGGATATCGCTGATAAAACTCGGTTTTCAAGATATGCTGTAAAAAAACGAAGCAATCTCGCAAGTTAATCCACAGCTGTATGAATGGCTGCACACTATTAACGAGAAAGCTCCGTATGGCCCAAGTTTAGCAAACGCTTTGGAAACTGTCAAGAGCGGAACATCCCGGGAAAATGAGAAAGCAAGAAAGTCCGGACCGAGAGCATATTGTCAAACAAACGCTAAGAGGAGAGAACTGTTTATGAAAAAGATTGAGTCCTTTACAAATCTGTATCCGCTTTCCAAAACCCTTCGTTTTCAGTTGATTCCCCAGGGAAAAACGGAAGAAAACTTTGAGAAGGCCCTGATTTTGGAAAATGATGAGAAATTAGCAGAAAACTACGGTGCCGTGAAAGGTTTGATGGATGAATACCATAAAGCCTTCATTGAGCATACCTTAAAAGGACAGAAATTGACAAAGCTTTCGGAATATGCCGACCTCTACTGCAAAGAAAGAGGACCGGGCGATAACTTGGCTCTGACCGAATTTGCTGCCTCAATGCGAAAGGAGATATCCGACCGCTTCACCAAAGATCCTCTTTATAAAAAACTTTTTGGAAATGAAATGATTCGGGAGCTTCTTCCTGCTTTCTTTAAGGGAAATCCGGAGGCTCTTGAGGCTATAGAGTCCCTCGCACAGTTTACAACTTACTTTGTCGGTTTTTATGATAACCGAAAAAACATTTATTCCGGTGAAGGAAAGGCAACAGAAATCGCGTTCAGAATCGTTGATCAGAATCTCCCTAAATTCCTGGACAATATGAAAAACGGAATTCTGGCCATGGAGACCCTTCCCAAGGAGGCTGTAGATGCTTTTGCCTGCGATTATGCCGAGCTTTTCAAGCTGGATGTCCAAAAACTGTTTACGGTTGACTATTTCAATTCGGTTCTGTCTCAAAGCGGAATTGACGAATACAATCAGGTTCTTGGTGGCTATAGCAAGGAAGACGGAACGAAGGTCAAGGGGTTGAATGAATATATCAATCTCTATAATCAGACGAATGAAAAGCGCCTTCCGAAGCTGAAGATGCTCTACAAGCAGATTCTGAGTGATCGCTCAACCGTTTCTTTCGTTCAGGATGCCTTTGACAGCGATGAGAATACCTTGAAGGCAATTTACGGTTTCTGGATTGCGGATGATAACGAAACGGGTATTTCGCCGGAAAAGGTGCTTGCAAAGCTGGACAACATGTTTGCCTCTTGGGATCAGTATGATCCTTCCGGAATATATTTGGCTTCCGGACCTGCACTTTCCGGGCTTTCCAACGGCGCCTTTGGCAGTTGGAATCTGCTTCAGGATGGGCTCAATGCAGAATACGATGCGGAGAACAGAAAGAAGCCGCCGAAGGATATTGAAAAATATGAAGAAAAAAGAAAGACATATTTTAAGAAGATAGAAAGCTTCGCCCTTTCGCATTTGGAAGGTGCCGCCGGGCTTATGAATGAAGAAGCAGGGAAAATTGCCGGGTATATCCAATCCCACGGCGGTGAACTTATTCGTGCTGTCTTGGCTGCGTATTCAGAGCTTTTGCCTCTCCTGGCAGAAAACTATCCGGAGACAAAGAAGCTGGCAAATGATGATGCGGCCATTGAAAAAATCAAACTTTTCCTTGACGGTCTGAAAGAGCTGCAGCTTTTCTGCAAAAACCTCCTCGGTTCCGGAAAAGAAGAGCAGAAGGATGACATTTTCTATGGGGAATTCCTCCCGCTCTATGAAACGCTCAGCCGCGTAACCCCATTGTATAATAAGGTCCGGAATTATGTAACAAAGAAACCTTATTCCGATGAAAAAATCAAACTGAACTTTGCAAATTCCCAGCTTTTGGGTGGGTGGGATGAGAATAAGATCAAGGATTATACCTCTGTCCTTCTGGAACAGGACGGAGCATATTATCTTGGCATCATCAATAAAGATCATAAAAAAATCTTTGATACCGTACCCAAAGTGGCTCAAAATGAGCCCAAATTTCACCGTATGGTATATAAACTGCTTCCCGGTCCTAACAAGATGCTGCCGAAGGTATTCTTCTCCAAAAGCCGTATTTCCGAATTTGCTCCCTCTGAGGAAGTAATGCGAATCTACGCAAATGAAACATTCAAGAAGGGTCCCTCTTTCAGCCTGCGGGATTGCCATACCTTGATTGATTTCTATAAAAACAGCATCCAAAAGCACGAGGATTGGCAGAAATTCGGATTTGAATTCCGGCGTACAGAAGAATATGAGAATATAGGGCAGTTCTACAAAGATGTGAAAGACCAGGGATACAAGATTTCTTTTGAAGAGATTCCGGAGAATTACATCATGTCTCTTGTATCCGAAGGCAGGCTCTATCTTTTCCGGATTTATAACAAGGATTTCTCTCAGTTCAGCAAGGGAACTCCCAACCTTCACACGCTTTATTTCAAAATGCTCTTTGATAAGGATAATCTTTCAAATCCCGTTTTTGCTTTGAACGGTGGAGCGGAGATGTTCTACCGCAAACCCAGCATTTCCAAAGAGGACCAGATTGTCCATCCGGCCAATAAGCCGATTCCAAATAAGAATCTCCTGAATGAAAAGAAGGAGAGCATTTTCACCTATGACCTCATTAAAGACAAGCGCTACACCCATAGGGAATTTTTCCTTCATATCCCTGTGTCCGTGAATTTCCAGGCAGAGGGCGGGGTTAATGTTAACATGGCAGTGCGGGAAGCTCTCCGCGCCTCTGATGAAAACTATGTGATTGGTATTGACCGCGGCGAAAGAAATCTGCTTTATGTCTGTGTTATAAATGGTAAAGGGGAAATCGTGGAGCAGATGTCCATGAACAGCATCCTTGCCAACGGGCATGAAACAGACTACCATGCGCTGCTGGATGAAAGAGAAAAGGGCAGAACAAAAGCCAGACAGGATTGGAAAACCATCGGGAATATCAGTAATCTGAAAGAGGGATATGTCAGTCAGGTCGTCCACAAGATTTGTGAGCTCGTGGAAAAATATGATGCCGTCATTGCTATGGAGGATTTGAACTCCGGCTTTAAGAACAGCCGCGTGAAAGTTGAAAAGCAAGTCTATCAGAAATTTGAAAAAATGTTGATCGATAAGCTCAATTTCTATGCGGATAAGAAAAAGAATCCCGCTGAATTCGGCGGACTTTTAAAGGCGTACCAGCTGACGGAAAAATTTGAAAGCTTTGCCAAAATGGGCAAACAAAACGGATTTATCTTCTATATCCCTGCTTGGCTGACCAGTAAGATCGATCCCACAACTGGTTTTGTTGATCTTTTGAAACCCCGTTATGAGTCTATGGAAAAAGCGGTTGCCCTTCTTCGCAATTTTGACGATATTCGTTATAACAGCAAGGAAAACTATTTTGAATTTGACCTGGATTATAACAAATTCCCGAAGGGCTCCACAGACTTCCACGGTAAATGGACAGTTACCAGCTATGGGAAGAGAATCGTTTCTTTCCGCAATCCCGACAAGAATAGTGAATGGGATAGCAAGGAGATTGATTTGACGGAAGAGTTAAAGGCTGTTTTGCAGAAAAACGGGATTTCCTGGCAGATGGGAGATCTGCAAGATAAACTGTGTTCTGTTGAGAATAGTGGCTTCTATAGAGAATTCATCCGTGTTCTTGCATTTGTTTTCCAGATGCGGAACAGTGATAGTAAGAGTGGAAGGGATTATTTGGCCTCGCCCGTAAAGAATCGTTTTGGGAAATTCTATAACAGCGAGGAATATTCCGGCAGAAATGCCAAACTTCCTGCTGACGCAGATGCGAACGGCGCTTATCACATTGCGAGAAAGGCGCAATGGGCCATTGAGCAGATTCAGGCTGCGCCGGAAGACGAACTGCGAAAAGTAAATCTCGCAATATCTAATCGTGAATGGCTCAAATATATTCAGGGATGATCGTGACTTAATTTGTAAACCGCAGTCTTAATTTGCGATTTCACTGCTTTTACCCTTTAGATTTTGTCAGTTTTTGACAAAATATTACCTTACTGAAATCTATAAAAAGCCATTTTTTATGCAATCTGCAAACCGGCGGCCTTATAGATTGCTTTAAATTTCTACTATTGTAGATATTGCTCCGCATGGAGAGGAAGAGCACCTTATAGATTGCTTTAAATTCCTACTATTGTAGATACTGCACCGCTTGGGGAAAGCTGGCTCCTTATAGATTGCTTTAAATTTCTACTATTGTAGATATGTTATAAGCTATCTCCTCAAATCGTCCTTATAGATTGCTTTAAATTTCTACTATTGTAGATATCGTCAGGACAGTTGTGCCGTTAATCCCCTTATAGATTGCTTTAAATTTCTACTATTGTAGATCATGACCTTGTCATAGAGCCATGCCTCCTTATAGATTGCTTTAAATTTCTACTATTGTAGATAAATCAGTCATTTCTCCACCCCCAATCCTTATAGATTGCTTTAAATTTCTACTATTGTAGATGCAATGGTTTCTGCCAGGTTTCTCCACCTTATAGATTGCTTTAAATTTCTACTATTGTAGATAAGGAACTTCTTCTGATTCGCAAATACCTTATAGATTGCTTTAAATTTCTACTATTGTAGATTGTGCGTGATACTTGCTCATGATTCCATCCTTATAGATTGCTTTAAACTTCTAATGCTGCGAGGTTAAACCATGGATATAGAAGCAAAGCTCAGGCCCTTTTATCTGCTGCAGATTCTGAAGGAGCGGACGGATGAGGAGCACTATCTCACCACTGCCCAGATTTGCGAGATCCTAAAGCAGGAATATCATCTGGAGACCCACAGAACAACGGTCAAAAGTGATTTTGAGCTTCTTCGCCGCTTGGATTACGGCGTGTGCGAATATCGCTCCACCCAGAATCAGTACCGTTATATTGACCGGGATTTTGATGATGCCGAGCTGAAAACGATCATTGACGCAGTGGCTTCCTCCAAGTTCATTTCCGAGGAAAAGAGCCGGGAGCTCATCCAAAAGATTACGGCCCAGGCCGGGATGCATAAAGCCCGGGAGCTCAAACGCAATGTGACGGTGGAGGGCCGGGGGAAGATCGACAACCGGCAGATTTTCTATATCATTGATGCCATTAATGATGCCATCAATCAGAAGAAGAAAATCTCCTTCCAGACGGTGGAATACAACGAAGAGAAGGAGCGGGTCCTGCATCACGGAGGAGAACGATATATCTTCAGCCCCTATTCTCTGGTCTGGAACGGAGACCACTATTATGCGGTAGGCTATTCCGAGAAATACGGAAAGATTTCAAGCCACCGGGTAGACAGGATCGCGGAACGGCCAGAGATTCTGGAGGAAGAGGCCGAGCCTCAGCCCGAGGACTTTGACCTGAGCAAATATCTGAAGGTCAATTTCCGGATGTTCAATGCGCCCCTGGCGGAGGTGGAGCTCCTCTGCGATAAGAGCCTCATGGATGCCATGGTGGATCGCTTCGGCCCGGATGTGCGGACTCATGAAGAAGATGCAGAGCATTTCCGGGTGGTGGAAGAAGTTGCCGTGGGGACGGTGTTCTTCAACTGGATCTTCGGCTTTGAAGGAAAGGTTCGGATCCTGGGGCCGGAAAATGTGAAGGAAGAATACCAAAGGAAGCTGAAAAACGCTTGATGCAGTTTCCTTTTATGTATCTGTTGACTAAAAGCTCTTGCCTGAGTATTGAAGAATAGGGGACTGTTTTCCCGAAACAATCATAATAATAGATTTGTGGTGGTGCGGTTTCGCACCACCACTTTCTTTTTGGCCGAATCTTAAAAAATTCTTCATTTTTTTGGACAAAACGCGAAATTTTTCTCCATAGCTTGTGGCTCTTTTATTTTTTCAATTTGCGCAATTTATTGTACCTTATCCGGCCTTGCTCGTTCCGCCGCCGCCTCCGGTGCTCTGGCTCACAGTATGGGCCGCCGTGTAAGCGTTCAGCAGCGCATTCGCCAAATTCAGGCCAAGGAAAAAAGCTATCGCAAAAATGCTCTTTTTCCGTAGGACTGAAAAATAAACCTATTCAATATTCTATTATTATGATACAAATATGATATTGACTTCCATAAATAATGGATATATAATGAGGCAGTGAGTTGCGGGCCCCTCTGTTGCGGGAGGATGCCGAATCATGCTGGCGAAGGAATTTCGTGATGAAGACCGGGAGAGCAGAACTTTCCCGGGAGAAAAAAGAAGAAAAGGAGAAGAAAAATGCCACAAGGTGCGTTGATTATGCCGTCTGTTTTTGAGGCGGCAGAGAAGTTATCGGATGAAGAGGAACTCCAGCTTCTGAGAGCTATCTGTATCTACTTCATTCGGGGAGAGGAGATGGAATTGCCGGGTGTCCCCGGACTCATGTTTTCCGTCATTAAACCGTGCTGCGTTTCATCTTTGAAACGGTATGCCGCAGCTGTTGAGAACGGAAAAAAGGGGGGAAGACCAAAGAAAAAAACCAAAGAAAAAACCTCTGCTTTAGAAGAAAGAAACCAGTATTTAGATTTAGATTCTGATATAGATATAGATTCCGATTTAGAGATAAATTTAGATTTAGAGATGGCTTCTGATATGGATTTAGATTTTGATAAAGAGGAGGATTCTCCCCAAAAGAAAAGTAAAAAGAAAAGTTCGCCGGACATTTTCTTTTCTTTCGCCTGTGGAGACGAGATCCTGCTGAAGGCACTGAGAGATTTTGAGGAAATGAGAAGGCTGAAGAAGAAGCCCCTGACCGACCGGGCAAAGGAACTGCTCTGCAATAAACTGAAGACTTTCCCCCCGGAGGAACGGGAGGCAACTCTTCTGCAGAGCATTGAGCACGGATGGGATACGGTTTACCCTCTCCACGGAGAGGATGGGCAGGGAACCGACAACCCCTTCCTGAAAATGATGGAAGAATTATGATCATGGCAAACAGGACAGACTTTGTTTTGCGCACCCATTATAAGGAACGCTCCTGCGTCTGCGGGTCTGTCTGTCTGTCGCTGCATTTCCAAAGTGCCATGGGATGCCGGCGTATCCGTTCAAGAACACCGTCATCATCAAAGAGAAGCTCCGGGCGATATTCCTTATTTCGGAATGCAGCCCAAAACGCCAGCTCTTCCTCAGACGGGATCAGTATCTCTTTCAGCTTTGTGCAGACTTCCTTCTGCGCCTGCTGTGCGTCAAACCAGGAACCTTTACGGAGTACGGGGATCAGGTCAGTCTTGATTCGCTGTTGAGAAATGGAGGAAAGGTTATCGAAGCTGAACTGCTCCGGTGCGGTGTTTGAGCCGATGGCACTGTAAAACATGGCGCATTTTTTCAGCATCGGTGTCTGCGATTCATCGAACAAGCCATACTGAAACATGGAATACACATCATAAAGATCGCGGGGTGCTGACCGATTCAAAAGCGCAACAAGTTTGGAGCCGTATATCTCCAGTGGATCAACGCTCAAAATATGTAAGTCTTTGTCTAGCCACGGAAGATTGACCTGCCTATTCAGCGGCGGCAGCACATGGCATCGGTTCATGTAGTTGATCTCGATTTTGATGTTGTCCTTCATGCCGCCTGCGTTCTGATACTCATAAACGAAGGAATCCAGCGCATGATAGCTTTTTGATTGCAGGCTGAGGGAATATCCGGCAGAAACCATATATTTTCCAATACGTTCCCTGATCTGTTCCCGCACGGTCAGCATTTCTTCCCGCGGGAGGTTTTCCGAAAAATCCATATCAATATCGACGGATAAACGAGGAAGATTGAAGACCGTCAGATTGATCGCGGTGCCGCCCTTCAGCGCCAGCTTTTCCGAAAGAAGAGGATCATCCTGCACGGTGCGCAGTACATCCGCAAGGCGGCAGACCTTTTCAAAGGTGTCCCGGACAAAGCCCAGCTCACGGGCCTGTCTGCCGAGGGTCATACGGTCAAATTGCATCATAGTCGCTCACTCCTTTATCCATTAATCGGGAGAAATCGGTAGGCGCATAGATTTGCCAATCCTCATAAAAAGCGAAATCCGGTGTTCGCTCATAAAGATAGGACTTGCCTTTGGGAAGATGCTTTTTACACTCTGCAAAGAATGCATCTGTCAAGCCAAGTGCGGAAGCATACTGTGTTAGAATACAGCCGGTTTTCTGATATAGATAGCCGTTGTTGTATTCTGCAAGGCAGGCAAGCAAAGCGTCTTCTTTCAGCGTTGGAATCAGAGCGATACAGCGCAGCAGTTCTTCCAGACCGCCGACCTTCTCAAACAGGTGGATGCAGTCTATCACGGTACGTTCCGGCGTTGTAATGCGGATGCTGCCCTCACCGGAAACACCGCCTTTGATCTGCGGCATAATACGCCGGTATTGCAGTCCGTCATAGCCAAAATCCTGAAAGCGACTCTCACTTGTGACTTGCACTTCATAAAATACCTGATTGGCATAACCGTAATACTCAAAGGCGCTGTGATGGGAAACGATAGCGCTGTCATTGATATGTGATGCAATCACAAAGCGGTTCGCTACCGGCTGTCCCGTTTCAAGACTGATGGCGGCATAAAGATCGCGCTTGATCCGCTCAATATAGCCCTTCTTCAGATAAGACTTGCAGACGGTACGGGCAGTTTCGGTGTTTCCGGTAAGCTGCGTTACCTCTTGCAGTGTAAAGCAGCCCATTGCAAGCATCTTTTCATAATACTTCATAGCGTCACCTCTTATTCTGTTGTAATTATAGCGCGTTGCGGTCTAAATTGCAACCGTTTTCTGCAATATTTACAATAGCGATAAAAAGAGTGCCACAAGTTGCGTTGGTTATCAAAGTTAAATTCTTTTCATTTTTTTCGTGATTGCAGTATTACTCTATCACTTTCTTTCCGGGCTTTTCTCCTTTTCGCGAAGAGCTGGGCCAGGCATGCGGAAAGGGCAAAGATGACAAGTCCCAGGAGGACGATGATCCCGTCAGAAAATGCTTTCTGTCCGCAAAGGACCCAAATGCTGACTGTCCAGGCGAGAATGATCCACTGAATGCAATAGATCTCTTTGATGTTCCGGCTGACACGGACCGTGAGCTCTTGCAGCTTCCGGGAAATGACATGGAGCAGGGCATAGTAAACGCCCAGGGCCAGGAGCGCGCCGGCAATGGAAACAAGGGCCTCATGGAAACGGATGTGGTGGAAGCGAAGCACACTGCCCATCATTCCCAGGCCCCTGGGAATGGCGATGGCCATGTATCCGGCAGCGATCACGGCAGAAACGCCGGAGAACAGCAGGTAGATCCGCCCCTTATTCTCCGCTCTGCGCAGGATATACTTTGCAAAGAGATAGCCCGCCGCCACGAAGATAAACCAGTTGAATAAGGGGAATATGCCGCCGGTAAGCCAATCATAATCAAAGGAGCCGAAAAAGAGGCCGCAAAAAATATTCAGAAGGGGATTGCCGAGGTCCACGGTACCGATCAGGGTGCCGATCAGGGAAAGGGCCACGGCAAGGATGCCAAGGAGGATATCGGAAGCTGCAAAGCGCTTCAGACAGCCGAAAAGGAAGAGGGCAAGGCCTGCAAACTGCAGGATGTCCAGGCCCAGAAAATAGGTAATGAAAAGGGAGAAATCACGGAGCAGGATCAGATAGCTGAGGGCGCATGCCAGATTGAGCAGATAGCCCAGCAGGAAAATAGAGATGCCCCTTTTCATGATTTCCCGGGGCGTATTTCTGGAGCTGTAGGCAAGACCGATGCCCATGCAGAACATAAATGTCCCGGCGCCGAAGATACAGTTCAGTACAAAGAGAAAAACAAACTGAAGGCTGCTTGATGTATCGGAAAAACTGACAAAGACATCAAAGCAATGCACAATTACCATCCCGACCAGACAGACAAATTTCGCCAGATCCGCTTCGATCTGCCTCCCGGTGTTGATTTCCGTTTTTGCAAGCATCTTTTTTCCTTCTTTCCAGGTGTAATGATTGGAAGCTATTTTTTTGCCTTTTTCAGCTTTTTATAGAGGGCTGCGGCGGCTTTGGCGTCCTTTTCCGTGATCTCCCCGCTGCTGTAGCGGGCGGGCAGCCAGATCTGCCGAAGCTCCTCCGGATCCGCGCCGGGAAAGGCATCCCGGGCGGCGGCAAGCATCATTTCCGCGGTCATATTGGGGCGGATCTGCACGCCCCTTGCTTTGCATTCCCGCAGGAATTTATCAAAGGTGAAGCGGACGGCCAGACGGGGATCCTTGGGGCGGATCCTTCCGAAGGTTTTCGGCTGCTTCGGGGCAGAGAGGACCCGGCCGGCTGCTTCCTCTGTCTCCTCCGAATGCGCTTCTTTGACGCCGATGAGGCGGCGGAAGACCCGGTAGAGGGCATAGGCCAGGGCTGCCAGGCAAAGGACAAGGATAATGATCTTGAAAACAGGGTTTTCCTGAAGGGCCTGCGCGTTTTCTTCCAGCTCCAGGGCCTCCTTTGCGGCTTCTATTTTGGATGCCGGGGGAAGAAGAGGGCCATCCTCGCCGAGGCCGAGAATGAGATTGAAAAGCCAGTAGGCGGCAAAGGAGATATAGCCGATGATGAGGAAAAGAAGCTCAATCAGGGGAAGAAGGAGGAAACGCCAGAGGAAAAGCCCCAGCTTTTGCAGAAGCACGGGGAGGCGGATCAGGGCCGCAAAGACACAGGCGGCTCCGAAAAGGCAGAGGAGCTTCCATTCCGCCCTTTTATCCGGGCTGTGGAGACGGAGAAGACGCCCCCGGATAAGGCCGGAAAAGAGAAGGAGGCAGAGCCAGGGGGCGGCCGCTTCCATGGCAGGCCTCCAGAGCTCGCCGATGACCAGAACCGGGAACAGAAGCAGGGCCGTGGAGATCCAGACGAAACGGCTGCTCTGCAGCCAGCTGTCCTCGTTTTCGCTGACACGGCCGGAATGCAGGCAGGAACAGTAGTAGACCAAAAAAGGGAGAAAGCGAAGGAACTGAGCCCTTGTGGGGCCCAGGAGAAGGATCGCTCCCGCTGCCAGGAAGGGAAGAAGACCCCGGAGGAGCTTGCTTGGCCCCTTCCGGGAGGACCAAAGCCCGTCCAGGAGGCTCAGGCCCGGGAGGATGAACACGGCCGGCAGGAAGAGGGGATCTCCGTGAAAAAGAACGCCGTAAAAGCCGGTAATGGCAAGGTAGTAGCTGAGATCAAAGCAGAGCTTCAGGAATTCCTGCATGGCATTTCCTCCTCTGCGGAAAGGACCAGGGAGCGGATCCCGAAGCGGGCTTCCACTGCGGAAACAGCCTCGGCAGTCTCCCGGTCATAACGGGGCGTGATCATGATGAAGCCTCCTGCGGCCTCCAGTTTTTCGCAGACATCCGCGGCCAAGCGGCCGACGGTATAGTAGGAGGGTTCCACCCGGGCTAGGACCTCCCAGATCTCTTCCAGGCGATCCTTTCCCGCGGAAACCGACCAATAGCCTTCATAATTCAGCCCGGTAAGGGCTGCGTTGGTGAAGAATTCCACGGAAATACCCGCATCGGAAAGCTCTTCACAGACGGTTCTTGCCATGCTGCAGCAGAGGTCCGCGTCTCCCTCCCGGAGCCAGGCTCCGAAGGTATTCAGGAGAACGGCGCAGCTGATTTCCCGGGTATAGTCAAACTCCCGGACGGTCAGCTCATCCCTGCGGGCGCTCTGGCTCCAGGAGATGGCCTTCATGGGCTCCATCCCCGTATAATCCCGGAGGCCCATTGTCAGAATGGGGTCCCGGATCAGCCAGCGCTCGCTCTGCAATTCTCCGCAGTAGCTGCCGAGGGCAGCCTCCATGGCTTCACTTTCCCACCTTTTCGGGAAAATCATGATGCTGCCCTCCACGGGAAGGTCCTTTACGGCCTCCCGAAGGCCCAGAAAGTCCCCTCGGCGCAGAAGGCCCGCGGATAAATCAAAGACGCCCCTCTTTGTGAGAGAGGCATAGATAAGGCCTGAACGGCTGCTGCGCCCCTTCATCCGGAAGGTAACGGGGACGACGGTCTGCCCTAAGATCTCGCTTTTTTCTCCTTCGCAGAGGGCTTCGGCGCCCCTGGGAAGCCGCAGATCCAGGCGGACATGGCTGGCCGGAAAGGGGCTGCTGTTCATAAGGAGAGCCTTCACGGGGAAGGCTTCCCCGGGTTCCGCGGAGCGGGCGGAGATCCGGGCTTCTCCCTCCAGAGAATCGGCGCCCTCTTTGAGGCTCCAGAGCTCTGCCGCCAGGATGGCGGCAAGCAGGATCAAAAGCAGGATAATCATGCGTTTTCCCCGGCGGCAGCTTCCGTGGGGACCGGGAGCTTCTCGCACAATTCCGCGATCAGAGCTTCCGCGGCGCCGGGCTTGGGATTTCCTGCCAGGGTGAGACGGTGGGAGAGGGTGCAGACTGCCAGCTCGCGCACATCCTCCGGGAGGGCATAGCTCCTGCCCCGAAGCCCGGCCAGGGCTTTGGCGGCCCGGAAAAGGGCCAGAGCGCCCCGGGTGGAGACGCCGACGCGGATCCGGCTGTCCCTTCTTGTGGCCTCCGCCAGGGAGAGGATATAGTCTGCCAGGTCCCGGGTGATCTCCACTTCCCCGGCGGCTTTTTGGGCGGCAAGGGTGTCCTCGGGGGTCACAACGGCGGTGAGCCCTTCCAGGATCTCGCTGCTGTCCTTCCCCAGAAGGACCCGGAGCTCCTCTTCATGTTCCATATAGCCAAGGGAAAGGCGCATGAAAAAGCGGTCCAGCTGTGCTTCCGGAAGGGGAAAGGTGCCGTGGCTCTCCAGGGGATTCTGGCTGGCCATGATGAGAAAGATATCCTCCATGGGATAGGTCTCCCCATCCACCGTGACCTGCTTCTCGGCCATGGCCTCCAGCAGAGCGGACTGGGTCCTGGGGGTGGCGCGGTTGATCTCGTCAGCCAGGACCAGGTTGGCAAAGAGGGGACCCGGGCGAAAACGGAATTCTTCGGACTTCTTGTCATAAATGTGGATCCCCGTTAAATCGGAGGGCAGGAGATCCGGGGTAAACTGGATCCTCTTGAAGCTGCCGCCCAGGCTCTTGGCAAAGGAGCGGAGCAGCATGGTCTTTCCCGTTCCGGGCAGGTCCTCCAGAAGGATATGCCCGCCGCAGAGAAAAGAAACAATGACTTTTTCAATGGCTTCTTCCTTGCCGATAATGACTTTTCCGCAGTTTTCCTTTAATCTTTGTCCGTATTCTTTAAGCTCCATTGTCGATCCTCCGAAATGGGATTTCATTTTGGCTGAAAAAAGCCCCCTTTTGAAAAGGGGGCAGCGTTTTATTCGGCGCTTGTCATGTCGGCCCCAAAGTACTTTTGGCTCAGCTCGGCCAGGGTGCCGTTTTCCTGAAGCTTTCCGATGGCCTCGTTGACGGCGGCCAGGAAGGCGGCGCTGTCATCCCCCTTGCGCAGGGGAATGGCCACATGGGAGGCTTCCTCCGTCAGGTCCGCGATCTTGATTTCCGCCTCCGGATGGACGGAGAGATAGTCATAGTAGGATACCTCGGCATTGCAGGTGGCGTCCACCCGGCCGCTCAGGACCAATTCTATGGTCTGGTCCAGGGTATCCACGCCGATGGCGGAGGCACCGTAGCTCTCAGCCAGGGTCATATAGGTGCTGGCAATGGAGTTTGCGGTGGATTTTCCGGAGAGATCCTCAAAGGAAGTGATCTCCTCGTTGTCATTTCGGACGATCAGGGCAGTCCGGATATAGCAGTAGGGATCCGTAAAATCATACTTTTTGGCCCGTTCTTCGTCTACTTCGATTCCGTTGACCACCATGTCATAGCGGCCGCCGTCCAGGCCGGCGAGAAGGCCGTCCCACTCACCCTCGATAATGGTGACCTTGACGCCCAATTCCTCTCCGATGGCGCGGGCCACATCGGCGTCAAAGCCCACCAGGGCGTCGTTTTCGTCATGGTAGCTCCAGGGAGCCCAGGTGCCCTCCATGGCCACCACCAGTTCACCCTTTTCCCGGATCCGGGCGAGCTGATCTCCGGAGGCTTCCTTTTGGCCGCCGCAGGCAGCCAGAGTCAGGACCAGGATCCATGCGAGAATGCAGGCAATCATTTTTTTCATGGCTTTTTCCTCCCTAAACCTCTGCTTCGCCGGAGCGGAGAAAGGCTTTTGTTCTTTCATTCTGCGGGTTTTCAAAGAAGTCCTTGGCGGAGGCTTCTTCTATGATTTTTCCGTCCTCCATGAAAAGCACCCGGCTTGCAACATTTCGGGCAAAGGTCATTTCATGGGTCACCACCATCATGGTCATGCCGTCCAGGGCCAGCTGCCGCATGACTGCCAGGACTTCCCCGATGAGCTCCGGGTCCAAGGCAGAGGTGGGCTCATCAAAATAGATGATTTTAGGATCGGTGGCCAGGGCTCGGGCGATGGCGACCCGCTGCTGCTGGCCGCCAGAAAGCTGGTGGGGATAAGCTGCTGCCCGGTCCTCCAGGCCCACCTTCCGGAGGAGAGCCAGGCCCTTTTCCTCGGCCTGATTCTTCGGCATCTTCCGGACGGTGATCAGACCCTCGGTGACATTTTGCAGGGCGGTTTTATTCCGGAAAAGGTTGTAGTTCTGGAAGACAAAGGCGGTCTTCTTCCGGAGGGCGGCGATCTCCCTTTTGCCGATTTCCCGGAGCTCGTATTCCTCTCCGTCAAAGATCATTCTGCCCCCGTCTGCCTTTTCGAGAAAGTTCATGCAGCGGAGAAGGGTGGTCTTGCCGGAACCGCTGGGCCCCAATATGGCCAGGACATCTCCCTTGTTCACGGAAAGGTCAATTCCGGGAAGCACGGTGTGCTCTCCGAAGCTTTTGGAAAGGTTCCTGATTTCCAGCATCATTTGGCCACCTCCGAAAAGCGGTTCAGCTTTTTCTCTCCCCAGCGCTGCAGGAAGGTCAGGGCGGTGCAGATCAGGAGATAGATCAGGCCGACTTCCAGATAAAGGGCCAGGGGCTCATAGGTCCGCGCCACGATCCTTTGGGTGGTCACCAGCATTTCGGCTATGGTGATATTGCTGGCCAGGGAGGTATCCTTCACAAGGCCGATAAGGGAATTGGAAAGGGGCGGGAAGGCGGTCCGCAGAGCCTGGGGCAGAAGGATCCGCCGCATGATCTGCAGATAGCTCATGCCGACGCAATAGCCGGCCTCAATCTGCCCGACGGGAACGGATTCCAGAGCCGCCCGCATGGTTTCGGCGCAGTAGGCTCCCTCATTCACGGAAAAGACGATCAGGGCAGCGGGGAAGGCTTCAATGGTGATCCCCGTTTTCGGCAGGCCGTAAAATACAACAAAAAGCTGGACCAAAAGAGGGGTGCCCCGAATGACCCAGATATAGAAACGGGCAATGGCATCCAGCACCGGGACTCGGGCGTAGCGGATCATGGCGGTGATAATGGCGATGATGAGGCCGATGGAGAAGGAAAGCAGCGTCAGGGGAACGGTCATGGCAAGGCCTGCTGTCAGGATCTTTCCGAAAGAGGACAGCAAGAGTGCCCAAAGTCCTTCGCGCATAGTGTCTTCCCTCCTTCATGAATATATCACCTTATTGTACACAAGAAAAAATCATTTGTCTATGGCTTTTGCGAGAGAAGGCCTTCTGCGGGAGAAAAAGAAAAATATATCTTGACAATTTGGAATTTTCTCCTATCATATTGGCAGGATGGCCGGGCTGAGGCCCTGCCTCTTCCGATTCTGTAGTTCGGGCTGTGACCCATTTCACAGGAGGAATTGTATGTTTGAACGCATTGCGGAGTATCTTTCCCAGCAGTTGGATATTTCTGTGGATGAGATCCGGGAGGACACCAGCTTTGAAAGCTTGGGAGTGGATTCTCTGGATATGGTGGAAATGATCATGGATTTGGAAGAAGCCATCGGAACAGAACTGGAGCTGGATGAAAAAATCTCCACAGTCGGTGAGTTGGCTGCTTTCGTTGAGAGCAAGGCATAAAAGCCGTAATATTCATTTCGTATTACCAAGGGCTCCGGCCCGGGGTAAGGTCGTACTAGTCGGGGAGTCAGCGGTGCCCTGTAACCTGCAATCCGCTATAGCAGGGATGAATTCCTTTTCGAGGGCTTAGGCTGTATTGTCTGACCCTGATAAGCAGCGTTGAGGAGCCGGTCCTGCGCAACAGGATCCCGTGAACCATGTCAGGCGAGGAATCGAGCAGCATTAAGCGGATCTTCCTGTGTGCCGCAGGGGAGCCGTCTCTGAGCCGGCTGTCCGGGTAACGGATGTGGCCTCTGTTCGAAAAAAGGTGTGCGATCTTACCCTGGGCCGGAGTCTCTTTCTGCCCGGACGTTTTTGAAAAGAAAGAACGCAGATGACCCTGATTGGCCATCTGCGTTTTTTTGAAACCGTAGGGGACGATGCCCACATCGTCCCGTTGTCCCGATTGACACCACGATTTAACAGTAGGGGACGATGCCCACATCGTCCCGTTTTCCCGATTGGCACCGCGATTTAACCGTAGGGGACGATGCCCACATCGTCCCATTTTCAATGCCTACGTCGTCCAATCAGCGGAAGGTGATTTTGTATGTCTCCTTTAAGCCGGGGATGGATTCTAGCATGCAGCGGATGATCCCTTCCGCATTTTTCGCGGCCTGCTCGTAAACTCCGTTTTCAGCGGCGTTCTTTTCGGCCTTTTCCTTCAGTTGGCTCCGGAGATCGCTGCTGTCCTGCAGATCCACCTTGTTGAAGAGCCCGCTGCTTTCGTCATAGATTTCCATGCTCTTTTCATCCAGCTCGTTGGAAAGAAGCTGGGCCTGGGGCAGGGTAACGGTGATGGTCTTCGTGGCCTCATCGCTGTCAATGCGGATTTTCGTCACATCGACCCCGACCTTGATGACTCCGTTCATGGAGATGACGGCGGTTTTGCTGCTGAAGGGGATCTTGATATTCAGGAGGGCAATCTCCTTTTGCCCATCCACGGTGGCCACATTGGTGTAGCGGTAGGCCACGGTGGCAAGCTCACCGATGTCCTGAATTTCGTTCATGATCTCTGCCGAGTCAAAGACATAGACATCCTCCGTGAGGCTGTCCATGAGCTCGCTGACCTGTTTTTTCAGGCTTTTCCGGTCCTCTTCGCTGCCTGCCAGCTCTTTCCGGACCTCATCCACCCGCTTTTGCAGAAGGGCGTTCTGCTCCTGCTCTGCCAGAACTTCGTCACGCGCCTTTTGGATGGTGATGCGGTGATATAAAAAGGCTGCACCCAAGAGGATAAGAACGGCAAGAATGATCCAAATCGCCTTTTTCATGAGGAATCTCCCTTTAAAGTCTATTCGTGAAAATGAGTTTTCGGAACTAAGGTAAATCTATCATATTTCCCGGGGAAATACAAGCCGCGGACCGCAATTCCCTTTCCCGGGAGAGGAGCTGCGCAAGAAGAGCTTTGCTTTTCCTCCCATTTGCTGATATAATGGCGGCGAAAAAAGGAAAGGATGGCGCTTTTATGCAAATTGAGAAGATTCTTACTCCCGCCCTTCTGCTGGACTATGATGTCATGCTCGCCAACATGGATAAAATGGATCAGATCCTTCAGGGAACCGGCATGAAGCTCTATCCCCACTATAAAACGCATAAATCCACGGCCCTTGCCAAGCTTCAGATGGAGCGGGGGGCCGGGGGCATCACCTGCGCCAAGCTTTCGGAGGCCAGGGATCTGCTGGATCAGGGGATCCGGACTCTTGTCATTGCCAATCAGATCGTTCAGCCGGAAAAGATCGCAGAACTGGCTTCCATGGCGAAGGATGCGGACATCACCGTCTGCGTGGACCAGGAGGAGAACATTGCAGCCCTCCAGCAGGCCTGCGCCTCCGCAGGGAGCCGGCTCAAAATTCTGGTGGAATTTGAGGTCGGAATGAAGCGCTGCGGGGTGGAGAGCTTCCGGAATTTTCTGCGCTTGGCCATGAAAATCGAGGAGCAGCCCTGCCTGACCTTTGAAGGAATCCAGGCCTATGCCGGTAATCTGGCCCACGAGATGGATGCCGGGCTTCGCCATGAGGAGATGCAAAAGGCAGAGGCCCGCGTGCGGGAACTGGCGGATTATTTAGCCCAAAACGGGGTGGAGGTTCGGGAGGTCGCGGGAACGAGCACGGGAACCGTTCTGGACAAGCCCAAAGACACGCTTTATACCCAGATCCAGGCCGGCAGTTATGTTTTCATGGATGCCAGCTATGCCAGGCTGAAGCTTCCTTTTGAGCAGGCGCTGCATCTTGCCGTCACGGTCCTTTCCGTCAAGTCGGACCGCTTTGTGGTGGACTGCGGAGTCAAATCCCTCACGATGGACCAGGTGCCCCCCTATTTCCCGGGCTATGAGGACTGCGAGCTCTCCTTCAGCGAGGAGCATACGACGGTTTTCAAGGCCGATTCCGGCCTGCATCCGGGGGATACCCTGCTCTGCGTTCCCGGCCATTGCTGCACCACAGTGAATAATTTCAAGACTCTCTACGTCCTGAAGAAGGGGGCCGCGGCAGAATGCTGGCCCATTGAGAGCGCGGGAAAAGCCCAGTAAAGGACCCACGGCGGCAGCGGAAAAACCGCTGCCGCCGTCAGAATGTCAAAAAAGTCCGTAACCGTCAAAATCAGGTTTATTTTAGAGCTTTTCGCGCAGTAAGCCATATTTTACGGAATCAAACATTCTAGACAAATCGGCACAATCAATCATGATGAATCTTTAAATGATTTTGACTTACTGCAGAACTTTTCCCCTAGCGTACCCCATGTACGCCGACGGGGAAAAGTTCTTTGTCTTCCGGACTTCCTTGCCGTCTGCATCAGCGTGTCAAAGGGTTCTTCAATCAAAGGGAGGCATTATTCAAATTGCAGAAGGATGGCATTTCTCTCTTTCACATCGATGTAATGCCAGGAGATCACGGCCTTTCCGGAGGCATAGATTTCCGGAGAGAAGAGGGCGGGGTCAGATACCACGCTGAGAAGGTAGTCATATCCTTCCTGGTTTTCACAGTAAATTTCCAGCCTCATGGTATCCAAAAGCAGCATTTGCATGAGTTCGCTCTCATTAGGCCCATGCAGGACCTGCCCTTCCCGGTAAAAATAGTTGTTCTCGCTTGCGTCGGAAGCTGCCATGGGATGCCGGATATCCGGGGTGTGGCTTCCGATAAAGTCATCGTAGGGAACGGCAAACCAGAGGTGGAGTTTATCCCCGAAGGAATCCTCCTCCTGGTCGTCCCAGGTCAGGTCAAAATAGTAAAGTTCTCCGTCCAGGATCGCGCTGTTCCAGGCGTGAAGATCGCTGTTTCCCCGGCCGGATCCGATTCCGGTATAGTAGCCCATTTCCAGGCCTGCCAGTTCTCCCAGATAGCGGAAGGCCTTGGCATAGCCCTCACAGACGCAGGAGCCCTCCACCAGTGCGTGATAGAGGTCATAATTCTGCAGGCTGTCATCATAGCGGATCCGGTCCAGCAGAGCGTCATAAATGACTTTTGCCTTGCTGTAATCGTCTGCCCCGTCGGGGATCAAATCCAGGATCTCTTCTGCTGCCCAATCGATCTCTTTCTGCATGCTCTCCGGATCCCGGCAGGAAGAGTTGAAGCAGACCCGGCTGGTTCCCTTGGAACTGCTTTGGATCTGAATGGGGGAGTCCAAGAAGAAATAGCGGGGCTCCTCCTGCAATTTCCCCAGAATTTCCTTGAGATATTCCGTATCCCTGGTATAGAGAAGGACTTCTGTTTGGAAGCTGTCCAGCGCCTCACGAAGCTTTGCTTCGATCTCCGGCTTGCTGTCCTCTTCGGGGAGGATCTCCGGCGCTTCTGCCGCTTCTTTTAAAGGGGTCAAGGATTCTTTTGCGGCCTCAGCCGGACTTTCGGCAGCTTCCCGGATGCCTTCCGCAAGGGCAGATGCCTCCCCACCTCTCGCTTCCCCCTTGCTTTCCGGGCGGGCGGCGAAGAAAAAGAAAGGATCCCCCAGGAAAAGAAAGGCGCAGAAGAGGACCAGCAGAATGACCAGCAAAAGGAAGAGCCATCCGGCTTTGCCTTTGCATTCTCTCAGTTTTTGCACGCTGTCCTCACCGCCTTTCTTGCTTTTCTAAATGATAGCACGGATTCCTTTCTTTGGCAATTCCTCTTTTCCGCATGCTTGTTGCGCTGCGTTGCGCCAAAGTTGCGGGGCAAGTTGCACAGATATGCGGATAAACAGAAGTAAATTCTGTGCAGTTTATACAAACAAAAAGGAGAAACCTTGTTGTATCTGCCAATAGACAAATGATCCTTCAGAGGTTAGAATATAGACAGTTGTTAGAGATAAACCGAGCGTTTATTTTACGGAAGTTGGTGAAGTAAATGACCTAGCTTTCTGCCGCGGAGTTTGGCTTGGCAACCAAAATTAAAGAAAGTTAGAGGTATCCATGGATGATCCCAGCAGCTGAAATCTAACCCCCTGACCGGAGATGTGGTCAGGGGGTTTTGCTTTGCTTTTTTTCTCTTCCGCAATCAGGGATGCCCTTTATGCGTTCTCATCCTGTTCCTGTTTTTTGTTCTTTTTCTGCCAGATGATCCCCAGGAGGAATTCCGTGAGGCCAAGGGCAAGGTGCATCGCGCCCATGGCGTAATTGGCGTCCAGGAAGCTGAGAACAGCGGAGAGAAGGAAACATCCGGCTGCGATAAAGAAAAACACAGAGGCATTTGCAGGTTTCTTCTTCATAAAATAACCCTCCCGGCGGTATGAATGGATGACCGGGCGGGACCGGGGATATGGCAGTCCGCAGATCTTCCGCCCAAACACAGTATATCGGCAGAGATATTTTCTGTCAAGAAAAGCTTTGCGGAAAGCAAGCTTTTACAGGGCCTGTTTTGCACCGAAAAATTTTTGCGTGAGTTTGCGTTCAAAATTGCATTGCATATTGCACAATGAATAGGGATATTCTTATATGTTTTTATGCATAGTATACAATAACAAAGGAAAAAGCTTGTCGTATCTGCCAATAGACAAATCCTTTCCCATTCGCTAAAATAAAGACACTCGAAAGAGTGATAGATAGATAGAAATCAAAAAAGGACGGTGAAGCCTTTGACCTGAGCTCCTGCCGCGGAGTTTGGCTTGGCAACCAAAATCAAAGAAAGTTTGAGGTATCCATGATGATCCCAGCAGCTGAAATCTAGCCCCCTGACCGGAGAGACGGTCAGGGGGTTTTCTTTTTGCCCGGGAAATCATCCGAGTATCAATCGCGTTATTCAAAAGGAGGCTCTGTGATGATTCACAGAGCCCCCTTTTTGCCTTGAGGCATTCCCACTTTTATTCTACGGTGGGAATGCTGATCAGGGCTTCCCCGCCGTTCGTGCCCATATAGGTGGTGGGGTATTTGCCGTCCCATTGCTGGACGCGGAAGTATTCAACCAGCTCGTCCGTCAGGGAATTGGCGATCGCCTGATTCTTGGCGGCCTCTTTCTGGCCCACATATTCGGCGGCGTCGGCATTGATCTTCTGCACTTCCAGGTCAGCTTCCGCCTGAATTTTGGCAACATTTGCGGCTGCTTCGGCTTCTATGACGGAGCGGTCTGCCTTCTGCTGGGCTTCCATAGTCTGCTGTTCCTGCTCCGTGGTAGCTTTCAGTTTGTTCTGCACAGCCACCTGTTTTGCCTCAACTGCGTTGGTGAAGGAATCCGTAAAGTCGATATCCTCCAGCGCCGTGGCTACGATTTCAATGTTGTAGTTTACCAGACGGTCGGAGAGGAGCACTTCGATCTCATCGCCCAGGGCATCCCGGTTGGAGACCAGCTGCTCTGCGGTGTAATGGGCCATAATGGTCTTTACGCTCTCTGCCACGCTGGGGGTGATCACCGTGTCATAGTAGTTCTTTCCGACGGTCCTGTAAAGGTCCTGGGCGTTGGTTTTGCTGATTTGATAGTTGATGGTATAGGTGCAGGTCACTTCCTGGATATCCGAGGAGAAGCATTCCAGATCAATGGATGCTTTTTGGACGCGGTTGTCCATCTGGAATACACGGGAAAGGGGGTTCTTCAGGTGAACGCCTGCATCATAGGTGTAGTTTTCCACCCGGCCGAAGGTCGTTACCACGCCCGTGTGTCCGGTGGAAACGCAGCATATGCTTCCCGCAAAGAGCACGGCGATGGCGGCCACAAGGCCGATCACAATGGAAAGGATCCCCTTCTTAGCGTTGCGGTCTGAAAATTTGATTGCCCCGACGATCACACCCACGAGGATAAATACGCTGCTGACAATTAAGTAAAACATTTTTCTTCCTCCTTTTGCAAGTTACAAACAGATCCCGAAATTTTCGGCAGTTTTCTTTGCCTGCATGCCTATATTGTAGCTTTTTTCCCGGAGGATACAAGGGAAAAGGGTGCGAATTAGGGAGGGATAATGGCAGGATTTCAGAGAAATAAAAAGAAAAAAGCCGGATTTCCGGCTTTTTTCTGCAAACAGTTATGAAATTTCAAAAACGGTATCCGGGTCCAGAGGGTAGGAGGGCCTCGGAATATCCGTGAAGGGAAGCTGCGTAATATTGGAGGTGTGAATTCCGGGAGGATCGGCGGTCACGATGGCTTTGGCCTTGTCCTCAAACCAGGCGCGGAAGTGGATGCTGGATTTCAGCCCCACGATCCTGTAGTCACGGATATCTGCGCCGGTCATCATGTAGGGGCGGTCATCCATGCCCTGGGAGCCCTTCACGGAGCTCACCACGATATCCACATTTCCGACCCGGACCCGGGCGGTCTTTCCCAGATTCAGGCGCAGACCTGCCATCATGGGGGAGAGGTAGTGGCTCAGGCCATCGCTCAGATTGACCACCAGAGCATCCCGGATCTCCAGGGGCTCTCCGTGGAGCTTGTCGGATTTGCCCCCCAGGAGGCCGGAAATCCGGGCGCCCACGCCGGCCTTGTGGGCCAGCTCCGCAAATTCCGGATCGACGATGGAGCCGAAGAGCATTCCCGGCTCGTTTCGCCGCAGGAATTCCCGGAGAAGATGGGTGCCGTCGCCGGGGGTGCCGCCGCCGGGGT